>CAZLXD010000203.1:575-6047 GCA_964563185.1 uncultured Chitinophaga sp.
TTATCCGCCTTTCAAAATACCTTGCTGACGTTATAAGATTGAGGTATTACTAAAATCAATTAACACACAAAGAAGCCCTTGCTTTCAGGCAGGGCTTTTTTATTTCGAAGATGGCAGCAATGTTCAGAAATCATTTTTTGCCACAGATTTCACAGATTAACACAGATTTCATTCACAGAAAAATAATCTGCGGCAACAATCTGCGACAATCTGTGAAATCTGTGGCATGATTAGGAAAGGTGCTATTGATTAATAATTCCGTTTTATTTTAAGATATATTTGTCCCATGGAACTATCACCCACCCGCAAAACCGAGATTGTTTTCGGTATTCACCCGGTTATTGAAGCAATAAAATCGGGGAAAGAGATTGATAAAATTGTTTTGCAGAACGGGGTTAAAAGCCCGCAGATGGCAGACCTGCATCAGTTGATTAAAACGGCTAACATCCCTTTTCAATATGTTCCGCTGGAGCGCATTAACCGCATTACGTTTAAAAACCATCAGGGGGTGGTGGCTATTATGTCGCCTGTGGTTTATCATAAATTAGAGAACGTGTTGCCCGAAATTTTTGAGCGTGGCGAAACTCCGCTGCTGGTTATTCTTGACGGCATAACCGATGTGTGCTATATGGGCGCTATTGTGCGTACGTCCGAGTGTGCCGGGGTGCACGCCATTATTATTCCCGACAAGGGCTCGGCACAAATCAATTCACATTCTATTAAATCATCGGCAGGGGCTATGTTTAAAATACCTATTTGCAGGGCTTCGTCACTGAAAGAGGTGGTGGCTTTGCTGCGCAACAGCGGCCTGCAGGTAGTGGCCTGTACCGAAAAAACCAAAGACACCTATACTTCTGTGGATTATACTCTGCCTACTGCTTTTGTCTTAGGCTCCGAAGAAACAGGTATCTCCAACGATATTCTGCGCAATGCCGATAAGCTGGTGGTCATTCCGCTGGCAGGCGAAATTTCATCACTTAATGTATCGGTTTCGGCCGGGGTGGTGCTGTATGAGGCGGTGAGACAGCGGGGGAAGTAGCGGCAGTAGGCAGTAAGCAGCGGCAGTTGGCAGCGGCAGTTTGTTGAGACTGCCTCTGCCAACTGCCGCTTTTCATTACTGCCGCTGCCTACTGCCGCATTTTTACAAAAAAACCACTTAACTGTTGCTTTTGTCAGACAAAGTTTATACATTAGCCGTCCGAATGAATTCAACAGCCAACAGCCAATCCGCCTCAGGCGGACCAACAGCCAACAGCCAACAACAGACCTGTCGGCTTCTCTTTTCCTTTCTAAACACCACCTTCCAGACCTGTCAGGCTCTGTTTTGTTTTTCGGGTACTACCTTCCAGACCTGTCAGCCACTATTTGCATCTCAGGAGACTGCCTTCCGGACCGGTCAGCACCTGTTTTGTGTTCCGGGAACTACCTTCCAGACCTGTCAGCCTCTGTTTTGCTTTCAAAAGACTGCCTTCCAGACCTGTCAGCATCTGTTTTCTTTGCAGAAGACTGCCTTCCAGACCTGTCAGCCTCTGTTTTGCTTTCAAAAGACCACCTTCCAGCCACACAATCAATCACTTACAAAAACCAACACTAAACCCAATTACTAACTACTAAACACCAGTATTATGTCAATTACACGCAGATTACCCAAATCAGACATTACCCGCCAAACGGCTATTAATAATGCCAATGAAGCTAACACCAACCCGCCCGGAGGGGTAAACGCACTTACCGCTGCCACACAGGCACGGGTGGTAGCCCAAACTCCCCTGTATAATCAGGCTATACAGGCTTCGGCTACGGCCAAAGCAAATTTAAATACCAATACGCCTGTAAAAGATACGGCTGTAAACACCTGCCGTATGTTTAACAGTCATTTTATACAGGTGTTTAACCTGGGGGTGGCACGCGGAAAATATCCGGCCGGACACCGCTCTTACTATGGCTTAGAAACAAGCAGCGATGCCGTACCCGATATGGGCACCGAAGATTTGGTAAAACTATGGGCGCATCATCTTATAGATGGTGATGCCGAGCGACTGCTTAACGGAGGAGTGCCAATGGCAAACCCCGATATAGCCGAAGTGCAGACAGCCCTTACTGCTATGGAAACACAGATGACCGTACATGATAACTTCGCATTTTTATTAGACCAGAAACAGGAAGCCGTAGAAAGCATGCACACACTGGTTGACCCAATCATTAAAAAAGTATGGGACGAAGTGGAAACCTTTTTTAACGAAGAAACTCCCGAAAGCAAACGTGCCAACGCCCGCCTCTGGGGAGTGGTATATGTTACCGAAGGAGCACCGGCAACGCTTACCGGATTAGTAAAAGACCCATTAGGTGCTGCAGTACCCAACGCTTTACTAACTATGGACGAATCATCCGCCACCGCCACCACCAACAGCGAAGGGCGCTACGTTATGGAAACTACCGTATTAGGCGAAGTAACCCTGCGCACCGAAGTTGGAGCTCTGGCCGGAAAAATAACCCTCACCATACCCGACCACACTACCGGAATTGAGGTAAATGTGGCGGATATTGTGTTGGAGTAAGGAATAATTGTGATTTAGTGATTTAGTGATTTAGTGATTTAGTGATTGGGCGATTGGGCGATTTCAATCACTAACGAACCCGTTGGTCGGGATTTGCAATCCCGAACCATTGAGCAAGCGATTTGCAATCGCACTCAGTCCCGCCTCAGGCGGGAGCATTTATTTACTACGTCCGCCTGAGGCGGACGAGCAGCAGGTAAACAGGAAGGTTGTAAAAGAGTAAGCTATTTAAGAAGTAATATTTAAGAGGTAATATTTATGGGCAGCCTGCCATAAATATTACCTCTTAAATTTTACATATTACCTTTTTATAAAGGCTTATATTTGCAACAAACAAACTACCATGAGTACAGTAGAATTAAAAACCAACATCACCAAAATGCTTGGTGCAGTTAATGACGAGCGTTTTTTAAAAAGTGTTTTTGTAATGGTAAAAGAATTCAGCAATACTGAATTAGGTTTATCAAAAAAACAATTAGCCGAGCTTGATAAACGGGTTAAAAACCACAAAGCCGGCAAAACAGAAAACTACCCTTGGAAAGCTTCACTTAAAGCTATCAGAAAAGAATTGGGTAAATGAAGTTTATCGTTTACAACAAGCCCGAAGCCAATCAGGATATTTATGAGGCATCGCAATGGCATGAAGAGCAAAAGCCCGGCTTAGGCTATGAATTTATTGATGATGTTGAAGAGGTGCTTTCTTATTTAGAAACAAACCCTGCTATCTTTCAGAAAAAGCACGGTGAAATAAGAGAAGCACCACTGAAAAGGTTTTCTTACGTAGTGCTTTACCAGATTGAAGATGCTAAAACAGTAATTGTTTTTGCAGTCTTCCATACCAGCCAAAACCCGAAGAAGAAAAAGAAAAGAATACGTTCACGATAATCATAAAAAAAGAGAAGTCCCGCAGTACTGCGGGACTTCTCTTTTTTTACATCAGCTAATTAGCTAATCAGCTAATTGCCTCTACTCTATCTCCGAAATCTTTAGCGTAACACTACGCTCGTTGCTTTGCAAACGCACAAAGTAAACACCTGCACTCATCCCGCGTGCCTTTGCACTGAAGTTCAGCTCGTGGCGGCCGGTGCTTTCAACACCGTTTACCAGTGTAGCCACCCGCTCGCCTACAATGTTAAACACCTCTAAGGTAAGTGGCGTTTTGCCATCCGAGAAATAAGCAATGGTAGTAGCATTTTTATACGGATTAGGATATGCGGCCAGCAAACTCGTGCGCTGTTCGTAAGCCTCAATACCGGTAGTAAAAATGTTTACATCATAGGTAATGCTGTCCACCTCACCGCTGCAATGGTTGGTAACCGTAAGCGTAACATCGTAGTTACCATCCACCGGATACACGTGCGTTGGGTTTTGTACGCTGGAAGCAGTTCCGTCACCAAAATCCCAATTAAAAATACCGTTTACATCGGGTGTATTAAAAAAGTGAACCGTAGAGCCGCTTACCGAATACGAGAACTGCGCCACCGGAGGCGTTGGTTCGGTCTGCATGGTTAAGCTGATGGGTGCCACAACGGTGTTGTTGTTTTCGTTGGTTTCCAGAAAATCATTATCAGGATCGGTAGTTGAAACTATATAATAATCACCGTTGCAGATATCGGCAGGAAACTGAATATCCATACCCGGCAAACCCTGGCTGTAAATATCCAGATTACCGGTATAAATTCCCTGGTCAACCCCGCAGCCGGTAACAACACCAAAGGGGAAGTTAGGAATATCGGCAGTAGTCAGTGTATCGCCAGTTACCTGATCAATGCACCAGCCATAGTTGTTGGTGCAGTCGCCCAGATTAATAAGACAAAAGCTCACCTTCTGTCCTTCGGCAATCATATCCCAGTTCAGGGGGTTAGGGTCGCCATTATCTCTGCGCACCGAAAACTGCGCCCAATCGTCCACATGCACGTGACCATGGTCAGGGTGAAAACTCATAACCCCGGCAGGGCGTGTATAAGAAGTCATGGTGTTTCCTTCTCTGCGGTAAATAGTCTGGTGCACACGTTGCTTCAGGTAGCTTAAATCGGGGCAAACAAAATTAGGATCGCTCGGGCAAGGAATAAGCTCTGTACCGCAAAAGCACGAATCAACACCGTGAATTTCCATAGGTCCCCACCCGATATTGGGTGTAGCATTACTCATACGCAGGTAACCCACATACTCGGTATGTTCGGCTGCAATAATGGCTGCGCTGGCAATCATATCAGGAAGAAGGTCGCAGGTATCGCTGCCATCAGGACAAAGGCAGTTACCCGGAGCTGCCAATCCGCAGGGTCCCGGAGGAGGCAACGGATCGGATGGAGGATTTGAACCGAACGTAACGCTGAAACTGTTTACCGTTCCTACATCAGCCCCCGCCAGATCCTGCACACACAGTTGCCAGGTTCCGTTGGGGTTCATACCTATATTAAAGGCATTAATACTTTGGTCGGGAATAAAGGTGCCGGTAAAAGGTGCACCCGCCTGCGAAACATAACCGTCCTCTGCATCTTCGCGAAAACAGGTGGCTGTATAATTATCACCATCGCCACCGTGCCCGTTTGAAAGTATGGCTTCAAAACCCAATGGCGAACGCAATGTTATGCGCAGGTCGCCATCCCAGGTATGGGTAATATCAATGCAGGCAGTGGTAATTCCCCATGATGAGTTGGCGGCATTGGGCAAACCCGAAACAGTTAAATCAAAACAAACTTCATCAGCAGGAGCATCGGGAATAGCACCACCGGTAGTGTTTGTAAAGGTCTGCGCAAAGGAGTCGACAGCACATAATGCTGCAATAAGGAAGGGTAGTTTTTTAAACATATATAAAGTGTGGTAAGTTTTTAACAGCGTAAATTTAGAAAGTATTTTATCAGCTATTGCCTGTATGCACAAAATATCTTTACATTTATACACGTTTTACAAC
>CAZLXD010000204.1:0-5924 GCA_964563185.1 uncultured Chitinophaga sp.
GTGGCGGCTGTCCCTTTATTCATATCCCTTAAAGAACTAAGCGCCTAATCCTATACATTTATTATAGGTTACTATCTGGGCAACATAGGCGGTAATTATGGTAATGAGTTTTTCACTTCCCCTTTGTTCATTATAGGTTTGTTGGTATTTGTTACAGGAGTGTTTATTAATGTAAAGAGCGACAACATGCTCATAAATCTCCGTAAGCCCGGAGAGACAGGCTATAAAATCCCCACCGGTTTTCTGTTCAAGTACATTTCGTGCCCCAACCATTTTGGCGAAATAATTGAGTGGACCGGCTATGCTATTATGTTTGGTGCCTTACCCGGCTGGAGTTTCCCGCTTTGGACATTTGTAAACTTAGTGCCGCGCACGCTTGACCACCACAAGTGGTACCACGATAAATTTCCTGATTATCCGAAGGAAAGAAAAGCAGTTATCCCTTTTATTCTTTAATAACGCGCTTTACCTGATTGGCAACTTTTACAAAGTAAACGCCTGAATGAAGCATTGCCGTTGAAACTGAAAATTGTTTTTCGGCAATACGTTGGCTTAACACATTATTACCAAGAATATCAAACACAAACAGTTCCTCACCAATAGAAACATCTCCCGCTTCTATATTCAGGCTGTTTATCATTGGGTTGGGATAAACGTGAAGCACATACCTTGGTTCAATTACTTCATTCACCGCAGTTGGCACTTCTACCGTATCGCATGGCGAGCGGAAAAACTTTAAAGTCTTTTTGTTGTAGTCGCTGTAGAACTGGTGGCCGGCATACATAGCATCCACTTCGTTCGCTACATAAATTTTCTCGGTAGTAGTTAGGGAAAGAAAAGTGGGAAAGGTAAGCGGTGCGGCTATAATTTTCTGCGCAATAGTGTCGGAAGGATAAAGCAGGTAGTTGTTTGCATCCAGTAAGCTGTGTGATTGAAATTCAGCAAAAAGATTGGCCGACTTTGTAGAAGTGATACTTCCAATGCGCATAAACCTTTCCGGATATACAGGCGAGCGGTCGTTTGCAAAATAGTTAGAACAAATGCCACGACTTATCAATGTATTATGATTTGATAAAGCATCGGCATTACCCTGCGGCCCAACCTGCGGATGTTCATCATGCACCGCCATACACCATTGTATAGGAACAGTAGTTAAGTTGGCAAGTACCTGCGATGCAGGTGCGCAATATGAAACTGCTGCATCCCATTTATAAAAGGTTGCTATTGTAGAAGAAAAAGCGCCCCCATTACTCATTCCCACTGCATAAAAAGGTGTTGTGGCGTTTATCTTGCCGCGCTGAGTAAAAGTATCTATCAGTGTTTTGATGTTTGCAAAGTCAACGTTGGTAGAATCGTAAGGAAGATAGTTCCATTGATTGGTTTTGCCATTCGCATTCAGGTCGGCTTGCTTGGTTGTTTCTTCCGATTCTGTAATAATAAAAGCAAAGGAGTCAGCCACCGCATCGTTCAGAAATTGTTTGTATTCAAAAAGTGTGGTCCAGTTTGTAGCCGAACCTCCCGTTCCATGAAAACAAAAAATAACTCCTCTGTAAACGGGCGGAAAGTAAGAGTAAACCTCCTTCAGCGTATCACGCCCCATGATTGATTCGTGCTGAATAGAGTAAGTGCTTGCCGTTTTAAAGTTCGAAGTAACCGATACATTTTGCGAAGGCATTACCGCGGTAGTGTGCCACTCGTCTTTGCTTTCTAAAACAGAAACATCACCCGTCCATTTGTCGAACACATTATTGGCGGGAATAGCAGCGCTCCAAATATGCACGGTATCACCTGCCGTGTAGGTTCCGCCTCCGTAGCCGTTGTTGACCGTTAGCTGAAAGGTTTGTGCCGTAACATTCAGGGTTACGGCAACAAAGAGTGGTAAAAGTATTTTCATGTTGAGTGGATTGTTCTACTTATCTGCCTCCTCCCGGTGGGGGACCCTGTCCCTTTTGCTGCTGGCGCTCCTCGCGCATTTCTTTCAGTTTTTGCTTAAACTCCTCTTCTAAAGCATAAAGCGTGTTTACCTTCTCTTTTCCTATAACCGTTTCAAATTTTGCCTTGTAGCTCTTCTTTAAATCAAGCTTCTTTTGCTCAAAATCCAGTGATTGTTCCGCTGTCAGTTTTGGTTTATCGGGGCCCATTCCAAAGTTATCGCGCAACTTCTTCATATCAGCAACATACTGATTGTAGATGGGCCAAAATTTTTGCGCTTCCTCCGGTGTAAGGTTTAACCGTTGCGAAATAAAAGCTACCCGCAAGGCTTCAATCTTATCGCCTTTACCACTGCCACCTGGGCCTTGTGCAAAACTGTTTACAGTTACTAATCCAATCACTAACATTAGTGCAGAACGCACTGCTCTCATCATTACACTTTTCATGTCTCTTATTTAAGGGTTATTATTTTGTCATACTTTATTTTAGTCTAAAACAGCAGTATTCAGTTCTTCATCTGAAATGCTGTTCAGCAATACATCATCGATACTTCCTTTACTAACTCCTACTGCCTTCTGAAGGCGCTTATCATCAACAGAAACATCCAACACACTGCGACTGAACTCATCTGTGTGTGTTGCAAAATATGCCTCCAAATCTTCGCTGCTTACTTTATCTAACTGGCACAGCAAATCATCTTTGGCGCACCCTTCAATAATGGGTTCTGCTTTAAAAAACATCATTGCCACAATCATTACCATAGCGGCACTGCCTGCAAAAGCAAATGTATATTGCGGCTTAAATGCCGCGCTGACCACACTATCAAGTAAGATGTTCAATTGGCTTAGCCAACCGGGCACGGCACTTTCGGGCCTTGCTTCTCCGGCAGCAGTTTGCTTTTGTATTTGTGTCGGGAACGAGGCAAAGTAACCTTCGGGTGCTTTATACGGATTCACTTTCTGTAGTCCGTTTAACGTTGGGGCAATCTCTGCCAGTTCTCTCGAAATTTCTTCAACTCTGATTTTATCTATCAGTGAGGAAGAAAAAGTAGTGAAGTAAGTGGCGGGAACCGTTGGTTTTTGCTCTTTCAGTTTCGATAAAGCCGGAGCCAACACCGTCAATTCTTCCTGCACTTCACTCTGTTTCGCTCTCTCTAAAACACCGATACTGAAGTTCAGAAAGTAATTTTCGGGTGCCGTATACAGGTTAACCTTGTGCAACTTCGCCAACCCAGGGGCTATTTCCCTTAACTCTTTCAATATGTCATCACGGGTTTCCATATCCGGTTCTAAGACTTTCGGCTGCTGTTAAGGTTTAATCTTCGCCCAACAAAACTTTCTCAATTTTTTGTGCCGCATGGTGGTAGCTGGCTTTTAGTGCACCAACGCTTGTATCCAATACCTCACTCATTTGCTCATAAGGCATTTCATCGTAGTAGCGCAGATTAAAAACCATTTTCTGTTTTTCGGGCAGGCTGTCAATGGCGCGTTGCAGCCTTGCCTGTATATCATCGGCATCTACCTGATGGCTTTCTCCCTTTATGTAGTTGCTTGGAGCATAGCCTTCATCATCATCAGTATCTGTTCCGTCAAACGAAACGGTGGCTTTGCGGTTGCGGGTGTTTAGAAACGTAATGGTTTCGTTGGTAGCAATGCGGTAAATCCAGGTAAACAACTGAGCTTCATTGCGGAAATTTTCCAGGCCTCTCCACACTTTCATAAACGTGTTCTGCATTACATCATCGGTGTCATCATGCACCTTTACCATTCTGCGGATGTGGTAATACACCCGCTGCTGGTATTTCTCTACCAAAAGCGTAAAGGCTTTTTCGCGGGCACCTGAATGGAATAAATCCAATAGCTCACTGTCGGTCATAGGAAGTAGTTGATGTAAAGATAGACGGGCAGAGTTGTTAAAAGTTTAAGCGGCCTTATTTTTTGCGCGCCAAAGCTTTCTTCGCTGCGTTCACCACATTAACGGTATCTAATCCGTACTTGGTCATTAGTTGGTCGGGGGTTCCGCTCTCGCCAAACTCATCGTTTACGGCTACAAACTCTAAAGGAGCCGGAAACTCCTGTGCAAGAAGAAGTGCCACAGAAGAACCTAAGCCGCCAATGCGGTTGTGCTCCTCGGCCACTACGGCACATTTGGTTTTTGAAACTGATTTTAAGATGGTTTCTGCATCTAATGGTTTAATGGTATGTATGTTAATTAGCTCCACCGAAAGGCCTTCGGCTTCTAACTGCTTAGCGGCTTCAACAGCTTTCCAGACCAGATGGCCGGTAGCAAAAATGGTAACATCCTTGCCTTCGCTCATCACAATGGCTTTACCCAGTTTAAAACTTCCTTCGGGCATAAAAATGGGCCAAGCGGGGCGGCCAAAGCGCAGGTAAACAGGCCCGAAATATTCGGCCGCAGCAATGGTAGCTTCTTTAGTTTGGTTGTAATCGCAAGGGTTAATTACTACCATACCCGGCAACATTTGCATTAAGCCAATATCTTCCAGTATTTGGTGAGTGGCTCCATCCTCGCCTAAGGTTAAACCTGCATGTGATGCTCCGATTTTTACGTTCTTGCCGGAGTAAGCTACCGACTGGCGAATCTGATCATATACCCTTCCTGTGGCAAAGTTGGCAAAGGTAGTGGCAAAGGGAATTTTACCTCCTATAGTCATACCGGCTGCTACTCCAATCATGTTGGCTTCGGCTACGCCACATTGTACAAAGCGCTCGGGAAATTCTTTAATAAAGTCATCCAGTTTTAATGAGCCTGCCAAATCAGCGCAAAGCGCTACTACGTTAGGGTTTGTTCTGCCCAGTTCTAACATGCCTGCACCAAAACCCGAGCGGGTATCCTTTTTGCCGGTTACTACGTAATCTGCTAATGCCATTTGGAGTTTTTTTGCCCTTGCTGTGGACGGTTTTAAAGCCTCAAACTTAAAGTTCCACCCGATGTTACCTCAAACTGTTTTTCAACGGAGGTGTGGATAGTTTTGGCAAACTTAGAGCGATACACCAGCATGTATTTTCCGGGTTGAAGAGCGATGGTTTCCTGTCTGTCTTTCAGTTTCAGGTCGTAAATCTTTTTCATTCTGCCTTCTTCTAAAATGAAAATGCCTCCGTAAGCTTCAAAACTTTTGCTGATAGTCAGTATGCCCGGTGCAGGAATCTGCACATCTGTAGTTTTGCTTTGCTCTACCTGTACGTTTTTCAAAAACAGGCGCGGCAGGGTAAGAATTTCCAAATCGTAATTACCGGTAAGATACTTTTCTACCGTGTTAAGTTTTTGAACATAGAGTGTTTGCTCGTTACCGGGCAGGTGAACAAGGCATTTTATTCTTTCGCTGGCGCTTGCTTTAGTTGTAGCTCCTTGTAAAGTAAAGTTTACATACCCCTGTGCAGCATTCAGCGTAATAACGTTGTGATGGTTCTTCCGCAGCTCTATGCTGTCCTTTACTAAAGGCGGCACCGTATGCACCTGCAAGCGATACTTAAACATGGGCGAAATAGTCAGTGTATCGGGCAGACCACGGGTGTTGAGGGTATGGTAAAAATTATACTTCGGCAAACCGCTTTCTATGTCATACAAAGTCATGTTTACATCGGTTTCGGTAGGCCTGCCGCTTTTGTCATTCAGATTTACCTGCACCGTGGTTTTGGCAATAGATTCTAATACCACTTTTTTCAGCGTTGTGTTGAATTCATCAGAATTGCCTGTATTAAATAGTTTACCCATGCAATCCAGATTGTCGTAGCTTTTAGGTTGCAACTGCATACCTATAATAAAGGGCCGCAGCACAATATTATTTCGCTGAAGGGTGAGCGCCACATTACAAGGATCGCCTGTGCAGGCATCTTCTCCATCGGTAATGACAATAAGAATATTCTTGGCGCGGACCTTTCCAAAGTCTGTGGCGCATTTTTCAATGGAATACACTAAAGGGGTAATTCCTTTGGGGCGTATTTCGTTCAGCTTGCGTTTAATTCTTGCTG
>CAZLXD010000205.1:0-5896 GCA_964563185.1 uncultured Chitinophaga sp.
TATTCCCTAATCCAGCACACGATTATATTTGGATTGACGGGGGAGATTTGCAAGGCAACTTCGAGTTGGAAATTTTTAACCAAACCGGCAGAAACGTGTTAAGCAAAAACGGTCTTGCCAGCGAATTGATAAAAACCGATGTAAGCGCATTAAGTGCGGGTGTTTACATGCTTAAACTAAAGAACGGCAACACCCTTTCAACCGGAAAAATCATAAAGGCCGAATAATGAAAAGCAAATACTATTTACCAAACAGAACGGCAGCATGGGCTGCTGTTCTGTTTTTCTGTTTTACCGCCTGCAAAACAAAGCAAGCTAATACTACCGAAGTAAGCTATACCGGTGAACCGGCCTTAGTTTATAAAACCAAAGCCGATTACCGAAACAATGTGCCGGTAACAATGAATGCCGATAAAACAGCTGTTGTTTCGTACCCGGCACCAACCGATGTTTTTTATAAAGGGAAACTCGCTTATCCCACAGCCCTTACCAACGGATACTGGTTAGACAACCGGGGCATTTCGGTAAACACTGTTTTTCTGAAACTGACGTATGAGGAGTATTCAAAATTGAATACAGCACCCGCTTTAGAAGAAATGACCGAGATGATAATTGACAAGAATCCATTTACAGAGATATACCACCTTGGCAACCGCAACCGCTTTACCAACGAAACAGAAGAAATAAACGCGCTGATAAAAAAAGGAGCGCTGAAAAAATTAAAGCGCCTGTTGTAGCACACCGTCCCATCAACTGCTTCCTGTATTTCTATATTCGCCACCGTGAAAAAGCTTCGCATTGTTTTTATGGGCACGCCCGAGTTTGCGATGCCTATGTTAGACACCCTCGTTCAATCGGCACACGAAGTAGTGGGAGTAGTTACGGCTCCCGACAAACCTGCCGGCCGCGGTATGAAACTGAGCGAAAGCGATGTAAAAGTGTATGCCAAAGAAAAAGGCCTGCACATTCTTCAGCCCGAAAAACTGAAGAACGAACAGTTTTTAACCGAACTGCACGCATTGCGTGCCGACCTGTTTGTGGTAGTGGCTTTCCGCATGTTGCCCGAAGCGGTATGGAGCATGCCACCGTTAGGAACCATTAACCTACATGCTTCCCTCCTGCCGCAGTACCGCGGGGCAGCCCCCATTAACTGGGCTATTATAAATGGCGAGAAAGAAACCGGAGTAACCACCTTTTTTATTCAGCAGGAAATTGATACAGGTAAAATCATTTTTTCTGATAAAGTAGTTATTCGTGAAGATGAAACGGTTGGTGAACTGTATGCCGAACTAATGAGCATTGGTGCCGCCATCTTGCGCAGAACAGTTGATGCCATTGCCGAAGGGAACTACCCGCAAATACCGCAGGACCATATTACCGACATAAAGCACGCCCCAAAAATTTTTAAAGAAACCTGCCGTATTGATTGGAACAACCCGGTAAGTGAAGTTTACAACCTTATACGCGGGCTTAGCCCCTACCCTGCGGCCTTTACTACGGCAGATGGTAAGGGATTGAAGATTTACAAGACAAAGAAAGTTACCGAAGCGCACAGCCAAACACCCGGCACGCACAGCACCGATGGCAAAACCTGTTTGCACTTTTACTGCACCGATGGTTATATATCTGTGCTGGAATGCCAGTTAGAAGGCAAAAAGCGGATGGGGGTTGAAGAACTCCTTCGGGGTTATAAGTTTTCCTGATTCCTTTTCTATCTTTCCGTTAGCATGAAAAAGCTGATAGCAAGATTTATTTACCGACTAATTGGATGGAAAGTGCAGGGCACCGTTCCTCCCATTAAAAAGTTTGTGGCCATTGCTGCCCCGCACACCAGCGGCTGGGACTTTCCCATAGGCATGTTGGGCAGTTATATCCTGGGTATTAAGTTTACTTTCTTTGGCAAAAAGGAATTGTTCGATGGGCCTTTCGGTTTTTTGTTTCGTGCATTAGGCGGTATTGGGGTGGACCGTTTCAGCAAACACGGAGTGGTGGAGCAGGCGGTGGAGCAATTCAACCAACACGATGAATTTATACTGGCTATGGCACCCGAAGGCACCCGCCAATATGTAGCCGAATGGCGCAAAGGGTACTACTACATTGCTTTGGGCGCAGGTGTTCCAATTGTGCTTTGTTACATTGATTTTGCTGAAAAAGTAGTAGGCATAGGCCCTACCTTTTATCCCACCGGCAATTACGAAAAGGACTTTGAAGAGATTAAAAACTTTTACCGCCATAAAAAAGGAAGGCACCCTGGACTGGGCGTGCGCTGAACCGGCATAGGATGGGAGAAATACGAAATTCGAAATCGCCCGGCCAACCACGGTTTGTGTGGGGCTGCCGGTCAGGCGACCGGCAGCGGCTGGGGTTCTTTTTTTTTGCAAATGCGTTTTCTGAAACCCGAAATACGAAAACCTAAACCCGAAATCCTACATCCTAGAAATACGAAATTCTAAACCCGAAATTTGAAACACTAAATACGAAGGGGCAAAAGGTTAAACGGCATTTACACACATTGCCAACTAGGACAAGAGGAAATAGAAGCAAAAACATTCTCTGACAAAGTTTTGCTCTTACAAGTTGGGGAGAATGACTTTAATGACGAAGGCGTTTTCAGTGTATTGATACCAAAGAAAGATTTAGAAAACAAAAAATTTGACAACTGTGAGTTTGCTTGGGGACAATCATAACGGACGAAATACAACAGCCGCTAACACGTGTGGACGCTGCACAACTACCATTTAAAAGCAGAAAGATTTTCAAAAGCCACCCAAGTCGTTTCCCAATGCCCGGGAAGCATTTCCCATGGATCCGGCAGGCCGTGAACATTTACATAACTTAGAACCAGCGCTTGCGGATAAAGTAAAAGCCGATAAGCCCTGAGAAAAGGATACAGATACCAAACACCACCACAAAGGCATACTGGTGGTCTTCGCCCGGCAGTTTTACGTTCATGCCAAAAAAACTGGCTATCAGCATAGGCACCGTAAGCAAAATGGTTACTGTGGTAAGGCGCTTCATTACCTCGTTCAGGTTGTTAGAAATTATAGAGGCAAAAGCATCCATCGTTCCGTTAAGTATGTTCGAATACATTTCGCTCATTTCTAAAGCCTGCTGGTTATCAACCACCACATCGCGCAGGGTGTCCAAATCATCTTCACCCAACTTTAAAAAGTTGCTGCGTTGTATTTTCAGCATCAACAAGTCGTTGCTTCGCAGGCTGGTTACAAAATACACTAAGCTCTTTTGTATGTTCAGCAGTTTAAATAAATCCTCATTGCGCGATGAGTTGTAAAGCGCCTTCTCAAATGCATAGCGCTTGTTGTTTATCTGGCGCAAAAAGTCGGAAAACTTGGTTACGTTCTTTTCCAGCAAGGAAAGAATAAACTGCTCCTGGTTAGCCGGATTAATGTTTCTCTGAGGGTTATTCATAAATTCCTCAATAACCCAGTTATTGTAGGCACTAATAGTTACCACATAATCGGGGGTGCGTATAATACCTATGGGAATAGTAATATACAAAGCATCGGAATCGGAAATACCCACATTCTCAACTGGGGTACGCAATACTATCAGGTCTTTCCCTTCATCGCTTTCGTAGCGCGAACGCTCATCAATATCTAAGGAGTCGGTGATAAAGTCAATATCAATGGCCAGTTGTTCGCTTAGCTTCTGTGTGGCATCGTTACCAAAGGGGCCGTACACATGTATCCAACAGCCCGGCTCGGGTGCGCTTATTTTTTTCAGGCTGCCATGTTCTCGTTTCAGGTAAACTACCATCGTCCATGATTGATTGGGGTTTTAAAAGGCGCGCAAATTTAACCCTATAATCAAAACGCCAAAGAGGAAAATCAGGGAGGGAACGATAAGTATATAACGGGTCTGTATCTTTTTTTAAGATTAGCCCCAAAAAGGCTCTTGGTAGCGCTAAAAAATTCTGCTCCGTAGAGAGATTTTTAATCTGTTCTTAGAAGTTAATAGTCGTCTTCAATTTCATCATCGGCAGGTCCGCTGCCATCCTGAAATTCACTGATATTAAAATCCTCTCTGCAGAAAAAAATATCATGCTTAAGCTTAATTGTATTTAGCCGATCTAAGCGAAAAGAGCGATACTCATTACGCAAATGGCAAAAGCCTACCAGTTGTCTGCGTTGGTCCTTGTAAACTAAAGCCATCGGCTCAATATCGCGCACGGTTATTCCCTTCTCGCGCGAATCGTATTCAATAGTGGCAAGTTTACGGTTATCAATAGCGTTCTTGATAGTGCTCAACAAATTGGGGGAATAATGCATTTGCTTATCATTCTGTCGCCTTCTTCTGTGTGCGTAGTTGTCTCCCATGGGTAGCTTTTGGTGCTTACGAAAATACGTTTAAAGGTAGACCAACCAAATTTTTGTTTACTTTTTACCTAACAAAGTTTCCGGTGAAAGGCTTGCTAATAATAGTTTAAAAACTTCTTGCGGCTTCAAAGTTTCCAAAGTCGTTTAATTTTTCAAAGCAGCTAATGATTGTTGCAGTATAGCAATCCTGGTTTCGGCATCTGCTTTTTTGCGCCTTTCTGCTTCCAATACATTCGCTGGAGCTGAAGCTACAAAACGTTCATTAGAGAGTTTCTTTTCTACCGATACTAAAAATCCCTTAGCGTATTCCAGTTCTTTTTGCAGGCGCTCTGTTTCACCTTTTGTATCTGCCTGCTCACCCGTAACCACATAAAACTTGTACCCTTTTGCAATAAAGGTTTTAGCGGCAGCCACTTCGGCACTAGTTATATTCAAGTTGCTGCAACGCGCCAATTTCACAATCTTATCACTCCAGGCGGTAAAACTTAAACTGTTGGTCCCTTCATAGCATGCTTCCACCAACTCTGTATTTTTCTTATTGACTTTGGCGCGCAACTCGCGAATATTCGTAATAATGTCAAAAGCCAATTCCGCCTCTGTAATTAATTTCTCATTTACATTGCCCGCCACCGGATAAGCAGAAACGCAAATACTTTCACCCTGGCTGCGGTTCTTCAGTTCCTGCCAAATCTCCTCGGTAATAAAAGGCATAAACGGATGCAACAACTTCATCAGGGTTTCAAAAACTTCAATGGTCTTTTCACAAGTAACACGGTCGATAGGTTGTTGGTAGTCGGGCTTAACTAACTCGAGATACCACGAACAGAAATCATCCCAGATAAACTTGTAGAGGGTCATCAACACCTCGCTCAGGCGGTATTCTTTGTATGAAGCGGTAACATCCAATATGGTTTTATTCAGCTTTGTTTCCAGCCAATCAATAGCTACCGTATTTCCGGCATTTTCGCCCTCAGTTACTTCCCAACCTTTAATAAGGCGCAAAGCATTCCAAAGCTTGTTATTAAAGTTTCGTCCCTGCTCGCAAAGCTTTTCATCGAATAGAATATCGTTTCCTGCCGGTGAACACAACAACATACCCATGCGCACGCCATCGGCTCCGTATTTAGCAATAAGGTCAAGCGGATCGGGTGAATTACCGAGGCTCTTACTCATTTTCCTGCGAAGTTTATCGCGCACAATACCGGTGTAATAAACATTTTTGAAAGGCTTCTCTCCTCTCCATTCATAGCCGGCCATTATCATACGCATTACCCAGAAGAACATAATCTCAGGCGCTGTCACCAAGTCGTTAGTCGGGTAGTAGTAGTTAATGTCTTTGTTGTTCGGGTCTTTCAGTCCATCAAACACCGTAATAGGCCACAACCAGGAACTAAACCAGGTATCTACTACATCTTCGTCCTGCCGTATGTTTAAAGAACCTAACTTGTCTATAGCTTCCTCTTTTGTTTTTACAACCGCTACATTCCCTGCTTCATCATACCAGGCCGGAATACGCTGCCCCCACCAAAGTTGGCGGCTTATACACCAGTCTTTAATGTT
>CAZLXD010000206.1:0-5884 GCA_964563185.1 uncultured Chitinophaga sp.
CACCGCGAAGGCGTGCTGCCACACCGCGAAGGCGTGCTGCCACACCGCGAAGGCGAACTGCCACACCGCGAAGGCGAACTGTAACAGGCGAAGGACAAATAGCTGTGCGGGGTAACGGGAATTACGCATAAACTTTGTTAGTGTTGGTGACAAAAGAAAGCAGGTATCTTTTACTTAACAACATGTATTGATAACTCTCATACCCAAAAGTGCCAAATATGAATTTTTACCCCGCATTGGCCCGCAGGGGCAAAACCTGCATTTCTTAGCCCGCAAAGTTTAATTTAGTTGCATGAAGAAGTTAACCCTGCTACTCGGCACCCTTTTATTTCTGTTTACCAACGCACAAAACCCGGGCGCACAGGTAAAGCGCAACGGCACCGCTGCACCGGCCGGGGTAATTAACCTAAGCGACCCCGCCCTGCAGGATTGGGAACCCCACCTGCTTACCGTTGTGGAACAAAAAGATGCCATGTCGAAATTCGGGCCCGAAAAAAAGGCCGTTGATGCCATGCGCAGGCAGTTTAAAGCCAGCGGCACAACTGCCGGCTCAGCCCGCACAGGCCAGGCCCCCGCACCGGTTATGCTTACCAACTTTGCCGCCAACAATGCACAGGGTACCCCCAACGATAACCACATAGCCGTTTCCAACGAAGGAAAAGTAGTAAGCGTGGTAAACACCAACTTTAGGGTATATAACGAAAGCGGAATCCAACTGCAATCAAAAACCCTTACCACCTTTGCCAACTCGCTGGGCATGTTTACCGCCATTAGCGACCCCCGCGTGTTATACGACCCCGAAGCCGACCGCTTTTCGGTAGTGTTTTTCAGCGGCAATACCGGTACTACCTCGCGCATTATTGTGGCCTTTTCACAAACCAACGACCCTGCCGGGCAGTGGAACTTATATGCATTGAACGGCAACTACCTGAACGATTCTACCTGGAGCGACTACCCCATTGTGGTGTTAAGCGATAAAGATTTATTGATGACCTTTAACCACCTTAAGTCTGGTGAAGACTGGAAAACCGGCTTCCGCTACTCGGCCATTTGGCAAATTGATAAACAGCGCGGCTACGATGGCGATACCCTGCAGTTTAACTACTGGCACAACATTGAACACAACGGCCAACCTATATGGAATGTGTGCCCCGTACACGGAGGCTCCGCCCCCTCGGGCCCCGAAACTTACTTTCTTTCCGTAAGGCCCAGCGACCTCAGTAACGATACCGTGTTTCTGCACACCATCAGCAATTCGTACCAAAGCGGCAATGCACAGTTCAACACCAAAGTTTTAAAAACAAACCTGGCTTACGGAATTCCCCCAAGCGGTTTGCAAAAAGACGGGCAATATGTAGCCACCAACGATGCCCGCATACTCGATGCCTTTGTAGAGAACAACAAAATACAATACGTGCAAAACACCGTTCACCCGCCAACTATGACGGCCGCTGTTTATATAGGCGAAATAGATAACCCATCGGCAGTAACCCCTGCCGCAAGCGGGCAAATTATCAGCAACGATACGGTTGACTTTGGATACCCCTCTATATGCTACATGGGCAACAATGCCTTTGATAACCGCGCCATCATTACCTGCTCCTATTCCCCGCCCGATACTTTTCCGGGCACCGTGGCTTTTTACAAAGATGCCGCAGGCAATGTTTCCGATATGCTGGTCATTAAACAGGGCCAGGCTCCGGTGGATGTGCTGAGCGATTCCGTTGAGCGCTGGGGCGACTACACCGGCATACAGCGCAAATACAACGAACCGAATGTGGCCTGGCTGGCAGGCTCGTATGTGTATCCATCGCAGGCGTACCGCACCTGGGTGGCTAAGGTGGTAAACCCCGATTCCAGCGTGGTATCGTCTGTGGCGGCCCTGCCCGCAACATCTTCCGCACAGGTATTCCCCAACCCGGCCTCCGAAAAATTTTCGGTTAAAATTGATTTGCCCGAAGGCAACTTTACCCGCTTTGCGCTTTTCGATGCCAACGGCCGTTTGGTGCGGGTGCTGCTGGAAGACAAATGCAAGGCAGGAACCGGCATCTTTTCCTTCAACACCCAATACTTAACCAACGGCATTTACTTTTTGCAAATAAGTAACCGGGGGCAGTTGCTAAAAACAGAAAAGCTGGCAATTAACCAATAGGCGCGGCATAAAAGCCTCCGGCATTTCCATTCTCTCGGAATTATTAGGTTTGTTCCACCCAAAACAATGTTATGGCAGAGGCTATCCGATTAGGACGAATGACCGACACGATGGAAGAAGGCTTCCTCGCAGAGTTAAATATCAAGGTGGGCGATAAAATAAAGGCAGGCGATGCTATTGCCGAAGTGGAAACCGATAAAGCCACACTTCCACTTGAATCTTACTTCAACGGAGTGATTTTGCATATTGCCGCCAAGAAAGGCGACACTCTGAAGATTGGTGACCTGATTGCCATTGTAGGTAAAGAGGGAGAAGATTTTTCGACATTACTTACAGCTACCGCACCAACAGCCGAAGCTCCTAAAGCAGAAATAAAATCCGAAATCACAAATCCGAAATCTGAAATAAAAGAAGTTGAAATAGCAGCCACTTCTGATACTCGAGTAAAGGCATCTCCCTTGGCACGAATGATTGCCAAAGAGAAAGGGATTAACCTAAGCACTTTAAAAGGCAGTGGCGAAGACGGGCGGATTGTAAAGCGCGATTTAGAGAGCGCTTCGGCAGGCGCATCGTTTACAGTTACACCTTTTGTGGGCAAAGAAAGCTACCGCGAAGTGCGGGTAAGCCAAATGCGCAAAACCATTGCCAAGCGTTTAAGCGAAAGCAAAAACGGGGCTCCGCATTTTTACTTAGTAATGGACATGAATATGGATAATGCGGTGGCATTACGAACGCAACTCAACAATGTTCTGCCTGCTAAAGTTTCATTTAATGACATAGTGATTAAAGCAGTGGCCAAAGCACTGCGACAATATCCGAACGTAAACAGCTCGTGGCTGGGCGATACCATTCGCTACAACGAGCATATACATATTGGAATGGCAGTTGCGGTAGAGGATGGCCTGCTGGTTCCCGTTATAAAGTTTGCCGATGGAAAATCTGTTCAACAGATTTCAGTAGAAGCAAAATCACTGGCAGAAAAAGCCACCACCAAGAAACTAAGCCCGCAGGAAATGGAAGGCAACACCTTTACTATTTCCAACCTGGGCATGTTCGGTATCGAAGAGTTTACCGCCATCATCAACCCGCCCGATGCCTGTATACTGGCTGTAGGTGCTATCCGCCAGGAACCTGCCGTTGTAAACGGTGAAGTGAAAGTGGGCAACCGCATGAAGGTAACCCTCAGTTGCGACCACCGGGTTGTGGATGGTGCCACGGGAGCAAAGTTCCTTCAAACACTAAAAACGGTGTTGGAAAATCCGGTGAGTGTATTGCTTTAGTTTTCTAACTCCACGGCCGCAATAGCCTCTAGTGGAATAGTGTTTCCGCCTTTCAGCAGAATGAACTTTTCAGTGGTAGCCCAAATAGTAGTGAGCACTTCTTTGTAGCCTTCTAATGTATTAAACACAATGCGGGCTTCTTTGCTGTAGTTGTTCCCCAACAGCATAGCAAGATAAAGGCGTTGATTCCGCTCTCTGATTTCAAAATCGGTAAAACGGTAATTCGGTTTTCGGAAGGCGCACTGTTTCAGCCCTTCCTTTTCAATGGGTTCTGCGGTGGTGGTCATAAAAATGCTTGTTCGTTACAGCCTGTTTTTACGGGCTTGCGTTTAAAATGTTACTAAATGGGGATTGAACAAAAAAAACGTGTAGCAAACTATCAGCATTCGCCTCCTTCAATATTTCTTTTAGGTTTGATGTGTTATGACAACATTAGTTTTAGGTGCTTCCACCAACCCATCCCGGTATTCTTACAAAGCTATTCGCCTGTTGCGCAGTTATAAGCATCGGGTAATAGCGGTTGGACTAAGCGAAGGGAAAGTGGATGATGTAGAGGTAATGAACGAATTTCCGAAAGAGCCTTTCGATACCTTAACCATGTATTTGAGTGCTCCGCATCAGCGCGAGTATTATAACCGAATTATAGAAGCAAAGCCGCGAAGGATTATTTTTAATCCGGGTGCCGAGAACAATGAACTGAAACAACTGGCAGAACAAAACGGAATTAAAACAGAGGAAGCCTGCACCTTGGTATTGTTGAATACTGGGCAGTATTGAATCTATACATGGCAGACAACAGATTATATACAAACAATTAAACAACCAAACAATAAACACTATGACCAACTTAGAAGGAATGCTGAAAGAAGGAGCCTTTAAAGGCAAAACAATTGTAGTAACGGGCGGAGGTACCGGCCTCGGTCGTTCAATGACTAAATACTTTTTACAGTTGGGAGCCAATGTTGTTATCAGCAGCCGCAAGTTAGAAGTGTTACAAAAAACTGCCGATGAATTGATGCAGGAAACAGGCGGCCAGGTATTGGCTGTGCAGTGCGATGTACGCAAGTACGAAGAAGTGGAGGCCATGCTGGCAGCAGCAGTGGCTAAATTTGGAAAGGTGGATACACTGGTGAATAATGCTGCAGGCAACTTCATTTCGCCTACCGAGCGTTTATCGCACCGTGCATTTGATACCGTGGTAGATATTGTATTGCGCGGTTCGTATAACTGCACATTGGCCTTTGGTAAGTATTGGATTAAGCAGCAGGAAACCGGTAAAACGGTGCTGAATATTGTAACTACATATGCCTGGACAGGCTCTGCTTATGTAGTGCCTTCGGCTTGTGCTAAAGCAGGTGTGTTGGGTATGACGCGCTCATTAGCAGTTGAGTGGGCCAAGTATGGCATACGCACCAATGCTATTGCTCCGGGTCCATTCCCCACTAAAGGTGCCTGGGACCGTTTAGTGCCCGGTGAGTTTCGCGATAAACTGGATTTAAAAAACCGTGTGCCGCTAAAACGTGCAGGCGAACATCAGGAGCTTTGCAATCTGGCGGCTTACTTAGTTTCCGATTACTCCGGGTACATCAATGGCGATGTGGTAACTATTGACGGTGGCGAATGGCTACAGGGTGCCGGTGAGTTTAATTTGTTCGATGCCGTTACTCCGCAGCAATGGGATATGATTGAAGGAATGGTAAGAGGGGCGAAGAGCGAGTAACTTAATTAGTAAATGAGCAAATTAGTAAATGTGAATACAAATCTGTGGACTCTGGTCTATGGAGTATCAACTAAATCATGAGTTTTACAGTTACCGAAGAAAACTACATCAAAGCCATCTTCCACCTTTCGGAAGATGGAGATGAGAATATTTCTACCAACGATATTGCCGGAGCTGTAAATGCAAAGGCGGCATCGGTTACCGATATGCTGAAGAAGCTGAAGCAGAAAAAAATTATTACCTACGAAAAATACTACGGGGTACGGCTGACTGCTGCAGGAGAAAAAATAGCGAAGGGGGTTATTCGCAAACACCGCCTGTGGGAAGTGTTTTTGGTAGAAAAACTGGGCTACAGCTGGGATCAGATACACGAAATAGCCGAGCAGTTGGAACATATACAAAGCGATGAACTGGTTGATAAACTGGAGAAGTTTCTTGGTTTTCCGAAATTTGACCCGCATGGCGACCCCATACCCGATGCTTCGGGCAATATGAAAAGCCAAAAGCAAACGTTGCTGAGCAAATTACCCAAAGGCCATAAGGGAGTGGTGTTGGGGGTAAAGGATAATTCATCAAAGCTGTTGCAATACCTGAATGAACTGGAAATACACCTTGGCACTTCTGTTGAAATTGTAGAGATTATAGAGTTCGACAGCTCGTACGTTGTACAACTGAACAAAAAGAAAAAAGTAACCCTTAGTAAACAGGTAACGCAGAATATTTTCGTTTCCT
>CAZLXD010000207.1:0-5851 GCA_964563185.1 uncultured Chitinophaga sp.
GAAGCCGTACCTGAAATTGAATGCGCTATACCCGTAGTAGCCTCTTGCGATATACTTCTAGTAATCGGAACTTCTTTGCTGGTGTATCCTGCGGCAGGTTTGGTGAATTATGCAAAATACGATATACCCAAATGGTTGATTGACCCGGGGAAAGTGCAACTACCCCGAATTCCCAATCTGACTTTTTATAACGAAAAAGCTACTACAGGAGTGGAACGGTTAGTAAAAGAACTCCTGGCAAGTACCCCCTGATAGAGACAATACTCAACTTAGCAAAGTTGTTACACCACTTCAGTTTTAAACTCACTGTCAAAATGAAATTCTATGTCCGGATTATTGTCGCGTTCCATTTTAAGAAACCAGTCTGAAGGCGCCAGATAAACCGTATGTCCGTCCTTATCCTGCACAATGTTGGATGATTTGAAGCGCACAAAGTCTTCCAGTTTTTGTGGGTTATTACTACGCAACCAGCAGGCGCGCGTCATACTAATAGACTGAAAACGGCAAGAAGCCCCGTATTCATGCTGTAAGCGGTACTGTATTACTTCAAACTGAAGTTCCCCTACGGTTCCTACAAACTTACGGTTGCCGGGTTGTTGAGTAAACAACTGCGCCACCCCTTCATCGGTTAACTGTGTAATCCCCTTTTCAAGCTGCTTACTCTTCATGGGGTCAGTATTAATTAGTTCCTTGAATATTTCGGGCGAAAAACTGGGTATGCCCTTTATCTGAAAGTTTTCTCCTTCGGTTAGCACATCGCCAATCTTGAAATTGCCGGTATCATACAACCCTACTACATCACCGGGGTAGGCTTCATCAACAATATTCTTGCTTTGCGCCATAAATGTTACGGGCGTACTAAAACGGAAATTCTTATTAAGCCTTACGTGATGGTAATAAGTATGCCTTTGAAACGTTCCGCTTACTATGCGTAAAAAAGCAATACGGTCGCGGTGTTTAGGGTCAAGGTTCGCGTGTATCTTAAAGATAAAACCGGTCATCTTTTTCTCCTCCGGTTCAACAAAACGGGTATCGGTTTCGCGGCCACGCGGTTCAGGTGCTATTTCCACAAAGGTATCTAACAACTCCTGAACTCCGAAGTTGTTGACTGCCGAGCCAAAGAACACTGGAGCAAGATTACCTTTCAGATATTCGTTTACATCAAAATTGTCGTAAACAACTTCCACAGTTTCGGCATCCTCACGTAACTGAGCCGCATCCTTCCCCCCTACTTCAGCATTCAACTGCGTGTCGTTAATGTCAGTTATCTGCAACAACTCATCGGCAATTTTAGTAGTGCTTGGCTTAAACAGATTTAGATACTTCTTATGCAGGTTGTAAACTCCTTTAAAAAGGCTGCCTCGGTTGATTGGTAAGGACAATGGACGAACCCGAATTTTTAATTCCTTCTCAATTTCATCTAGCAAATCAAAAGGGTCGCGGCCTTCACGGTCAAGCTTATTAATGAATACAATTACCGGAGTTTTGCGCATAGCACAAACCTCCATCAACCTACGGGTTTGCTCTTCTACCCCTTTTACCGAATCCACCACCATTATGACCGAATCAACTGCAGTAAGAGTACGGTAGGTATCTTCTGCAAAATCTTTGTGCCCGGGAGTATCAAGGATATTGATGAGTTTAT
Source organism: uncultured Chitinophaga sp. (assembly GCA_964563185.1). Taxonomy (GTDB): domain Bacteria; phylum Bacteroidota; class Bacteroidia; order Chitinophagales; family LD1; genus Bog-950. The sequence goes on from CAZLXD010000207.1 coordinate 1,646, forward strand.
CGCGGTATTCGAAAGTCATTACCGAAGTAGCTACGGAAATTCCGCGCTGCTTCTCAATTTCCATGAAGTCGCTGGTAGCAGTCTTCTTTATCTTGTTGCTTTTTACGGCACCCGCCACCTGTATAGCACCTCCGAACAGAAGCAACTTTTCAGTCAGTGTAGTTTTACCTGCATCGGGGTGGCTAATAATTCCAAAGGTTCTGCGCTTGTTTATTTCTTCCGGTTGTGCCATAGTAGTTAGAGCGCGCGAAAATAACAGAAGGAACTTACTAAATGGCCTGCCTTTCCAACGCGTTTACAGCTTTTAATCCCAGCGCCTGCACTACAGAAAGTAAAGTTCCAAAGCGAGGGTCTTTAGTATAACCAGCCTTCCACCGGGCATATATTTGCTGCACTATAACCGCATTTTTATAAAGCCCGAAAACGTAGTAGAAAAGGATACCCGACAAATCGCGACTGCTCTTTATTGCATATCGCTCAATTGCCTCCTGCTTAGTTAGGTTGCCCGGAAGCCAGGTAAGGTTAAAGAATTTTATTTCTGCCGAATCACCGGGTTCGCTCCAATACGCAAGCGAAGCCCCCAAATCCATCAGCGGATCTCCGACCGTGCTCATTTCCCAGTCTAAAACACCGAGAATTTCTGACAAGTTGTTCGGGTTTAGAATTACATTATCGTATTTATAGTCATTGTGCAAAAAAGCAGCAGAGCCACTTAGAGGCATATTTGCTTTAATCCATTCCCCTACGGCATCCATCGCTTCAATCTTATCGGTTTCGGCTGCATAATATCGCTTTACCCAACCTTCCACCTGCCGTTGCACATAACCATCAGGCTTACCCAGCTGTACTAAGTCAGTTGACTGTATGTTAAGTGCATGAAGTTCCACCAAATTATCGACTAAAGCTGCTGATGCCTTGTGGAGTATTTCGGGAGACAAACCCAATTATGGAGCACCGCCAGCACCAAGAATCACCACAAGTATTCCCTCCAAACTGTAAAAACGCGCACTTAAAACAGCTTCGTCTTCGCAGTAAGCAATAGGGGTTGGCACTTTACCATACACAGGTTTAAGGAGCGAAAGCACCTTGAACTCGCGCCCCATATCATGTGCCGATTTAATGTTAGCTCCAAATGGTGGCCGTCGTAATACATATTCCCTGTCAGCGGACTTAAGGCAATAGGTAAGGTTTGAGAAACCTCCGGTGAACTGAGTTACTGAAAGCACCTCTCCTACCAAGGGCGCATGTTCCCTCAGATAAGTATTTAACTTTTGCAGGTCGAGTTCTTCGCCTTTACGAATGGTGGTGGAAGTATCTTGTTGAATATTATTCACAGTTCAATCTTTCCTATACAAATTCGTTATTTCTTCTTCAAATCCAAGCCATACTTCTTCAAAATACTCAAAGCCAAATTTTGCTTATGCACTTCATCGGCACCATCCCAAATACGCGCACCGCGTTCATGGCGATATATAGCAGTTAGAATGGTGTCATCACTCAAGCCCAACGCTCCATGTATTTGTATGGCTCGGTCCAACACCTGTAGCATAACATTTGCCACATAAAACTTAATGGCAGAAACCTGGTCGCGCACCGCGGCCGCACCAAATTTATCAATGTTATTAGCCGTATTTAGCACAAGTAAGCGCGCTGCATCAATCTCCACTCGGCTTTCGGAAATAAATCCCTGCACAAACTGCTTCTCCCCTAACATACTGCCCGGTGACATTTCGCGCTTAACCGCATAACGGCACATCATATCAAAGGCGCGTTCAGCAATTCCTATCCAACGCATACAATGATGAATACGGCCGGGGCCAAGGCGTTCTTGTGCCAGTTTAAATCCTGCACCTTCTTCTCCAATCAAATGCGAAACAGGAACACGGCAATCTTCATATCTTATCTCCGCATGGCTGGCCCAGCCCTCCCCCGCTTCGCCAAACAACGAAACATTGCGAACTAAACGGAAGCCTGCTGTATGGGTAGGAACCAAAATCATACTGGCACGTTGATGTGGTGCCGCATCAGGATTAGTAACCGCCATTACAATAGCAAAGGCAGCACCATCGGCTCCACTGGTAAACCATTTATGTCCGTTAATTATATATTCATTACCATCCTTTACCGCAGTGGTTGCCATCATTACCGGATTACTTCCTGCAAACTCCGGCTCCGTCATACTGAAACAACTACGGGTTTTCCCTTCTAACAAAGGATGAAGAAATTCCTGCTTTAACTCCTCAGAGCCAAAACGGCTAAGCAGTTCCATGTTTCCTATATCGGGTGCCTGACAGTTGAATGTATAATGACCAAACAAAGGCGCACGCGCCAATTCTTCACTTAACTGCCCGAATTCACAAAGCGTTAATCCTAGCCCGCCTTCATTCTTAGGCAAGTGTAAACCCCACAAACCGGCCTCGCGCACTTTTGTGCGCTTTACTTCCAACAGTAAAGCGGTTTCATTCCAACTGCGTTTGTAATGTTCCTTTTCCAAGGGAAGCAATTCATCCTCCACAAATTTCCTTACTCGTGGCAATAGGTCTTTGGTGCGTTCGGTAGCAAAAATTTCTTCCATATTCAAGTTTAGCAGTAATCGGACAAATGGTTAAACATTTTATGGCTGAACAGGTTATCGTTCAAAACTTATTGCCAGGCCCAACCGGGCTCCGAAATAGTACTCTTTATAGCCTGAGCCAAAGCCTGCAATAAAATCTGCCCGTAGTATCTTGAAAATATTTTCCAGGCCTACATCCATTTGAAAATACTGCTGCCGGGTTGGAGTGTACAGGAAATGAAAGCCCAACACTTCGTATAATTTCAATTTATTAATACCGGGTATTCGCCCCAGAAGTATACCACCAAAATGATGCTCTAAGTGAGCCTCGGCAAAGTATTGATTAGTGCTGTGGCGATAATATCCAATACCCATAAACCCAAGCAAGTCCGTTTCGCCCTGATTGAGAAAGTTGCCGTAAAAATGGCGATAATCAGGATATTCAATCCGCTTGACGTAAGGGAATACTCCACCCGACAAACGATAATGAAGAGTGCCCCCCATTTTGAAAGAAACATTTCCCGCCAAACGAGATTCAATAAAATTGTAGTTCAAATCACTAAAGCCTTTAATGGGAATGGAATGTTTGTAAATAAGCGTGAGTTCAGGATACTTAGATGATGTCCTGAATCGCACATCGGGCCTAGTGATATACTTCTGCCCGAAACGGAAAGTAAATCGCAAATCAACTCTGAAAGCATTGTGTCGCGAGATATTATCAGTTTCAGAAGTAACTCCGGGAATAGCAACACCATTCGGTGTAAAATCGGGCTTAATGCTTTTGAAGATATAAACTCCACTCATATTTTCCATAGGAAACCGCTGAGCATAGTTCAGAGTAATCCCTGTGTAAATACCATTGTAAACTTCACGCGAATAAGATGCCCGCACAAAGTAATGTTCAAACAATTTGAGGTCATTCCACTTAAAAACCAACGTCTTCCATGTATTACCAAACTGTGGCTGAGGTTGCACTTCGTTAATCTGACTAATGAACTTCCCTCCGCTTACGGTAATGTATTCATCATACGTTTGGCTGTTTCGGTAACTAATAGTAGCCATCGCATTAAAACTCTTGTTAGCCACTCCATAGCGGAACACAGGCTCTACCGATAGTCTTCTTCTGTCCTCCTTAAACACCTTTTGAACACCAAGTTTCAGTTGAAAATTAAGTCCCTCAACTGTGTTATAGTTTACAATACCAAACAAAGAGGGAAGCTGCACCTGTAGCTTCTTTGATTGCTTTCTGTAGGTATATCCTAAAACGATGGAACCAAAGGTGGGTTTGTTCGATTCCTTATCCACTGAATCTTTGTAAGCAGGCGTTTCTTTAACAATTTGAATACTGTCTTTAATGGAATAATCTGCTATCTCTAATTCAGTTAATGGAACCGGGCGAATATCATCCCAATAGGTAGTATCGCGCTTATTGGCGCCTTCCTCAATCTTAATAATCTCAGGAGTAAAAATATCCTTCTCCTGTTTTTTCTGTGCTTTTACCATTTGTTTTTCAGCCTTCTTTTTGTTCTGCGGCTTAGTGGTATCTGCTTTTACAACCACTGTAGTTCCGAAGTTGTTGTTTAACTGGTAATTTTTAAATAGGATTAGGCGCATAAATCTTGAACGCTTATAGATTGCGTAGTGTGCAGATA
>CAZLXD010000208.1:0-5824 GCA_964563185.1 uncultured Chitinophaga sp.
CATTGATAAGAACGGCCGGCACCGTGTATGGTGGTATACTAAAGCGCTGGTGGCCGGCCACAGCTATTACTTCAGCGGCAGGTAACTACTACGGCTTGTTTCCGGTAGGTACCGGCACTCAATACCGCCCCGTTACTATCAATACTATTTCCAGTGTGGTTACAGCCGGTTATGTGTCGGTAAGGCACAACGATGCGGTAACTATTACTCCGGTAACTTATACTGATAACGGTGGTTCAAACATTGAGTCTATTGCCGATATGCACACTGATATCACCACCTCGGGTGTTGCCGGTGGTACATACGATATTGATGTTAAGTTTACTAACCTTGGTTCAGCCGGTAGTGTAGCTAACCTCAAGCTTCTTACATATACAGGCGGGGTTATGGGTTCCTACGGAACTCACGTAACCACTTCAGGAACTACCAGTTCTCCTGTAGGTCATCGTTCCGGCCTTACCTTATCAGAACTTAACAACGAATGGGTAATAGGAACAAACGATATGGCGGCAACACCTATGTATAAGTACGTATACTCACGTAAATCGGGCGACTGGAACGATACAACAGCAGGTAACGGAACTTGGAGCTACATTCCGGGTGGCGCAGGCGCCAGTTGCGATTGTATACCTACCGGTTCAGGTTATGTAGTAGTAGAAGGTTCGCATACTGTTACAGTAACTACAACTACCGACTCGGTAATGTTTGTGGAAGTTATGTCAGGAGGGGTTTTGCAGGTAAATGCTACCAAAACGTTAACCGTAGGAGGCAATGTAACTTTGTTTGGTACCGGAACTTTTAATGCTCCCGGAACTTTAAAAGTGCAGGGCGAACTGGAAATTTCAGCCTCTACTACCGCCAGTGGCGATGTGATTATTAATGGAGGCTTAACCGTTCCTGGGGGAGTTACTTATACCCAGTCAGCCGGTTCTTTAACCATAAGCGGAGATATAAATGTGAATGGAACTTTAGATATAGGTTCAGGGGTTGACTTTTCATTAGATGGAATAACCTCGGAGATAGCCGGTACAGGTACTATTGTAACTGCTTCCGGTGGTTCTGTTAATCTATCAGGAATCAAAACCATTGCTCCTGATGCAACTCTTACCTTCGGGTCTGCCGTTACTTCCACTACAGTTGCATTGGCTGCCGATGCAATTGTAAACAACACCGGAAGTGCTACGGTATACGGCAACATTACAGGAGGCAATGCTTCCTCCACCTGGATTAACAATGCCGGTGCAACTTTAAATATTACCGGAACACTGCTGTCTACCGGAATTCTGAATGCAGAAACAAGCCCAAATACCGTAAATTATAACGGAAGTGGAGCACAAACTATGAAAGCACCTTATACTTCTTACTATATTCTGCAGGCTTCAAACTCCGGAACAAAAACTATTGCATCCGATGTACCGGTAGATAGTTTGTTGCTCATAACAGGCTCTGCCATTGTGGACGAAAGTACTTATATAATACTTGGAAGTGGTGGTATTACCATGAGCGGAACATCTGAACTGAAATTGCAACGAGCCGCTGAAGGAGATGTCCTTCCTGAGTTACAGGGTACTTACAACCTTGCCAGTGGAACGGTAACCATCAACCAAACTGCCGATAGCGCAGTAGTGAGAGAGGCAGTGTATTACAATCTTAAGTTGAATGGAGTTACTCCATACGACATTGCTTCGATTAGTAACATCAGTAACAATTTGGAAGTAAGCAATGCGGCTTCCATTACACAGAACGGTATATTAACTGTAGCGGGAGCATTCACTCACTCCACTTCAGGTGTTTCTACTTTAACCGATAGTATTGCCGTAAACGGAATAGTATTAAGTGGCGGAACATTGCGGGATGGAACCGATTGGTACTTTGGCGGACAAAGCATAAACATAACCGGCAGTGCCGGATGGAATAAGAACGGTGGCACCTTCAGCGCAAGCGATGGAACAGTGTACTTCACCGGTTCATCCGATCAATCACTGAACGGAACAGATGCCGCACAAACATTCAATAACCTGAATGTAAACAAGGCCAGCGGAACGGTTACTGTAACCGGAAGCACCACCACACTTAACCTAAATGGCGATGTGGTGTTAAACAGTGGAACTCTTGATAAAGGAAGTGCTGCTACCATTAACATACTTGGAGACTGGGAAAACAACGGGGGAACTTTTGTTCCCGGTTCAGGAACAGTGGTATTCACTGATACTGCCGACCAGGCAATACAGGGTTTAGCTGTGGCACAAACTTTCAATAATGTAACGGTAAATAAATCGGCCGGAGCCGTAGCAATAGGTGGCAGCACTACTTCTGTTACACTGAACGGCAACATGACCTTAACTGCCGGAACGCTGGATGGTGGTGTGGCTACTTTTGATATGGCCGGAGGCAACTGGACCAACAACGGAGGAACCTTCACTCCTTCATCAGGAACAGTGTCCTTTACCGGCTCGGGCGCTCAGGCTATCAATGGTACAGCCGCCAGCCAAACATTCAATCATTTAACTGTAAACAAAAGTGGCGGAACGTTGAGTGTAAGCGGAAGCACCACCTCATTAACTGCCAACGGCAACGTTACTTTAGATGCAGGAACTTTTGATAAAGGAACTGCCGCCAACATTTATGCTAATGGCAACTGGACGAACAACGGGGCAACTTTTACCCACGGAACAGGAACCGTACACTTTACCGGTTCTGCCGTTCAGCTTATTAACGGCTCGGCTTCTGCTCAGTCTTTCCATAATACTACTATTAATAAAAGCGGCAACTCCGTAAGTATTGGCGGAAGCACCAACGATGTAACTATTAATGGTGATATGACTTTAACTGCTGGAGTATTTGACGGTGGAACAGGGTCTAACATTTACATGGCTGCAGGTAACTGGAGTAATAATGGCGGAACCTTTACTCCGCGTAACACAACCGTTACTTTCAATTCTACTTCAGCAGCCCAGGCCATTAATGGTTCGGCAGCCGCCCAAACCTTTAACAGCATTACTGTTGATAAAAGTTTGGAAACGCTGAGTATCGGTGGCAGCACTACTGCACTTACTTTGAACGGAGATATGGTTCTTGCCTCAGGAACTTTTGACAAAGGTACCGCGGCTGACATTTACAGTGGCGGTAACTGGACCAACAACGGTGGAACTTTCACTTACGGAACAGGTACGGTACACTTTAACGGAACCGGATCACAGGAAATAAACGGAACCGCTTCTGCCCAGTCATTCTACAACACTACTGTAAACAAGAGTGCAGGTACACTTTCTTTCGGAGGCAGCACTAACATACTGAACGTAAACAACCAAATGACTTTAACGGCCGGAACCTTCCTGGGCGGCTCCTCTACCATTAATATGTTAGGCAGCCACTGGACTAACAATGGTGGAACATTCTCTCCTGGAACAGGAACAGTGGTATTCAGTAATACTGCAGCTGATCAGGCTATTAACGGAACTGCTGCTAGCCAAACGTTCAACAACCTTACTATGAACAAAAGCGGATACTCGCTTGGCGCATCAGGCAGCACCGCTACATTAAATGTTAACAGCAACCTTACCTTAACTGCGGGAACATTTAATCCTAACACCGCTACCGCATTGAATGTGGGTGGAAACTTTATAAACAATGCTACTTATACTGAAGGCTCAGGAACGGTCACCTTTAATGGTTCTGCTGCACAGAGCATCAGCGGAAGCACTACCACTACTTTCAATAACCTTACATTGAATAACTCATCTACCGGATTAACCCTCAGCACTCCTGCTAATGTAAAAGGAGCCTTGACCTTAACCGATGGTGAGTTAGTTACTTCGGCCAGCAACATACTTACATTAACAGCCACTGCCAGTTCAACAGCCGGCTCTACTGCCTCTTATGTAGCAGGGCCTATGAAAAAGGTGGGCAACACTACCTTTGTTTTTCCGGTAGGGAAAGCAGGGAAGTGGATGAGAATTAAAGCAGCCAACATGGTAAGTGCTACCACCGAAGTTACCAGCGAATTCTTTGCTACACCTTACAACGATTTAACTTCACTGGATGCATCATTGGATAAAGTAAGCCCCGTGGAATACTGGACTGTTGACAGAACTGTTACCAGCGACCCTGTAAAAATTACCCTCTACTGGGAGAATGCCTCCCTCAGCAGCATTGAAAACTGCGACTTCCTTACCATAGCTCACTTTACCGGTGGCCAGTGGCAGAAAGAAGACGCTACTACAGTAGGTGGTTCTGTTTGCACCGGCAACGGAAGCGGAAGCATTGAAATGGATGGTACCGTTTCTACCTTCAGCCCGTTTGGTTTTGGTTCGTATGGCGATGGAGGTGCATTACCGGTAGAGTTGGTATCGTTTGATGCTACATCGAAAGGTGATGTGGTAGAAACCAATTGGGTAACAGCTATTGAAATAAACAACGACTACTTTACTGTAGAGAGAAGCGAAGATGGAATCAAGTTTGAAGAATTGGGGAATGTAGAAGGTGCCGGCAACAGCACCGTAAGCCTGGCCTACAACTTTACTGATGTAAATCCGCTGGAAGGCGTTTCATACTACCGCTTAAAGCAGACTGACTACGATGGACAGTTCTCTTACTCTAACATAGTAACCGTACGCAGAGGCCAACAGGATGTAAGTGTTTCTGTTTATCCGAATCCCGCTCATGGCAATGTAAATATTCAATTGAACAACAACTCCGAGGAGGTGCAAGTAACTATCTATGACCAGTTTGGCAAATTGATGTATGCGAATGTTTACCCTTCCACCTGCAAGCGCTCGGCACAAAACATTCAACTGAATGTTGGCAATATGCTTTCAGCCGGAGTTTACTTTATGAATGTATCTGCCAGCCAAACCAGCCATAAAGAAAAACTGATAATCAACTAAGAACTTCCCCCGAATCCCCCGTAAGCTAAATGCATCTGCAAGGCCCCCGCTGCGCAGATGCATTTTTTTTGCCTGAAAGTGTAACATCTTTTTTTTCTCTCCGTATCAGTTAAGTATCTCCCCAAATTTTATCAGGCCAATATCCCCTCGGCTGATACTAAAAATTATTCTCCCCGGAATATATTTTAACCGGAACAGAAAGAAGGACTGTTCTAAAAAATTATTGACGTGGAACCGAAATTATTAACCACCCCCACAACAACAGTAAAACTGCTAGCCTGCCTTGTGCTGCTATTAAGTTGCACATTCAGCTTTGCAGCAACCAAAACCGCCACTACTACAGGAAACTGGAGTAACGGCTCTATTTGGAGCCCCGCAGGAGTACCCGCACCCGGTGATGATGTTATCATCAACAGCGGCATAACGGTAACTGTTGACAGTATTTTTGCCTGCAACAACCTCGACCTGGGTAACTCCACCGGTAGCAATACCACCCTGCGAATTACAACGGTAGGGAAAAGCTTAACTATCAATGGAGATTTCCGCATGAACCCCAGCGATAAGAACAACACTTATACGTTGGATGCAGGCCCCGGAAGCATCAACATTGCAGGAACATTTTCTAAGTGGTCGAACACCGGAACCAACCAGTTTAAGGTAGGCACCGGAAGCCTGTCGTTTACACCGGCCGTAGATATTGATGATGCCGGTAAGAAAATAATTTTTACCGATGCGGGCACGGTAACCTTTAATGCTGATTTTGCAGATAGCGAAAGCAACGTAACCACTTTTGCCGGTTGTGTAGTTAATTTTTACGGCAACTATACCATTACCGGCTCTAACACCGATTGGGCAACTAAAGGAACTGCCAACTTTTACGGAACAGGAACTATTACCCACACTAAGAATATCACATTCAACCATGTAAACATTGCAGC
>CAZLXD010000209.1:0-5800 GCA_964563185.1 uncultured Chitinophaga sp.
TGAAGGGCACTACCAAAAGTAGCAGGTCCACTCCAACTATAAGTTCCCCCTCCTGATGAGGTTAGTTGAATAGTTTCTCCCTCGCAGTATGTAGGTTGGCCAACACCCGCTGTTGGAGTAAAAGTTGTTTGGTTTACAAGTGTTACACTGAATGTTTTTACACATCCTCTGGAGTCGGTAACAGTGAGGGTATAAGTTCCGGCTGTTCTACCGCTCAAGTTAGCAGTTGTAGCACCTGTTGACCAATTGTATGTGTATGGTGCGGTTCCACCTGTTATGGTAGTAGTAACAGAACCTGTTGCCAATGGCGAACACAAGGGATTTACTAAACTGAAACTTCCTGATAAGCTATCAGGTTCAGTTACTGTAATGCTGTCAACTTTCTGACAACCAATTGCATCTGTAATTGTAACTATGTACAGGCCTGCACAAAGACCACTTACACTTGCTGTTGTAGCACCTGTACTCCACAAATATGTATATGGTGATGTGCCACCTGCCGCACTACCGGTAATAGTTCCGTTGCACTGACCAAAACACGAAGTAGCACCTAAATTACTTACTATGTATCGTACCGGATCGATAACCGGAATGGTGGTAATTACTTTAGAATATAAATTTGAGCGCCCGCATGCATCAGTTACTCTGCACTGGATAATACATTTGGTGTTAACCGGGGTGTTTGAAGGCAGGGTAAATGTAGTAGTAGAACTGCTAGCCGAACCAAATGTAGCACCGCAAGTGCTGGTCCATGCATAAGTATATGGAGCAGAGCCGCCTGAAACGGTAATACTAAGGGTATCGGCAACACCCGCATAAAATCCGGCAGGTACTGTAGCTGTAAGAGTTAACTTCTTCTGTATCCCTGTCATTAAAAGGAAATTGAAATAAGCCCTCTGAAATGCCACCTGACTTACAGTTGTTCCGTTGCCATCTGAGGTATGCCCTCCCTGATACATTACCATACCATTGTTGGTATCGCCATATCCGGGGCCATAAGCCATTTTAACACCTTGTCGGTTGGTATTAGGCGCATCATTGGTTCTAACGGCAGTTCTGGTAGTAGGTCTCCATGCGCCCGCACTCAAAGGTATATACCATCTTTCAGAGCCGTTGGCCTGAGAAGGTGTCATATCTCCCATAATCTGCATTATAGGTTCACTTCCTAGGGTTTGGTCGTAACTGAATGGAGTAGTTCCTGAACCATTTGCATGGCTCTCGGTTATCAGACTACCACAACCATTACCGTTATAACATTGTAAGCCGGTGGTTGAAAGGAAATTCATCCGCTGAGCTGAGTTGCCCGGATTAAAAATACCTTCCAACACACTTACAGCATGGCAGCCCGACCAAATGTAACCCTTAGTAGGAGCTAGGTTAAAAGTGCGTAAGTTGCTATGCGTTGCCCATGTTGGGTCTGCGTGAGGTAAAGCATAAACATCATCACAAGCATCCAAACTGGAAGGTAACCCTACTGTATAAGTTGATGTAGCAACACCTGCATTGGTGTAATAAGGAATAACTAAATTTTCGTTATCCTGATCTATCACTGTATTGGGGAATGAAGTTATCACCTGATAAATAGGCAGGGTTTGGCTGGAAACCATGGTATCTAAATCCACTCCCTGTCCCTGCCAATAAGTTAAGCGGGTACGAACAGCATTTGTCAGGTAATCCTGATCTATTACAAAGGCTCCTCCGCGATATGTTCTGCTGTTATGAACAAAGTCGGTTCCGTAAGTAGAGGTCAGCGGGTCGATAGTTTTACCCGGTGCAATAATCCATTTTATAGGAACATTGTAATTGCGCACTAGGTCGTATACTAAACCATAAGGCTTTAATCCGTTTCCGAAAGTTTGCGGAAGAACACCCATGTTTACAATAATAGAACCGGTAGAGCTAAAGCCTGAAGCTATTATCTCTGCCTTGTCGGTAATTACTTTGCCTGTTGCATCGGTAATAGTAACACAGTAAATACCCGCCCCTACATTTGTAATATCCTGAGTGGTTGCCCCGGTAGACCACAAATAAGTATAAGGAGCAACACCACCTAATACCGAAAGGTCTAAGGCCCCGTTAGTTTGGTTAACATCAGGCTCAGTAACATTGATAGCACTGGTTAACGATGTTTGAGTTTGTATAACTATAGAACTTGTTGCCGAGCATCCGTTAGGGTCGGTAACAGTTACCGAGTAATTACCCGCACATAAATTGCTGATGCCGGTAGTGGAAGTAGAACCGGTGCTCCACAAAGCTGTGTAGGAAGTAAGCGCAGGGCTGTTACACAAGTTAAGTGTAATAAAGCCGTTACAAAGGTTATCGCACGGCAAATCAACCTTCGTTAAACATATAACCGGAACCTGGCCTACAGTGATACTCACTGTTGCAACTTCAGACTTACATCCATTTGGTGCTGTGGCTATTACCGAATAGGTACCCGTTTGTGCCGCTGTTACATTGGTTAACAACGGATTTTGCTGGCTGCTGGTAAAGCCGTTAGGGCCGGTCCATGCAAAGGTTGCTCCTACTGTATTGGAAGTAGCACTCAGTTGCACGTTTTGCCCCGTATTTACACAGCCGGTAGCATTAGCACTGGCGGTTACAGTTACACTGGGTGTAACTATAATAGTAACCACCGCCAAAGTATCACCGGCACGATTACAAGCATCGCCATTTATAATTCTGCGGAACTTGGTAGTGCCGTTAATCGTTAAAATTGGCGGAGTATAGTTTTGAGAAGTTGCCCCTGCAATGTTTACCCAGGTTTGTCCGCTATCGTAGCTTCTTTGCCACTGGTAAGAATTGATTACAGGTAATCCATTAGGGTAAGCGCCCGATGTACCGGCTGTTTGCAGAGTATTGTTTCTGATAATGTTGGCAAAGATGTATGAAGGCACACTGGCCGTAATAGGTGTCGGAGAATTACCACAGGTAATGGTCTGATTAGCGCCTCCGGTAATCTGGTTCCCTTGCAAATCGGGAGGGTTGGCCATACTTATAAGAACCGGTTCGCCTATTGAAGAACCTGAAGACTTGGTAGAAGTAAGCGTACCTTGGGTTAAAGGAAAGTTTGTAGAATAGGTAGTAATAGGAAGGTAAATACGGCAATCGGCAAACTTAATACCGCGTTGGCCAACAGGGTCACCTTCATCGTTAGTCCCCCCCAAATAGGTACTGTATATAAGCGAAGTACCATTGGAACTTATTTTAAAGAACACCGCATCATCATCATCGTTATCGTATGTATTTGTTTGCAGTGGTTTATCGAATGTGGTAATATTCTCGCTGCTGGTGTAACCAAGTACATATACATCATTGTTCTGGTCAACGTTCAAACCCATCATGTTCGACTCGTTGCCACTACCGCCAAAGTAGGTCCCCCAAGTGGTACTTGCTCCTGTATACGGTACTGATGCTACATAAAAGTCGGCAGTACCGGTTCCATAAGTAGTTTGCACGGTGCCCGCAGTAATATTTGTGGATGCCAAGGCTCCCAAAGCACGGCCGCCAATAATAATCTGCGACTTGGTGCGGTTGGTTTCCATACACAAAATATTGGAAGAGTTACCTGACGTAGAGTTAAAGTAACGCGACCACTGAGCATTTCCGTTAGCAGCATTCAAACGCATTAACCATCCGTTTGAATTACCAACTAAAGTGGTTTGTGTAGAAGGGTTGTTGTAAGAAATACCCGATGAACCGGAAGTAGAACCACCTACTACAATGTTTCCTAATGTATCTATTGTACAGATATTAAACTGGTCGCCACTGGTACCCGATGATGAGTATTGCTTATTCCAAACAATTGTTTCCAGGTTATTGGTAATACGAATAGCGTATCCGTTGGTATGTCCTGTACCTGTAACGCTGGTTCCGTTTGGCTGAATGGCCTGAGGAATATCGCCACTGGAGGAAGCCCCCTGTTGGCTTACCGGCCCAACACAAATCAAATCGAAATTATTGCCTCCTGTAGGAAAAACTCTTACATCGTATAAATTCAAACCCCAGCTCGTTGCTGTTCCCGAACCCAAAGTACGAACAGCTGCACCGGTTCCGTTAGGGTGTACTTTTGCAATAAATGCGTTGCCGCTTCCGGTACGTTGTGTCCAACTGCCGGCAGAAAAACCGGTACCGTAAGTTTTGGTCATGCTGCCGCCTGAGCTTCCTGTTATATACACGTAGCCATCTAACCCAACGGTAAGCGCATAAGGGTTGTCTGTTCCTGAGTTTCCTAAATAAGTTTGCCAAACTCTTGTTCCGGAACCTCCGGGAGTAACCGGTTCGTTGTATTTTGAAATAAACAGGTCGGTTCCGCCACCACTGGTTGTTTGAAAAGCCCCCACTGTTACGAGGTTATCATTGTAACGCCCTGTTGTAAATATGTTTCCTGAAGCATCTACGTCCAAACCATGGAAGTGAGCATCGCTGGATGAGTTACCACTTATTAAAGTAGCCCAACGCATTACTATGGGGTCAATTACCAGGGTTTGGCCGGCATCGTACTTCGGTACATTGAAAGCAATAATGTTCCCTTCGCGCTTTTCGAATTTTACATTAATGGGTGTTTTTCTTCCTTCCTTATTTAACAGGTAACTTACAGGAGCGGGAACAACCTGCTCACCTACCGTAGTTTGAAACACTGCCTCTCCATTCTTATTAATACTAACAAGCTCAACACCTTCAATCTGTAAAAGTATTTTTGAGTAGTCGGCACCGGGAGCTACTATAATATCATTCTCAAAATCTCCGCCTGCGGCAGTATAATAGCGTACATCTATTCCCTGATATACATTCTTATACGTAAGTTCTGAGTAGCTGCGAACGTTAGTAGCATGCTTAGATGCATCGCCAATTAAGAAGTTGTAGTAATCGTGGCTTTCCCCTTTGCGCTCAATTGTTGATGAATTAGCCAAATTGCCGTTCAGGAAATTAAACCTCCAGCCATGGCCTTTTAAAGCAGGCTCGGCACCCAACTCATCCAAAGTAATTTCACCGCGCTGGTAATCTTCCTCGCGGTGCAGGTATTCGCCCCGCTCGGCCAAACTTTTGGGGTCGAACTGGCCCACCAACATACCCTGTGGAGTTGCCAGCATTTGCGCTCCCGGAACATCGGCACGGTACAATACGTGCGAAGGCCACTGGCCCTTGTTCTCCATAAACGAAACAGCGCCCGGAGTAGTATTCAGGGCATGTTCTATTTCCTTAATAGAGGCTTCTTTGTTGCT
The DNA here is from genome assembly GCA_964563185.1 of uncultured Chitinophaga sp. Lineage (GTDB taxonomy): Bacteria > Bacteroidota > Bacteroidia > Chitinophagales > LD1 > Bog-950. The sequence continues at coordinate 5,226 of CAZLXD010000209.1, forward strand.
CTGAGCATTGATGCCCATAGACAAAAAACCGGCAAAGACCGCCAACAGGCAGCCTTTTACAATAGCTCTTTTTGTAGCCATAAAACTGAAATTTATTGCGGGGGTGGTGTATTGTAATTTTTGATTCATAGTGTCCGTTTAAATAAAAAAACAGGATAGAAATAATTTTATCCTGCTTCGCTTATGTCAATAGGTTAAAGATACAGTGGCTTACTGTTATAAAAGTTCTCCTAAGTTCTGGTTTACCGGAGGGTTGAAAATCAGTAGTCAGGTTATATGTTAGGGTGTATTTCTGTTTCATTTAAATAAGCTTGGTCAGGAAACTTATTACGCTGGTTTTAGTCAGACGTAAACCGAGGGCAAATATATTCTTTTGGCGTAAATGAGTGCTACTTTAAATTAAGTTTGTTTTAAGAATACCGCCCTATTTTTGTTAGCTGTACCATTTAGTTGGCTACAAAAGGCTGAAAATCAGGCAATTTATAATTGTGACCGGGATGCAAGACACATGTGATTTTACTCACGGGGGGGGGGGGGGGGGGGGGGGGGGGGGGGGGGGGGGGGGGGGGGGGGGG
>CAZLXD010000210.1:0-221 GCA_964563185.1 uncultured Chitinophaga sp.
TTGGTTTTTGAAGCTACCGATGCCACGCAAGGTTGGGATGGCGCTTACAACAGCAATGCCCAACCCGCAGGCACCTACTTTTTTACCTGTACTTACGAAACGGAGAAGGGAGAAAACAGAAGTGAGAAAGGGAGTGTGATGGTGGTCAAGTAGATTATCCCTTGTTCATGCCAAATTCATTTTCTCACCGTAGTTGTGGCAGGGAGTGACCCCGAGATAAA
>CAZLXD010000210.1:231-5794 GCA_964563185.1 uncultured Chitinophaga sp.
GTCTGACGGGTTTCAGCATCTTGTACTGAAGTTTGAGACCCTGAAACAAGTTCAGGGTGACAAGCCTGCTTGGAGTACCCCCTTCTACTCCACAAACAACACCAAGCCTTTCAGGTATTGGGCTTCGCGGTTGTAAATGCTAACGGGGTGGTCGGCCGGTTGAGAGAGTTGATGGAGGATGCTGATTTTGCGCCCGCTTTCGATAGCCGCGGAGGCTACGGCACCGGTAAACATGTCGGCATTTACCACCTGCGAGCAGGAGAAGGTGAAAATAATTCCGCCCTTCTTTATCTTTTTCAGTGCAGCTAAGTTCAGGCGCTTGTATGCCTTAATAGCCGTATGCCGTGCCGACTGATGCTTGGCAAAAGCGGGCGGGTCGAGGATAACGATATCGTAATCAGTATCGGCATCGCGTATAAAATCGAATACATCGGAGGTGAAGGATTGATGGCGGCTTTCGTCCAGGTTGTTCAGCCGCACGTTTTCGTTGGCTAAGTCAATGGCCTTTGCCGAGCTATCTACCGAATGAACTAATTCAGCCCCGGCAGCCAAAGCATACACCGAAAAGCCGCCTGAGTAACAGAAGGTGTTCAACACTTTTTTACCGGCAGAAAGGGTGCCCAGCAGGTGGCGGTTTTCGCGCTGGTCAATAAAGAAACCTGTTTTCTGCCCCGCTATCCAATCTACTTTAAAGGTGTGGCCGTATTCTTTTACGATATCGGTGGCGGGGCTGCCGTATAAGTAAATGCCTGCGCTGGCGGTTACGCCTTCGGCTTTAGCCAGGGCATCGGTGCTTTTATCGTAAACGGCTTTTAGCTGAGTGCCATACACAGCTTTCAAAGCTTCAGTAAAGGCAGCGGCTTCGCGGTGCATACCCAGCGAGTGCGCCTGCAATACAGCAGTGCCGTTGTACCAGTCAATAATCATTCCGGGCAGGCCATCGCCTTCGCCAAAAACTAAACGGTAAGTATTGGTTTGTTCGCTGTTGGCTAAGCCTGCTGCCAGGCGCAGGTTATAGGCACTTTGCAGTTTGTCCTTCCAAAGTTGCGGCAGGTTGGTAGTGCGGGTAAAAGTGAATATGCGAACGGAAACGCTACCCGTTCCGTAATGGCCGGTGCCCAGGTAAGTGCCGTCCTCCGAAAAAACTTCTACCACATCGCCCGCCTGTAAACCTTTATCGGCTTTTTTAACGGCCCCGGAAAATACCCACGGGTGAAAACGCTTTACCGCTTCGGTTTTGTGGCGGTGTAGAATAACAGAAGGAAACATAGTTATAGTGGAAACTGAATGCGCAGCAATGCTTTACAGAAGAGAAGTAAATGAAGTATTGGTAAGGGCCACTTCTTTCAGCCAGCTTTCGCGGTAAGGCACCTGCCACTTATCCAGCAGGTCCTGCTTGGTTTGCACCAGATTATTGAAAACAATGGTATCATCCGTCACTTCTCCGGTTTCGAGCAGTTTTACAAAGTCTTCGCGTCCGGCACTCAATACTTCGTTGCCTTTGCGGTAAGCAATGTTCCAGCGGTCTAAAAAACGGGTGTGAAACTCAGCTTCGAGTTGCTTAATAAACTGAATAGAGGAACTAATGGAGCAGCCCCCCAGTTTTACATGTTCTTCATCGGCCATAAGCACCACAAAGCGCTCGTGAAGTAAATCGCCCCATCCTATTACGTCCTCTTGGTGGGAGGTCCACTGCTGTATAAAACTATTAATATGCTGGCGGAGCAAAATACATTCGGCCAAAGAAAGTTTGCGGGTGCTTTGATATACCCAGGTGCGGGCGTTATGCGGAAGGTTATTGTTTACCATAGCTTTACTTTTAACGCATTACAAGTAAAAAATTACAATTCTGTGACAATTCAGGCTTTCAGTGCTCAATGTTAAATCACACATTTGCGCCCGCAATTTAAACATAAAAGTATGAAGCGTTTTCTTACAGCCATTTTAGGTGTGGCTCTTTACCAGTTCTCCACCGCACAAATTACCGCCAACGATTCGGTGAGTTTAGGTGCAGCTAATGCACAAATGGTGTTTTACAAGTTAGCCGATGGCACCAAAACCACCTCTTCCAATACCGACTGGCATTTGGCTATCACCGTTCGTGCCACGCAGTTCCCCAATGCCCCGCTGGGCGGAACCACTATTCGCATAAACGAAGCCAACGGGGTAAAAGCCATTTATGTACCGAATGCCGATGCGGCAGCATTCAACACGGTTGACACCACGGGTTGGCAAAGCTGGAGAAATCTGCACGATTCTGACACTGCCATAGATGAAGGTGCGCTGAACAGCAACCGCGGGGCAAACATTTTCGATTTTGGCTGGGGCACTTACAACTCGGGCACCCATAACGTAACGGGCGATTCGCTTTACCTGATACAACTGCCCAACGGAGAGTTGAAGAAATTTTTGGTGGTGGATTTGGATAAGGATACCGCCTTTAACCTGAAGTATTCCAATATTGATAACAGCAATTTGCAAACGCTGAAGATAAGTAAGAAGGACTATCAGGGTAAGCAGTTTGTTTACCTGAACCTGCTTACCAATGCGGTGGAGGATAAGGAGCCTTTAGCTTCGGCATGGGACTTACAGTTTTTGAAGTATGGTGCTAATGATGTTATTCCCGATACTTCGTACCCTGTAGTGGGCGTGTGGGCGAACAAAAACGCCAAAGTAGCCGAAGCCCGCGGGGTGGAGGTAGCCTTGAACAACTATCAGGCATACTCGTTCTCCGATAACCTGAACGCCATTGGCTGGGACTGGAAGTCGTTCAACAACCAGACTTTTCAGTACGAGATAGAAGACTCGCTGGCTTACTTTGTGCAAACACAGGCGGGTGCTGTTTACAAAGTCATCTTCACAGGTTATTCAGGAAGTGCGGCAGGTAAAATCAGTTTTTACACTGAGTTAGCCAGTGGAGCAACAGGAATTGAAACTATGGATTTTCCAACTGTTGCTTTGTTCCCTAACCCTTCCTCAAGCTATTTAAACATTGCCGTTGATAAAAACGAGAACCTCCGTTCGGTTGTTGTTACCGACATGAGCGGAAGAGTGTTGATGAACGAAACAGCCAGCGGAACCTTACATACCATTAACACTACAGAACTACCCAGTGGTTTTTACATGGCTAACATTCACCTTGGCGGGCAAACTATTGCCAAGCGATTTGTGGTAAGCAGGTAATAACAGAAAGATAAAGCAGTTAACCGGTAACCGTTTCCAACAGGAAGCGGTTTACTTTGTACGCTGCTTTAAAGTAGGAATACACCAGCGTATCCAGTTTATCACCGGTAATATCCTTGCGGGTAAGTTTGGCATAATACCAAAACTGCTTGTTGGCAATAAGCGGCTGTGTTTTGGCAAACTCCTTATAGTCCGGCTCCAGCACTTTATTTTTTTCGCCCTGCAGCGTGCCGTATTTTTCTTTAAACGCTTTATCGTTTAGCAGCTTTTTAAAAGCATCGTTGTTGTAGTAAATCTCCTGGCGGATTTTGGCAATATCTTCTTTGGTGCAGAAATACTTTCCGCCACCCACCATTATATCATCGGCACCAAAGTGCATGTAAAAGCCCGGGTATTGTTCGTCTTTAGTTCCGGTGCGGCTAAACACCGCAGCTACATTCAACTTGTAAGGCGATTTATCTTTCGAGAAACGGATATCGCGGTTAATGCGAAAAATAGCTTTAGATGCATTGCGGTTTATCTCGGGAATATCTTTTGCCAGTTTTTCGGTAAGGTCTTCCACTAACTTTTTAAAAGGAGCCTTTACTTCCTTCTCATAAGTTTCACGGTTTTTATCAAACCACTCTTTGTTATTGTTTTTAGAAAGTTCATCGAAGAACCGGAAAAACTTTGGCGTGAAATACTGCATAGTTTAATTTGAGAATACGAGAATTTGAGAATACAGCCTACGCTAATGCTACCCCTTCTGCGGTGGCTTTGTATTTATCAATGGCCTTGTGCATTACCGCAAACCAAAGCGGAGGGAACAGAGAAAGAACCATCATGCCGGGGTAGCCGGTAGGCATTTGCGGGCTGTGGTCGAAGTGGCGGAGCACCTGATACTTCCGCGAAGCCATATAGTGGTGGTCGGAATGGCGGGTGAGCTCAAACAACATAATGCGGCCTATGGGGTGATTAGAATTCCAGGAGTGAATAGGAAGAACCTTTTCGTAATAGGCTCCGTCAATCTTTTTTCTGCGAAGCCCGTAGTGTTCAATGTAGTTTACTGTTTCCAGCAACAGGAAACCAACAGTGGCAGCGGCTACAAACAACAGCATTACTTTTACATTCCATATTAAAGCAATAGCCGCTAACATTCCTATTTGGTAAAACTGGAACATGAGCATTTCATTCTCCAAGCTCCAAAAAGATTTGCCGGCTTTCTTCAGCCTTTCGCTTTCTAAATGCCATGCCGAGAGCCAACCGTTAACCACCGAACGAACCCAAAAGGTATAAATCCATTCCCCTCTTCTTGACGAGGCAGGGTCTTCATCGGTAGAAACATTTTTGTGGTGCCCGCGGTTGTGCTCTATAAAAAAGTGCAGGTAAAGCGATGTGGCCAAAAGTATTTTGCTCATCAGTTGTTCGTGCCAGGTATTGCGGTGGCCCAACTCGTGCGCCACATTAATGCCCAGCACACCGCACGAAATACCAAAGGCAAACACCATTCCCACTACTTCGTACCAAAGCAGCGAAGCATCGTCCACCCGGTTTAGAAAGTAAAACATAATAGCCAGCTGAAAGGGAACCACACTCCACACGATCAGGTCATATTTAATATCCTTCTTCACCATCTCTTCTTCCACCTTATCCATATTAAAAGTAGTGCCGCTTAAAAAGAGTTCGAGCAGCGGTATAAGGCCGAACACATACAGCGGGGCAATAAACACCCAGTAGCCGCCCATTATTAATCCGAGCATGAGTACGGAAATGCTCATGTACACAGAGCCGTATTTTAAGAATCGTAAACTGGCCATAGTGAATTTGGTTTAGATGAAACCGAATTTACACGCTATTGTTTGAATACCAAAGCGGGTCAGCCTTTCTTCAGTTGGCTCAGTTTTACCTTTTGCACATACTGCACCGGTATGGGAAAATTAATGCCGAGCACTTTCACCTGCACATTGCCTTTAAGAGTTAAGGTAGATTCCTTATCGCGGAAAATTTCGAGGAGGGTGGTCAGGTTTTCGAAGATAGTGCCCTGCGGGTTAAGCGTAACTCCCAACGGAATAATAAAATCGCTTTTTCTTTTTACTTCCACATCGCATTTTTCTCCAACAGTGCCCACCTGCTTGTTGTCCAGCGTTACATCCAAAGCAATATCCTTAATGCGGCACTTAATGCGGTTAGGATTATAGAAGGTAACCTCCGCCCCGAATTTCAATCCGGTTAAGCCTACCCGTTCCAGCTTGGGGTTTTGCATGCCTTTGTAAACGGGTGGCAGCACCTTGCAGGAAGAAGCGAAGAAAAGAATGGCGCCAAGGATAAAAAGAGTGCGTTTCATGGGTAAAGATTAATGAAGTGTAATGCTGGCGCTGCCGCTAACCGGTAAGCTGCCTCC
>CAZLXD010000211.1:0-280 GCA_964563185.1 uncultured Chitinophaga sp.
AGTTCCGGCTGAAAGATTATTTAAATCTTCAGAAGCGTAACCGCCACTCCATATGTACTCATATCCGCCAGCGCCACCGTTTATGGTCAGGTTAACAGCTCCGTTGTCGCCACCGGCACAGCTAACATCCAATACAGTTCCTGACATGGAGAGAGCCGAAGGTTCAGTAACGGTAATTTGCTTTGTTACCACACAGCCTGCTGCATCTTTTACATATATCACATAGTTACCGCCCGACAGAGAACTGAATACACCATTCGGCTGATAGGTGCTTCCGCCC
>CAZLXD010000211.1:290-5707 GCA_964563185.1 uncultured Chitinophaga sp.
TGTTCCTCCCGAAGATAGTACCGATATTACTCCATTGCCGTCACCGTTGCAGGTTACATTCAAAACTCCGGTTACTAAGGCAATCTCGCTCGGCTCTTCTACAATGGCTGTAGCAGTTCCGGTGCAGCCTGCATTATCGCGCACTTTCAGTGTATAAGTGCCGGCATACAGGTTATTAAATACGTTGCTGGATTGATAGAACAATCCTTCGTTGATGCTGTAACCCAAAGTGCCCGCACCGCCAATGGCATTTACGGTAATTTTTCCGGTGTTTACACCATAGCAGGTAAGGTCAACTACCGAAGTAGTGATTACAAACGGAGCAGGTTCGGTAATAGTTACGCTTACATAACCAATACAACCGTTGGCATCTTTTACCATTACAGTATAAGTGCCTGCCGATAAGCCCGTGAAGTTGGTTGATGCCTGCCAGTAAGAACCATTTAAGCCGTATTGCAGAACACCTGTTCCACCGGTTACGGTATTTACGGTTATGCTGCCATCATTGCCATCATTACAGGCCACGTTAGTATGGCTGGTGCTTATAATGGAGGGTCCGTTGCTATCGTAAATAGTTCCTGACACTACCGTTAAACAACCTGCACCATCTTTAATGGCTACATAGTACGTTCCCGATGAAAGATTGGTAAATGAGCCGGAGGAGGAGAAGTTAGTTCCGTCAATGCTGTACTGGTAGCCGGTACCCGAACCACCCGAAGCAGTTACCAATACGCTTCCGTTTGTGTTGCCACAAGTAGAGTTAGTGGTAAGCAATGTTCCTGTTAACTGTAAAGGAGCAATCAATACAGTGTTTGAAGTGTAAACACATCCTTTCTTATCTCTTACATACACGGTATAGTTACCGGCAGGAAGGTTCTGAAAAGAGCCTGAAGGCTGATAGTTTATTCCGTTAAGGCTGTATGAATAGCTTCCTACACCGCCTGAGCCGGTTACTGAAATGCTGCCATCGTAAGAAGAGTGACAGGCCGGGTTGGTAACTGAAACAGTAGCCGAAACAGCTGTTGGCTGCGTAACGGCTGTTGTGGTAGTGGCAATACAACCGGCTACATCTCTAACATATACAGTATAAGCACCGGCAGCTAAACCTGAAAAGTTAGTGCCTGATTGGTAGGTGGTTCCGTTCACACTGTATGAAAGCGAACCAATACCGCCTATGCCTACGAGGATGTTAATCTGTCCGTCAGTACCACCATAGCAACTTACCGGAGCCGAAGCGGCAATCACTTTAACTTGTGACGGTTGGGTTATAATAATGGTTGTTCCGCTTTTGCAACCCGCGGCATCTTTTACTAAAACACCATAAGTGCCGGCTGCAAGTGTAGTATACGAAGTAGTGGTTTGGTAAGAAACGCCACCATCAATACTGTATTGCAATGTTCCGCTTCCGCCCGTGGCAGAAAGAACAATGCTTCCGTCATTTCCACCATAGCAACTTACATTAGTAGTGCTTACTACCGTAAGTGTAGGGCCGCCCTGGTCGCTAACCGTTACTTTAATTGAAGTGGTGCATAAGTTACCATCGCGCGCAGTAAAAGTATAAGTGCCTGCTGCTAAGTTGGTAAACAAACCACTGTTTTGGTAGGCACCGGTTCCCTTTCTGTATTTTATAGCACCGGTTCCTCCTGTGGCAGATAACAATACCTGTCCATCAGCATTACCGCAACTGGCATTAGTAGTTTGTGGCGCACCAAAAACAATTGGTGTAGGTTGAGTAATGGTAAAATTGGTAGAGTTGCTGCAACCCAGTGCATCAGTAACATATAGTGTGTAATTACCTGCCGAAAGACCGGTAAAAGAACCTCCTGACTGATAAGTGGCGCCATCAATACTGAAACTGTAAGGAGTAGCCCCACCGTTTCCTGTAGCAATAATGCTTCCATCATTTCCGGCATTGCACTTTACATGCGATACAATTGAATCGGAAACTGTTAACCCTACCGATATATTCATACTGTAGGTTTCGGAACAAGCGCCATTCCAACCATCGATAGTGCTAGTTAAAGTAACAGTGTAAACTCCGGGTGCAGCGTAACTGTGTGAAGGATTGGTGGCATTGGATAGGGATGAACCATCACCAAAATCCCAAGCATAGTATTTGGCACTTCCAGAATAGCCCGAAAGTCCAATTCTGTTAAACATGCTGTCCTTCGTCATTGTTGTAATGTTGGTAAAACTGATGTTGGCCGAAGGTGCCACACATTGCGATGCAATTTCAAATCCGGGAGTATTGAAATAAGTCATCTCGGGAATCAGATAAAAATCTCCGTCCTTAGAATAAGCGGTATAGGCACTCGACCAGTTACCACCTGAGGAGGCTCCGGCAAGAGAGGCTAAATCTTCGCCAAGACCTTCACCGTTGCCGGTGTATCCTACCTGAAAAGAAGAACCAAATGGCCAAACATTTTGACGGATAGAAACGCCCACCGCAAAATTGCTGTTAACATACACCCCGGGGCCAAAACTAACGTCCATGTATCCTGCAGCGTTGTTATATGTCCACCACGTAAACGGAACAGAAGCTATGGTTGTTGTAGGCCGGCCGTTAGCATCTACCGAATAAATAGTCGCCATCAAGGGAACACCACCATATAAGAATGGAGGTGGAGGGGTATGTTGGCCGTAAATCCTTACCTGATTTATTTTACCGGGTCCGGAAAAGTAATAAGTCTGAGAGGCCATTTCTTCAAATCCGTTAGTAAGGGTATAGTAGCCTGTGCCTCCCGTATTTTTTGAGTCCACATACCCGTTCCAATCAACACATGAGTTAGAAGGTCCACCTCCTGCCCATGCCACAAAGATGGACACCAATAGCGCCATCGTTAGTGTAATTTTTTTCGTTCGCATAGTTTTTTTGTTTAATAGTTAAATAATGATACAAACATATGGCTACCCTCAAACGCGAACGATGAGGTGGGTCATTGGAACAAATGAGAGGTATCAGTTATGCAAATAGGGGCCTTTGTTCATTGCTATAGGAAAACAAAAGCCCGAAATAATCTTTCGGGCCTTCAGAATTCTGTGTGGTTTAAGTTAGGTTTATTCTTCGTCTTCCTCCTCTGCATCGTGCTCTATAAGAGCTACCATTACGCCATACAACAAATGGCCAATAAGGCTAACCACCGCTATTAAAGCAGGAGCACCTTCAGGTTTGTAAGCGGTTATTCCCATTATTGGTAAAGCAAAAACAGCCGCTGTTGCCAGAACAAAAACCACAAAACCGAAAATCAGTCCTTTAACAGCATTGCTTTCAATAGGCAAGCGATGAGCAAAGGCATAGTGATACAGAACGGCAAAAACCGCTCCCATTAAAAAGTAAACTCCCCAGCCTACAAACTCTTCCATACCAAGTATGGCGGATATGATATCGGGCTGGGCCAGTTTAGGTAACCCGGTTAAAGGAAGAACCATCATAACCACCATCATAACCATGGTACCAAGGAGTCCGGAGAGAACTGCAAGTAAAATCTTAACCATACGCGTTTGTTTTAATTGGTGTGAACGAATAGAATTACACCCGTAAGGTAACAAAATATTAGTAAAGCAAATATCTGCGGAAGATATTTTTCAATACTTCCACCAGTAATAAATGGCCTTAATCCATTCATTGTTAACGGCTATCAAGCCGTCTTCGCTTTCCCACCACCGGTATTCATCAAAGCGCGATGATGGCGCTCCGTGAAGTATCAGCTCAATTCCTGACTCTTCCATCTTTTTGCGGAAGACTGAATTTACTCTTGCTGTGTGCAGCCGCGATGAAAGGACGATGATACGCTTCAGGTGGTGTTGGTTGCAAAAGTCAATGATAGTGTCAAACTCTTCGCGTGTGCTGGTTCCGTATTTAAGTTGCGTAACACACGAATCGGGAATGTTTAAACGCTTTAAGTTAGCCACAGCCATATCACTTTCCAGTGTATCTATATTAAACACTTTTAATTCTAAATAGGGGTTTCCACCAGTGCAAACTATGCTGTTGCTATAGCCTGCACTAAAAAGTCTGGCGGCTTCATTTCCCCGGTCATAACTACCTCCCGACAGAACGAAAATAGCTTCCGAATTTTGTAAGGCATCTTCATGCATCAGCAGCGTGGCGCACGAACGAAGAATAGTTTTATGAAACACCACGAAAATTGCTGTTGTAAACAATAGCAAAGTGAAAAGAATGAGAAATACTTTCCTCATGTTCTATGGGAAATCAATGAGCGTTAAGCCAGTTGACAATATAGGTCAACACTTCACTTCGGTCAGGCTCCGGCTCATTATGTAATTCATGGTAAAAACCTTCCCAAAGTTTAAAGGCGAGTAAGTTTTTAGGAGCACTGGTGGCAAACTCTTTCGATCCTTCAGGTGAAGTAAGCCTATCCGCTGTTCCATGCATTAGCAATAGGGGAACCGTCAGTTTACCGGCATTCTGCAAAGCCCATTTGCCCGCACCAAACATGCCCAGAAAAGTTCCTGCGGTAATTTTTCCATGATTAAACGGGTCAGCATCGTATTTTCTTACCTGTTCCTTATCGCGCGAAATAGCTCCCGAATCCAAAGCGGCCGGTTCTGTAAAAGCCGGATAAATATTTACCATCATTTTTGCGAGAAACACTTTAAACGCAGGCGGCTCAAATCCCAGTTTTAATAAGGGCCCGGTAGCTATAGCTCCTGCTATGTTTGGCTGGCGCTTAAGTAAATAATTCAACACTATTCCACCGCCCATACTATGTCCCCACAAATATTTTTTTACACCCGGGAACCGCGTTTCCGCTTCATCTAAAACAATCTTTACGGAATCAAGAAATGCTTCATAGGACGGAACATGCCCGCGCTTGCCGGTAGTTTTTCCGTGTCCGAACTCATCATAGGTAAGCACTGCGTATCCGGCCTCCCCTAATTTTTGAGCAACATGCTCATAACGGGAACTGTGTTCATTAAATCCGTGAATAATGCAAACTACCCCTTTTGTTTGTGTTGGGTTCCAGCCTTGCGCAAAAATAGTTTCACCCTCCTGTTTCCAGTTCCATTCAAAATGATTCATGCCGAAGTTTTATGTAATAATGATAGAACCGAAACTATGAATTTTTCGGGCACTTGATGAGAGAAATGTAAATTGGCAGTCAATAAAACAAGTTATGAAACAGTTGCTTTTGTTAGTAGGCTTAGTAGTAATTGCGGCCTTACTTTATGTGGGGGCTATGTTATTGCTGGGCGCAATAACAAAATACAAGCCCGAGCCGGAAGAGGTGATAGAACTTCAAAAAGCGAAAGCCGGAAACGACAATCCGGCTTTGCTTTCGGACACCAGCTATTCCTTCCTTATCTGGAACATAGGCTATGGGGCCTTGGGCAAGGAGGTTGATTTCTTTTATGATGGCGGCAAAACAGTTACATCACCCAGGGAGCATGTGGTT
>CAZLXD010000212.1:0-5583 GCA_964563185.1 uncultured Chitinophaga sp.
ATTACTCACTTGCCACCGATAACTCTACGGATTACATTACCAGCAATCGCAAAGGCTCTTATTTTATTACAGCCGAAACCTGTTGCAACGATATCTACGCTTACAAAACCGGAAAGAAAATCGAGAAACGCGATACAGTGGCAACGGTTCCTGATACAACAGTAGCTGAAACAAAAACAGAAGGGCCGAAAGATTTGATTGATAAAACCCAAAAAGGCGTAAAGCAACGCGTGGAGGTAACTCTGTATTTTCACAACGATGAGCCAAACCCGCGTAGTTTGAGCGATACTACCAACTTAAATTACCAAACCTGCTACGACACCTACTCTGCCATGCAGAACGAATACCGCACCGAGTTTAGCAAAGGGCTGACAGATAGCGCAAGGACAGTTGCAGAAAAAGAGGTAACAGATTTCTTTAGCAATAAAGTAGAAGCAGGATATAAAAACCTGCAAGCGTTCAGCGAGCAATTGGTGCGATTACTTGAAGAAGGCAATCAGGTAACCATTACTATTAAAGGTTACTGTTCGCCCCTTAACTACAATGCTTACAACATTCACCTTGGCAACCGTAGGGTAGCATCGCTGCGCAACTTCTTCTATAATTATAAAGTAGGGCTACTGCTCGACTACATTGCTGATGAAAAGCTGATTCTGAAAAATGAATCGTTTGGTGAAGAAACTGCCAGCACATCTATAAGCGATAAACGCGAAGACACCCGAAATTCCGTTTACAGCCCTGCTGCTGCATTGGAAAGAAGAGTGGAAATTATTTCGGTAGAAGTGAAGTAGTGCTTCCCTGAATAGGTAATCTACTTTCAAATTCTATCTTTGGCGCGTGCAGAATAATTCAGACGATAAACCTTCCAAACGCCCGCGTAAAAAAACCTTTGCGTCAACCGCTAAGAAAAAAGCCGCTAAAGGGTATTCCAAAAAAACAACCGAAAGCCGAAACAGCGAGGGCGATGTAAGAGAATACAAAAAGCCTTTCAAAGATTCCGGTTCATTGTATATTAAAAAGAAATACGGTAAAAGTGATAGCTCCGGAGCATCGGATAAACCGTTCTACAAAAAAAGAACCGTTGGCGACAGCGAAGGCGGAGAGCACAAAAAGCGTTTCAAGGACTCAGACTCATCCTATCCTAAAAAGAGGTTTACTAAAACGACTGGTTCCGATAAGCCCTTCTATAAAAAAAGAAATACTGACAACGAAGGCACAGATTTTAAGAAACCGTTTAATGCATCGGGTGCGCCATATCCTAAAAAGAAGTTTGGAAACAAACCTACTATAGAAGAAACAGCCCCGGCAGTTAAAAAGCGAAAGCCTTACAAAAGCAAGGGCAGCCGCGAAGAAGAAGAGGTTTACACCGAAGAAATAGTAGTGCCAAATGAAATGCGCCTTAATAAATACCTGTCACATGCGGGTGTGGCATCGCGCAGAAAGGCGGATGAGTTGATAAAAGAAGGAAAGGTAACCGTAAACGGGGTGGTAGTAACCGAAATGGGTTACAAGGTGTTGCGAACTGACAATGTGGTTTTCGAAGGCAAATCGCTAAACCCAGAAAGAAAATACTACATACTGCTGAACAAGCCTAAAGACTTTATTACCACTGTAAGCGATGAACGCAACCGCAAAACAGTAATGGACCTTATTCGTTCGGCTTACGGACAAATGAAAAACACTCCGCGCCTTTATCCTGTTGGCCGCTTAGACCGCAGCACCACCGGTGTGTTACTTATAACTAATGACGGAGAGTTAGCACAAAAACTCACACACCCCAGCACTGAGGTTAAAAAAGTGTACCACGTAGTGCTAAGTAAAAAACTGCATAAGGAAGATTTTGATAAAATAGCCGAAGGCGGTGTAGTGCTGGAAGATGGTATTGCCGAAGTAGATGAAATAGCGTACCCTAACCCTAAAAACAAAGCCGAGATAGGGGTGGAAATACACACCGGCAAAAACCGCTTTGTGCGCAGAATTTTTGAGGCACTGGGTTACGAAATTGAAAAACTTGACCGTGTTTACTTTGCCGGACTTACCAAAAAGGATTTACCACGCGGCCGCTGGCGCTTTCTTAAAGAAGAAGAGGTGCGCTTGTTGAAGCACTTTAATTAACCGGCTTTTATCCGCTCTAAGTTTATTTGTGTAGATGGGGCAATCCGTATAGGCACCATCTCTTCCTCTACGTTTGTCAACTCCAACCCGAAATCTTCAGCTGTTGAAAGCGAAATACTTTTAATAAAACGATACCCCTTTATTACAAAGGTTTCGTATGCAGTCAGGGCATCGTCAATTGCCACGCGCGAGTTCAGCAATATAAATTTAAAGTCGGCCGGCATGTTATGCTTACGTAATGACGGATAGTGAGAGAGTTCATCCACTTCTCCGTTCTTCACCATTTCCTCTACAATTTTGTTGAACATCAGGTTTACTTTGTGCTCTACCTTAAACCCAAATGAAAGACGCACAAAAAAGCATCTGCGCGGAATAACCGTATCAACCGAGTAAGTGGCTCCGTAAGGTTCGTTGGTAATTTCTACGTGTACAAGCCAGTAAATATCGGCACGCTTAGGCCGCTTACGAAATATGGAGTAGATAATGTTAGAGTCAATATGGCTTTTGTCGTTGGCCATGGAAAGATACACCAGATTGTTCGCTTCCTGAGGGATAGTTTCATCCTTCATCAGGTCTTTCAAAGGCTCTATGTAGTCCTTAATTTCAACAAACTCCGTGTGCTTTTTGCGAAGCATTCGCGCCTGATAAAACACCCACATACCTAAAAACAAAGCACAGGCTATCATAAATGTAAACCAGCCCCCGTGTGTAAACTTCAGCAGGTTCGATAAAAAGAAAGCTCCTTCCACAGTAAGAAAAACAACCGGTATACCCCATATGATTAAAGCAGGCTGTTTGCGTACGTACATCAAATACGTAATCAGTATGGTGGTCATCATCATGTCAATGGTAATGGCCAGCCCGTAAGCGGCTTCCATGTTACTGGCCTGCTTAAAAATCATAACCACGGCAATACATCCGAAAAAGATAAACCAGTTGATAGCGGGTATGTATATCTGCCCTTGGTGGGTGGTGGGGTACATTACTTTCATATTCGGCCACAGGCGCAGTTTCATGGCTTCGTTTACCAGCGTAAAGCAGCCGGTAATTAATGCCTGCGAGGCAATAACGGTGGCCAGTGTGGCTACTGTTATTCCTATTGGTAAAAACCACTGGGGCATTAATGAGTAGAAGGTGGATTTTCCTTCAGGCCAGTGCATGCCGTTAAAGTTCGATAGCAGGTAGGCGCTTTGCCCAAAGTAGCTTAGCAGCAACATTACAATTACAAAACCCCAACTCACCCTAATGTTGTTTTTTCCGCAATGGCCAAGGTCTGAGTACAGCGCTTCGCCTCCGGTAGTGCAAAGGAACACGGCCCCCAAAAACCAAAAGCCGCTGGGGTAATTGGCCAACAGGTTAAAGGCATGGTAAGGATTTAATGCCTGCATTACAGCCGGATACTTTGCAATCTGCAAAGCTCCCAGAGTTCCAATCATGCCAAACCAGATAAGCATAACCGGCCCGAAAATTCCACCCACCACTTTGGTGCCGAATTGCTGAAACACAAACAACCCGATAAGAATTACAACTACAATAGGAACAGTGGGAATGTCGGGGTTCAGTATTTTTAAACCCTCTACAGCCGATGAAATGGAAATAGGAGGGGTAATAAAACCATCCGCTATCAGCATGGAACATCCTATAATGGCAGGAATAATGGTCCAGGTTACTTTATATCTGCGCACCAAGGCATAGAGCGCAAAAATCCCTCCTTCGCCTTTGTTATCATTATTCAGCGCAATGAAAACATACTTCACGGTGGTAATCATCATCAGCGTCCAGAACACACAGCTTAAGCCTCCCAATACCAACTCGGGCGAAATGGTATGACTGCTGCAAATAGCGTTCATCACATAAATGGGCGATGTACCAATATCACCGAATATAATTCCTAACGTAACCAATACTCCGCCAGCCGATAGCGGAAGCCCGGGATGTTTATTGTTGGCCATTGCAATTTAAAGTTGAAACAAGATGAAACTGAATAGCGGGGAGCCTGTAGGTAAATAAAAGATGATTTCCTGCGGAAAATAAAGTCATTGGCTGATAAGCCGCGCAAAGTAAAATCAATTACTCCAAATGCTGCTTATTATTTTGAAGTTCTTTTTACTTTGGAAACTAAATATCCCTTATGAAGAAGTACCTGAGTGAGTTTATAGGCACATTTATCCTGCTGTTTGCAGGAACAGGTGTGGTAATAGTTAACCAACAAATGGAGGGTGTGGTTACCCTGCCGGGCATAGCCGCCTGTTGGGGGCTCATTATTATTGCCACCGTGTATGCCTTTGGTGATATTTCGGGCAACCATATTAACCCGGCTGTTACTTTAGCTTTTGCCATAGACAAACGATTTGAATGGAAGGAGGTGCCCTTTTATCTTGCTTCCCAGTTATTGGGGGCTCTGGCGGCCAGTGTTTCTCTTCGTTTTCTTTTTCCTGAAAATTCAACGCTTGGCTTAACCCAGCCCTCGGGCTCCTGGCTACAGTCCTTTATACTGGAAGTAGTTATGACCTTCATTTTACTGATGGTTATTCTGAGGGTTTCAACCGGAGCGAAGGAAAAGGGCATAACCGCAGGAATTGTAATAGGGGCAACAGTTTGGTTTCTGGTTCTGTTTGGCGGGCCGGTAAGCGGCACCAGCCTTAACCCTACCCGTTCACTGGCACCGGCCGTTGTTACCGGTAACTTTAACCACCTTTGGGTTTACCTTACAGCACCTTTTACAGGCGCTTTGTTGGCGGTATTGGTGCACAGGATTTTGCATACAGAAGAAAATGCCGCTTAAGAAAGGCTTTGGGCATTTTGTTTTTCAGCATAATCGGCTATATTTGCCGTCCTTTTTCGCGAAAGCTGATTAAAGTTGTTTGAATTACGGGAGAACTGAAAAGCTGAGCATCACTATAAATTGCACGTGTCGTGAAGGGTTTAAGGGAGTTTGAAATTCCTTACGTTGGCCTCAAAGTAGGGGTTCACAGGTTTGAATACGACATAGACGGCAGGTTCTTCAAACATTTTGAGGAAGCGCCTATTAAGGAGTGCAAGGTTCATGTTAACCTTGAGTTCGAGAAAAAGGAAACGTTCTTTATACTTCGCTTTTTTGTTGACGGAACCGTGAACGTAGAGTGCGACCGTTGTTTAGAGCCGTTCGATAAAAGTATTTTCGGAGACTTTACCACTTATGTAAAGTTTTCAGAAGACCCGAATGCCACCTCTGATGACGAAGTGCTTTACATACCACGCGATCAGGCGGTGATAGATGTATCGCAGTTAGTGTACGAATACATTAATCTTTGTTTGCCTATGCAGATGGTTCATCCAAAAAACGAAAAAGGGGAGGAGGGTTGTAACCCCGAGGTAATTAAATACCTGAGAGGGAGCAAAAAAAGTTCAGAAAAAGAAAAAGACGAAACCGACCCGCGTTGGGCGGCTTTAAAAAACATAAAGACAAAAAATTAAATCAATTAATCA
>CAZLXD010000213.1:0-5578 GCA_964563185.1 uncultured Chitinophaga sp.
ACAAACCAAAGGCACCGGCACCTTCGACCTTTGGAGCAGCTCTGCCCTTATTGGCACTGCCGACATGACTTCGTACATTGAAACAGGCGATACTGCTACCCCCCTGGTTTTAATACAATACCCCAACTACCGCCACCCCGATAGTTTAAAAACCATGGTTTCTTCGTGGCAAAACAGCGATAAGGTAATTACCGTGGGTAACTACAGTAACCGGGCCGGCTATCTTGACCGCGATGGAAACTATGTGGATTTGCTGGCTTCGCCTTACAATGAAGTGGTGGGCAAACGATTTGCCACTTCCAGCTTTGGCCCCACGCGCGATGGCCGCTTAAAGCCCGATGTAATGGCTACCGGCAGCACTACTATTTGCACCGGTGATGCCGCCTTTATTGCATCGGCTACTTCGGCAGCCAACCGGGTAAAAGTGTATGTTACACAAAAACATATCCGCAACGGAGGAACCTCCATGGCCTCGCCACTGGTGGCAGGTATTGCCGCTTTGTATTTACAAAAGCGCCCAACGGCCACTTACGATGAAATAAAACAGGCGCTTATCTGCACGGCTGTTAAGGACAACTTTACCGGCACCACCGCCAATACCGAATACGGCAACGGAAAGGTGAATGCCTTTGCCGCTTTAACCCGCGCCAACTGTTTGGTTTACGGAGTAAAAGACACTGCCTGCCTTAACTACAGCGCAACCGCCACGGTAGATACCGGAGGCTGCGAAGCCAAGGTGTATGTCTGCACCGACAGCACCGCATTAAACTACAATGCGCTGGCTAATATTCCCGATGGCAGCTGCAATTACTCCATTGGTATTCATGCGCTGAACTGGAATGGTAAAGGTATTACAGCAGTGCCCAATCCTTTTAGCGTCAGTACCGAGTTTGTGGTGACCATTGCCGCCAACAGTGCCGGGGAGGGCAAAATAAGTATACTGAACAGCCTTGGCGCATTGGTAGATGAAATACCCGTGAACAACAAAACCACCCGCTACCCTTACCGCAACCCAAACCTTAAAGCCGGGGTTTATTACTACCTACTTACTATGGGTGGCAAAACCACTGGCGGAGGTAAACTGATAGCAGAATAAAAACAGCATGAAAAAAGTAACCATTCTGAACCACGAAGATGTTCAGCAGAAAACCACCCGTATTGCCTACCAGCTAGTAGAGAACAACTACGATGAAAAGGAGATTTTTTTGGTGGGCATACAGCCCAACGGGTTTGTATATGCCACACAGCTTAAAAAAGAAATTGAGCGCATTGACGGTATTAAAGTACACCTGCTGGGGCTTACACTCAATAAGCAGAAACCGCTTGAAAGCGAAATGAAACTGGAAAGCTTTGTATCGCTGAACGATAAAACCGTGGTGGTGGTAGATGATGTAGCCAACACCGGTAAGACCCTTTACTACGCCCTAAAACCCATTATGGAGTTTTCGCCTAAAAAGGTGCAGGCCATTGTGCTGGTGGACCGCCAACATAAACTGTTTCCCGTTTCGCCCGATTTTGTTGGGCTTTCGCTCTCTACCACTTTGCAGGAACATATACAGGTGGAGTTTAACAGCAAGGGCGAAAGTACGGCTTATCTTACCTAAGCATACCTTGCATTGGTTGTTTAGTTGTTTGCAGTTGTTTGGCACGTGCGGGACACCCGCCATACAGGAACCTCTGGCAATATCGGATAACTGAAAACCGGGTATGGTAAGTTCTCCTTCTTCATTTCCGGTTATGCCCAACGCTTACAGCAGCAAATAAAGGCATGACACTGAACTATACGAAGCTTAAGGGAATGCTCATGTTCAAATCATCTCGTACCTCTGCCCAAACTTTTTACTTTAGCGCAACACGCTAATAATGTATTTATGTTTTCAGCCGACCAACTCAACCAATTTAACCAACAAACTTTTGCGTATCTGCAACTTTCGCTAAAGGAACACTTATTTACCATTACACTTAACCGCCCCGAAAAAAAGAATGCACTGTCGCCCGTTCTGTTTCGCGAGTTGGCTTATGCACTGGAGTATGCGGCACAGGAGCGCAGCATTTGGGCAGTGCAAATAGCCGCCAATGGCGATGTATTTTGTGCCGGTGCCGACCTTAAATCGTTTGCAGGGCATCCCGAACAAACCAACTCCACCGTTCCGGATCCTGAAACGGAAATTATAATAGGCAACGTTTTTAATTCTTTGCACAAGCCCTGTATAGCCAAAGTGCATGCCCCGGTGTATGCAGGCGGCTTTTTAATTGTTTGCGGATGCACGCACGTAATTGCAGCCGATGATGCTGTTTTTGGTTTGCCGGAGGTAAAGCGCGGATTGTTCCCTTTTCAGGTAATGCAGAGTATGTTGCAGATAATGCCTCCGCGCACCGTTATTGATTTTTGTATGCGCGCCAAAACTGTAAACGCTGCCGAAGCCGAAAAGACAGGCCTTATAAGCAAAGCCGTAGCGAAAGAAAAACTGGATGAAGAGGTAAATGCACTGGTAGAGGAATTGTTCCAATACTCCCCATCGGGTATTCGTTTAGGATTAGAGGCTTACGACAACTTAAAAAACATACCGACTGCCGAAGCGCACAAATACTTAAAGCAAATGCTGGGCGAAGCGCTGCAAACCGAAGATGCAGCCGAAGGGTTACAGGCCTTTATAGAAAAACGCAAACCTGTGTGGAAAGGATAACACATTCACCCATCAACTAACCGCATGTTTCAGGCAGATTTATTTAAAGGGAAAATTGTATTGGTAACCGGTGGCGGCAGCGGCATTGGGTTTTCCATAGCCAAAAAGTTTTTGCAGTTGGGGGCGCAGGTTATCATTTCATCGCGTAAAGAAGAAAAACTGAAAGCTGCCATAGAGGAATTAACCCAGTACGGCACATGCCGCTATGTAGTGTGCGACATTCGCCTGCCCGAGCAAACCGAGGCCCTGGCCGAAGGCATTAAACAGAACGAAGGCCACTTAGATATACTTATCAATAACGCGGGCGGGCAGTTCCCCAGCCCGGCCGAAGCTATTTCGCCAAAAGGTTTTGCAGCCGTGGTAAACAATAATTTAAACGGCACATGGAACATGACCCACGCTGTAGCGAGCCGGTTGTTTATCCCTAAAAAACAAGGTGTTATAATAAATGTAATAGCGCAAATATTCAGGGGATTTCCGGGAATGGCACATACGGGTGCTGCCCGTGCAGGGGTAGATAATCTGACTAAGTCCCTGGCAGTGGAATGGAGCAAATACAATATCAATGTAAACGCCATTGCGCCCGGTTTTATACAAAGCAGCGGTATTGAACAATATCCCGAAGAGTTAGTACAGGGTATGGAACTGGTTGTACCCGTTAAACGATTAGGTACTGTTGATGAAGTTGCAAATGTGGCACTTTTTTTAGCCTCCCCCGGGGTTAACTATATAACCGGTGAAACCATTTACATAGATGGCGGACAGCGGCTTTGGGGCGATTTATGGAAGATATAGTGCCTGGTGGTTTTAAAAACTTTATGCTCCTATTTCTTTTTGTTACCATGGCGGCTTGAATTATTAAAGTTTAGGGGTTAGGGAGTATGGCGAACACTCTACCACTCCGCACTAATAAATCGCCCCCGCATTGCGGGGGCGATTGTGTTTTATCAGCCTTCAGGGTTTTCACTTTCCTGTTTCGCCTTTTTGTGCTGCTTATACTTATAGTAAGCGGCTAGCTTTGCCGTTGGTTCAAATTCAGCTTTTATAATTTATTCTCCGGCCTTAATAGGAGCATTTAACACCCTATTCCACCCTGATTCAAGTATCTGAAAGTTTAAATAGTAATTGGTCTCATTAAAATAAGTGCTGTAAACAGCTGTTTGATAAAATTTTACTTTGCAGTAACCGGATGAACTATACCCCGAAAGCAAGTAAGCTATGTTTGAGCAGGGCGATGTAGTATTGGTGCGGTTTCCATTTACCGATTTAAAAGGGGGTAAAAGCAGGCCTTCGTTGGTTTTAAGCAGCCGCACCGTAAATTCCACAACCGATTTGGTTTGCGTATAGATTACTTCGAAAAAGTTTAACGACTTATTGTATTTTGAACTCTCCCCTTTGGTAGTTAGTCCACCGCTTTTGCTTAAAAGCGGCATAAGGCTGCATAAACTGTTTACCGTTGAGCAGAGTTTAGTGAGCAAAAAGATTGGCTCGTTAAACCCTGCAACACTTAAAGAAGTGCTACAGTTGGTAACCGAAAGAGTTTTTGAATTGTAACTCATTTTATTTTTTCCTGCCTACTCTGTCATCCGCTTTTCGGCTACCGCGGTTTTTATCAATTATGTTTTTTACCTTCGTTAAAAATTTCAGATATGGCAAATACACCGTTTAGTATAGAGTTAAAAAGCAAGGATCCGATGGTGTTGCTACCTTTAAAGCAGTACGAAACGATGCTGGAGTATATTGAGGATTTGGAGGATAAAATTGCCATTCGCAACCGAAAAGATGAGGAGAGCATACCCTGGCGCGATACGGAGAAAAAGTTTGATAAAAAGTTTGGAAGCAAATGAAGTACGCGCTTTACCTGAAAAAAAGCGCTGAAAAAGAGTTGCTTGCCCTGCCCAGGGAATATGCTGTTAAAGTTAAAGATGCTATTGTTGCCCTTGCCGATAATCCGCGCCCGGCAGGTTGCAAAAAACTTAGCGGTAAAGCTGACGACTACCGCATACGAGTAGGCACTTACCGGGTGGTATATACCATAAGCGACAAGGTGCTTACCGTAAGTGTTATAAAAATTGCTCACCGTAAAGATGTTTACCGTTAATTTTTCTTGCCTACTCTTTAATTCCGCTTTTGCCGATGAGTAAGCGTTTAATCGGCAGGGCGGTTTTTGTTGTGTTAATGTGCGAAGGTGTTTAGGTGGTAAGGTTTTGAATGGAGTGTTGCTTTTTGCTCTTTGCCCTTTGCTTTTTTTGCCTTTTCTTCTTCTTATCCTATTACCACCTTCCATTTACCATTACTTACGGTAGAGGGGTTTAGTATTACCACATAGTATTTTTCGAACACGGGCAGGGTTTCGGTGTAGCGTATATGGGTGCCGGGCTGCACGGTTATGGTATAATTGGGGTGCATTATTCCGGGTTGGTCGTTCAGGCTAAACATCAGGTCTTCGGTGCCGTTGTTGTAAAAGGTAAGGTTGCTGCTTTGGGTTATTACCCCTTCGGTAACAGCGGTTAGTGTGCTGTTGAGCGGAATAAGCCCGCTTATGCTGGTGGCGGCTTCGGCCAGCGGCAGGTAGGCCGGGTTGTAGTAGTTGTTGTAGTTATCGGGGTTGCCCAGGTTGTTAAGGGCAATGGTGAGCATATTGGTGGTTAGCTGCAGGGTAAGGGCCGTGCGGTCTTCTCTGCGGCCGGTTTGCAGGGTGCTGGTGGTACCAAAGCCGGTCATTTGTGCATTGCGGGCATCGTTGTAAGCATCTAACTTTACTATAAGTGCGGCCACTTCGGCAGGGTTGCTGGCCAGCAGGTGGGTGTTGGCGGCAGCTTTGTAGCGGTTAAACAGGGGCGGCAGTTGGTCGAGGTTGGCATCGTGGTATTCGCTAAGCCCCTGCGGAT
>CAZLXD010000214.1:0-5570 GCA_964563185.1 uncultured Chitinophaga sp.
TTTTTCTGGATACCGGCCACTTATTTAAACAACCGGTTTATTGACGATCCGGTATTTACGGCCCCATTTGGCGATTATAACCTGAATGTAATTGTGAGCGGTGCAAAGTGTATTAATGATACCGTTCCATTACACATAACTATAGCTCCTAAACCTTCGGTAGAGGCAGGTGATGATAAAACAGTGGCAGTTGGTACCGAGGTGCAGTTGTGGGCCGCTTCTCCTAATCCGGTTAATTACTACTGGACTCCTGTGGCGGATTCGTTCTCCTGCACAGATTGCCGCAGGCCGTTTGTGACCGTTAACCAGAATCAGGTTGTGTATGCTGCCGCTATCAATCTGTGGGGATGCGAAGCGAGCGACTCGGTGGTGCTGAAGGTAGTAAGTTGTGCGCCCGAATCGGTATTTGTGCCTAATACATTTACTCCTAATAATGACGACATGAACGACCGCCTTTATGTGCGCGGTATTGGTTTAGCTGCACTTGAATTCTTCCGTGTGTTTGACCGCTGGGGGCGTTTAGTGTTTGAAACCAATAATATTAACGAAGGGTGGGATGGTACCGTTAACGGAAAACTGGCCGATGTGGCTACTTATGTTTACCATCTTAAAGCTACCTGTAGCAGCAATGAATTGGTGGAGAAATCGGGTAATGTTACCCTCATCAGGTAATAGGTAACTAATACAGCAGATACAAAAAAAAGGCGCTCATACAGGGCGCCTTTCTTATTTAGCAGCTTTCTGTAAAAACTACCAACTGTTTTTGTTGTCAGGTGTTTAACTCAATTTTGCCGCCATTCAATTTTACTATGAAAACACTTGCTAAGCTTAGCTTTGCCCTTCTTTCGCTTGCTTTAATTACTTATACTATCAGTTGCAATAAACCCGTAAGTAAGGTAACGCTTGATGTAGCATCGCAGCCATTCAAAAAACTATCTGACTATAACTTTTTTACCGGATCATTAAATGAGTTAAAACCTAACGAGCGCATTATTCCTTACGACCTTGTTACGCCTTTGTTTACTGATTATGCTCACAAAGCTCGCTTTGTGTATGTGCCTGAAGGGAAAAGTGCCCACTACGATACCTCGAAAGTATTGCATCTGCCTGTTGGTTCATGTTTAGTTAAAAACTTTTATTACCCCGAAGATTTTAGAAAGCCGGAAGGCAGAAGAAGAATAATTGAAACACGCTTGTTGGTGCATCGCGATGGTGGCTGGGATAACCTGGATTATATATGGAATGATGAGCAAACCGAAGCTTTTTTGGAAAACGCAGGCGACATAAAACAAGTATCGTGGATACATTATGACGGGAAGAAAATGAACCTTGATTATGTTGTTCCGAATAAGAACCAATGTAAGAGTTGCCACTGGAGGAATGATGCATCCTTCTCCCCGATAGGCCCTAAAGTGCGGAACCTGAATAAGGATTATGCTTATAATTCGGGCACCGAAAACCAGCTGACCCATTGGGCAAAGGCTGGAATACTGAAAGGAGCACCGGCACCCGATGTTTCCCCCAAAATTACCGATTGGGCAGATTCCACCCATTGCACAGTAAACGAAAGGGCACGTGCTTACTTAGAAATGAATTGCGGCCACTGCCACAGCCCCAACGGCCCCGCTTACACTTCAGGTCTTCATCTAAACTTGGGGAACAGTAATTTGGAAAATCTTGGCTTTTGCAAAGCGCCTGTAGCTGCCGGAAAAGCCACCGGTAACTTTTTGTATGATATTGTGCCGGGGCACCCTGAGCAATCCATCCTTACATTCCGCATGGAATCAACAGACCCGGGTATTAAAATGCCGGAGATTGGCCGCGGGCTGGTGCATACCGAAGGCGTTGCGCTCATTCGCCAGTGGATTGCTGAAATGAATGCCAGCGATTGCTCGGTAAAGTAAAGTTTACTTGCCTTTAAAATCGGGCGCTCTTTTTTCTACAAAGGCAGCCATTCCTTCCTTTTGGTCTTGCGAGGCAAAGGTGAGGTAGAAGTTCTTGCGCTCAAACTGTAGCCCTTCATCCAAAGTAGAATTAAAGGCATTGTTTACCGACTCCTTAGCCAGCTTAATGGCCACCGGTGAAAGCTTGGCAATTTCAGTAGCCAGTTTCAATGTTTCATCTAATAACAATTCAGCGGGAACTATCCGGTTCACCAATCCATAGCTTAGGGCTTCTTCAGCAGAGATAAACTTTCCGGTAAGCACCATTTCCATAGCGCGCACTTTACCTATAGCGCGGGTAAGGCGTTGGGTGCCGCCTGCCCCAGGCATTGTTCCAATCTTTATTTCCGGCTGTCCGAATTTAGCGGTGTTAGACGCAACAATCATATCACAGGTCATGGCCAGTTCGCAACCACCGCCTAAGGCAAAACCCGATACGGCTGCTATAATAGGTTTGCGTGTTTTCTTTATCTGGTCCCAGGTGCTAAACTGGTCTATGTTCAGCATATCTATAGCCGTAGCATCAGCCATTTGCTTAATATCTGCTCCAGCCGCAAATACTTTTTGCCCACCGGTAAGTATAATAGCGCGCACATTATCATCTTCGTCCAGTTCGCGGAGGGCATCTCTTATTTCCAGCATTACCTGCCGGCTTAATGCGTTTAGTTCTTTAGGGCGGTTCAATTCTATAAGGGCAACGTGCCCGGCTATTTGCGCATTTACTTTTATGAATTCAAAGGACATGAGGATGTATTTAAGTGTTGCAAAATAAAATTTAGCGAAGGAAAACTAAGGTTGAATTTTCTTTAGCGCAAGGTAGGAGAGTAGCCCGCCTGTTAAGCTGCCAAACATGGCACCCGCTAACACATCGGCCGGGAAATGCACGCCTACATACACCTGCGAAAAGGAAACAGCAGTAGCCCAAAGCAACAGCAAACTGCCAAACAACAACCTGCGGTGTAAGAAAGGAATAAGGAAAACCGCTACACCGAAATGATTAGCCGCATGGGAAGAAACAAAACTGTAACCGGCTCCGCAGTAGTTCAATAACAAACGCGAATCTATTTCCGGGTTGTTGCAGGGGCGCAGCCTATGAAAGAATGGCTTAACAAGCGAACTGGAAATTTGGTCGGTAAGTAATACGGTAGCGGCAACAAACAACACCAGCCAAATTACCCGGGTGCCATAGCGCTTATAAAAAACAAAGGCGAGTAACACATAAAGCGGAATCCATGTTAACTTGTTACGCAGTATAGGGCACAGGGTATCCAATAATGTGTTGGCTATTTCATGGTTAATGAAGTGAAACAAATTATGGTCTATCTGCCTTAAAGTATCAAGCATATTTATCGGCAATTAAAATAAGGCGGGGCGAAGTGGAGGCTTGAAAAGGCGATAAATCATAATCGCCCAAAACTTCGCGCAGTTGAAAGCCGGTAGCGGTTAGCATTTCTTCGAATCGCTTACGGTTAATAACTTTCAGCTGTTCTTCGTAACTGTGGTCTTCCCCTTTGGCTAAAAACTCAATCTTCTTTTTAATAAACCCCTTTTCAATGCGCTTGGTAATATGAAACTGAAATTCACCTCTCGGAACTATTTCGCGGGGCTTCATACACTTTACGGCCCACTCGGTGTTTAAGTAATCCAGCAAAAGAACCCCACCGGGTTTCAAATTATCATACATGGCTTGTATTGCCGCCAGGTCGTCCGCCTCCTTATCAAAGTAGCCAAAGCTGCTAAACAGGTTTACCACCACATTAAAAAGCTGCGCACGGTACACATTTCGCATATCCCACACTTCAAAATGAAGATGGCCGCCCGCACAGTGTTTGGCTTCGTTAATACTATTGCAGGCAAGGTCAATTCCCGTTACATCAAACCCCAGTTTGGCCAGTGTTTTAGAGTGGCGGCCTTTACCGCAGGCAACATCCAGCACCTTTGCCTTGGGCGGAATGTGCAGATGTTCTGATATTTTTTGTATAAAACTTTCCGCTTCCTGTTCGCTGCGGTTGGCGTACAATACATGGTAGTAGGGAGAGTTAAACCAATCTTTAAACCATTCGTTGCCGGCCATTACTGTTTTGTGTATAAGTAGGCAGGTTGCGCCCGACACAAAAAAGCGATTTTTTTACATTTGCCGTCCTCAAAAAAACAACAAGCATTGTCTTTAATAAAATCTATATCGGGTATTCGCGGAACCATTGGTGGCGAACCCGGCAATAACCTTACTCCTGTTGATATACTAAAGTTCACTTTAGCCTTTGGCGAGTGGCTAAAGAAGGACAGCGGTAAAAACACCGTAGTTATTGGCCGCGATGCGCGCATTAGCGGAACGATGGTGAGCAACATAGTAACGGGGGCTTTGCAGTCTATAGGAATACATGTTATTGATTTAGGCTTAAGCACTACCCCTACCGTTGAGTTTGCCGTGGCACAGGAGAAAGCTGCCGGTGGAATTATTATCACCGCATCTCACAACCCTAAACAATGGAATGCCCTGAAACTGCTAAACAGCAAAGGGGAGTTTATTTCGGCAGCAGCAGGCGAGGAGGTATTGAAAGCTGCCGAAACCGGAGCGGTTGACTTTAAAGAGGTAAACGCACTTGGTTCATACACTGTTGTTAACGATTATATTGACCGCCACATTGCGCACATACTTAAGTTAAGACTGGTAGATGTAGAGGCCATAAAGGCACGCAACTTTAAAATAGCTATTGACTGCGTTAACTCTACCGGGGGCATTGCCGTGCCTAAATTATTAAAGGCATTGGGCGTAGAAGAGGTAGTAGAGCTTTACACAGAGCCCAACGGCTTATTTCCGCATAACCCCGAGCCGCTGCCCGAAAACCTGCATGAGCTGGCTTCTGCCGTAAAAAAGCAAAAGGCCGATGTGGGCATTTCGGTAGACCCCGATGTGGACCGCCTGGCTTTAGTTTGCGAAGACGGCAACATGTTTGGGGAGGAATATACCTTGGTAGCTGTAGCCGATTATGTGTTAAGCAGCTTGGGGCCCAAGGCCGGCAAAAAGGGAGTTACTGTTTCCAACCTTAGCAGCACCCGTGCTTTGCGCGATGTAACCGAAAAACGCGGAGGCACTTATCATGCTTCAGCAGTAGGCGAAGTAAATGTGGTAGAGAAAATGAAAGAAGTAAAAGCGGTAATTGGTGGCGAAGGAAACGGAGGGATTATTTACCCCGAAAACCACTATGGACGAGATGCGCTGGCAGGTATTGCCCTTTTCCTTACCCACTTAGCTAAGTTTGGTAAAACCTGCTCACTGTTGCGCGCCACTTACCCCAACTACCACATAGCCAAAAAGAAAATTGACCTCGACCCTTCCGTTAACATCGATAAGTTGTTTGAAGAGGTACAGAGCAAATACAAAAAATATCCGGTAAACACCATTGACGGGGTAAAGATTGAGTTCGATAAAGACTGGGTGCACCTGCGCAGGTCAAACACCGAGCCTATCATTCGTATTTATGCCGAAAGCAACTCCGAAACTACAGCCGATAATATTGCCAACCAGATAATGGCCGATTTGCGCACGTTTTCGAAGGGGTAGCCCATTCACTTATGTGGCAACTAAATGCCTATGGGAGTTAGCGAGTTTATAGGGGTATTTAG
>CAZLXD010000215.1:0-5552 GCA_964563185.1 uncultured Chitinophaga sp.
TTGCGCAAAAGCGAAGGTGGCGCTTATTACAGCTGCTGCGAGGAGAGTAAACTTTTTCATAACGCTGAATTACTCCGCTAATTTATCGGAATTGTTTTCAGCGGCAACTATGCGCTTTAGTACTCAAACAGTGTTTGTGTAACGGAATCTAACACGGTTGGTTTTGTTTCTTCCACCAGTTCTACTTCTTCCTCCATAATGCGGCCACGCGAAAACATAGAGAGCCTCAGTTTTTTCTTTGCTCCGTTGGTAGCTATGGGGTTGTCCTTCATTTCTCCATCGGCCTGTAACAGTGTTTCGCTTACCGGCTCTATGTTGCTTACGGTTACTACGGGTGTTTTAACGGCAGGCTTTGCAGGTTCTTCTGCAAGTATTTGTTTTTGCTCCGCTTCTATAATGGGTTCTGTTTCCCTTACATATTCTTCTTCTGTTAAAGCCGAGCGGGAGTATTTTTCGGCTTCAAAATCAATTTCGTGCAGGCGCTCCTGCGCCTGCTCTATGAATGTGGCAGGAGTTACTATTGATGCCTGATGCACTATCACTTCCTGCTGTGCGGGTTCTTCGTGGACGTATATTTTATCAATCTCCCCGGTTTGAAACATCCGCAAAAAATCAATGGTGCCGGCACTGCCTGCAATAAGCATAAGCGCAAGGCTGAGGTTGAGCATGGTTTTCATAATTCAGTGTTTTATTGTTTGGTTGTTTAAGTGTTTAGCTGTTTGTTGTTTGTTTACTCACTCCGCTACCGCCTGCGGGCGGTATGCCGGTTAACCAACCTGTACCGGCTGCGGAGTGAGTTGTTTCTTTATATACGGTTTATTCTTACTGTAAATAATAGCCTCGGCTATTAGTATGTTTCCTATTACGCTTATCCAAAGCGATATGGCGTAGTTGCTGTAATGGTCCACCCCGAAGTAGAAAAACAGCAGGTGATAAACGCGGAAGGTAACGGCCGTAAGCGCCATGCTGTAGCTGCGTATCATCCATATACTGTGTGCCAGTACATTTTTCTGGCGTATGGTTTCCAGGCCTTTGTAAGTAGCCATAAACCAAAACACGGCCATAAACAAAAAGCAGACTTTTTCCCAGTAGCCGCCCTTGGCAAAAAACGCCATGTAAAAACCTGTGGGCGCCCCCAGCACCAGCACCACAAACACATAAATGCGCCCGGCATATACGTGTATGGCTTTGCGCTTGCGAAGTATGTAAGAAGAGAACTGTGTAAGTGCCGTGGTTATGCAAAATGCCCCAGCGGCTATGTGTATGTAAAAACTGTATTTCCACAGCGGGTTTACAAACAGCTTTATACGCTCTTGTATAAAACTCATGTTGGGGTTAAAGGTGAAGTAAGGCAGGGTGTTGTAAACCAGCAGCAGGCTGAAGAAGGTAAGCGGCAGCCAGAACATAAGCTGAGCCGTAAAGCGGAGAGATTGCTGTAAGGTGAGTGCGCGTGAGTTAGCCATCGCATGCGGTTTGTATTTGAACGATGCGAGGCTGTTAATTATTTCACAGCCGGGGGCTAAGTATTGCGGTGAAATTGTAAAAAGGTGTGAAGGGGAATGGAACGCGGAGTATTGCGGGGGTGTTTGGCTGTTTGGTGGTTTGAATGTTTGGGGTTGAGTGTGTTTGTAGTATAGGTTATTACTAAATTAACCCCGTTAAAAATCCCCTTTATGAATCCCTGCAAACAGTTACTGAACAGTTTACTACTTGTTGTTGCGGCTTTTTTATGCCCCGCTTTATTACCTGCCCAAAACAACTTTACCGGTATAGTTGAAAAAGGCGGTAAGTATGGTATTGAAGTAAAAACAGACCGTGGAACTGAACTGGTGGTAAAACCTAAATACGATGACCTGAAGTTGATTTACAACTCTATTCCTCCACGGATATACGCTTATAAGGTAGCCGGCAAGTGGGGGATTATTAACTTGTACAACCCCAAAACCAATATTGTTACCCAGCCTGAGTTTGACAGTATTAAAATGCTAAACAGCATTCATGATTTTGTTTTTGGTTTAGAGAACGACTACTTTTTAGTTTGGAAAGCCGGCAAGGTAGCACTGTTTGCTTCGCCTAAAGACAATACAACTGCCACCTATACCTTTTGGGACGACATTGGTTTTGACACCGCAGCATTTTCTAAAAACTACAAGTATCTTTTCCATTTTAAAGTTGGAAATCTGTATGGCTTAACCAATTTGAACAGAGAGGTGGAAGTAAAGCCTGAATATGAAAGCTATCAGAAAATAAACACCGGGTTTCGGACCTACTTTCACATACTGAAGAAAAACAATCGCTATTTGATTGTTCATGACCCTTACGGAGGCCCCATACAGATACAGAAAACAGTAGATACATTTTGGGTGGATAAAGAACTGTTTTCAGTTAGCGGCACTGACACGCTGGTGCATGATATGACCAGAACAGAAAGCATAAGTGAATACCGGGCAAAAAACATTACCGAGGAGGAAAAGAACGAACCACAAAGGTTAAAACAGGAAAAGGTTGCCCGCATTTTAAATGCGAAGTATCAGAAGAAAGAAAGGGTGCTTCTTTCTTCTACCAAAGAAATGTATTTACTGATAGACAGCTTTGGCATAAAGTGCTTTGACCCCGAAAAGGCGGAGTATGTTTTTGCCGATAAGCAACTGGTGCATTACTACATCAACAACAATTTGGTTTTTGTGCAATCGGAGCAGGGCAAATGGTATTTGTATCCGAACAGTGCTATGGAGTATAAAAGCATAACAACCGTACACCCGTATGTAGCGGCACAGGTATCGGACGAGCAGTACTGGATTTTCGGGGGTGTAAATAGCCGGCAGGTGTATGTGGAGAAGGGGGCCGAAATAACCGAAGTAACCAACCTGGATAACAGCGTGTATGTAGTTTACCGCTTAAACGGCAAATACGGTTTTGTTAGTCAGAACAATTTTGGCGACCGCTTAAAAAGCCTGCCTGCGGTGTTTACTTCCATTTCTGTAATAAGCACTTACCAAAACACCGCGCGCCTGCAACTGGTGTATAATGGCGAAACGGTGAATGCCTACCACAATGACATTCAAATGGCCTTTGGCGGTAAGCATACAGGCATTAAGGCCGATATGTACGGTGCCGCCTGTGGCAATCCTAAATGTAAAAACGGAGTAATAGGCACCACCACCCGGGTAGAAAAGGGCGAAACGGTTACCAAAAGATTCAACAATACTACCTACTGGTACAAAGGGCATTTAGTGCCGGCCGATATTACCATAGTAGAAACCAACCCCGACAGGGTAATAACCGAAAAGGAATACTGTAAGGACCCCATACACTCCGTTAAAACAGTTATGCTTTTTTGGGATACCGCCACCGGCACCTATAAAGTGGAGAAACACTAAGGCCGGCCTTACCCTCGCAGAGTCTCTCGAAGCACCCGCCTGAGCGGACTGGCAGTTTATTGTTTAGTTGTTTATCTGTTTGGTTGTTTGACACGAGCGGGGGGCAGGCGACCAAACGGGGCAAGCTAAATCTCACATTCTACATCCTAAATCCTCCATCCCAAATCCCTTGTGCCCTGCCTGTGTCCGCACAGGCAATTACGCAGTTAGGCTGTGAGGGCACCGCCCGGTGCGCTGTGGGCTTTCCGCTCACTGCCGTATCACTTTGCCGTTTGCTACTAACCCTTTGTCGTTGCGTAACTCATAAAAGTAAATGCCGTCTGCAAGGTGCTCGGTGTTTATGGTGGTGGAGTTGGTAAATGCCTGCTGCAAAACTTGCTGACCGAGAAAGTTGTAAAGTGAAATAGTTGCCTGCGAGTTATTCGAGAGAGAAAAAGTAAGTTGAGTGGAAAAAGGATTAGGGGAAACAATAAGATTCGCTTGAAACATATCAGCCTTCTCTATGCCGGTTGTAAGAGGGTAAACAATTACTCCTTTAAGAATAAATTGAGTTAAGTGTATAATTCGAAGAGAAGAAAAACAGCCGGAAGTCAATAAGCCGTATGTAGATCCAATACCTTCAATCCACTGGTCGCTGGGGTTTTGCTGGTCGTTAATGTTTAGTACCCTTCTCACCTCGCCATTAGCAAGTAGAATAGAATCTTCACTTTCTATTATTAACCGATTGAATCCAAAAGGCCCACCGGTGTGACCCCAAACCCAAACAGTATCCCCTGCTGATAAGGAAAAGTCGTAAATCAAATGTTCGTTCGTTGAGTCAAGACTTACGAAATATACTTTCTTCAGCGAATCTTCTCGTAGGCCTCCTATATAGATATTGTTTTCAAAAAGCTTGTTGTATGGTGTACCGTTAATAACCGTATCTTCTCCTGTGATATGATATACCGGGGTATTATTCCACCATGTGTTGTCATCGAAGTGAGTTACATTAATCCACATTGCGCTATCGGTAGGAAACGGATGATATACCTGTCCGTTTGTGTTAATGCCTATCGCAAGAAAGAGGAACAGGAAAAACTTTTTCATAGCCTAAAATTTTAGTTAACCAACAACTGTCGCAATACGGTAAACTTACCTCCAACCCAAATATACCCGAACCTTTCGGCACAGGCAATTACGCAGTTAGGCTGTGAGGACACGGCCCGGTGCGCTGTGGGCTTTCCGCTCACTGCCGTATCACTTTGCCGTTTGCTACTAACCCTTTGTCGTTGCGTAACTCATAAAAGTAAATGCCGTCTGCAAGGTGCTCGGTGTTTATTGTAGCGGAGTTTGTAACTGTTTGCTGCAATACTTGCTGACCGAGAAAGTTGTAAAGTGAAAGAGTTGTTGGTTCGTTGTCGGAGATTTTGAAAGTGAGACGGGTGGTAAAGGGATTGGGGAATGTACTTACAAAATTGTTTTGCTGTTGTCCGTATTGTTTTATACCCACCGGCTGTGGTGTACCCCATGTTTCAGTTCCCTTTGAATAATACTTTAATACCATCCGCAAATCAGTAACATAATAACCGTCTCCGCCCGCCTGATGCCGGCTTACAAGCCCTAATCCTTCACCAAAAATATCTTCGGTATAAGATACGCCAAGTGAGAAAGCACAAGTAGTTCCATTTACTCGTCTTCCGTTCAAAGTATCGGTAAGTGAATAAGTGGTATCCATAAAACTACCGTAGTAGTGGTAATAAATTTCGTAATCGGTTAGGTTGGTAATAACTAAGGTATCGGAAAAGAAATTTACAGCATTTGGTACATCGGCTTCCATAAAAAAGAAGTTATAAGGGGAGGGAGTCTTAACCACATACAGGGTATCGTTAGCAGAAGAATAATATACATCAGTAATTACCTGGCGGAACAAAGAAGTGGTTATGGGCCCCGGATTATAAACCGGATTTACCTGACTGGTTTGCTGAGAAGTTTGATACTCGAAAGTGTCGCCAATACTAAAATTGTAAACCTGCATCCTTGTAAGGGTGTCATTAGCATATCCAACAACAGCAGCAATCACAAAAAGAAAAAGCAATATGGTTTTCATAGTTATGCTGTTACTAAGGTGGTGCGTCCTTGAACTTATTGTTCCCCCAAATATACCCTAACCTGTCCGCACAGGCAATTGCAGTT
>CAZLXD010000216.1:0-5532 GCA_964563185.1 uncultured Chitinophaga sp.
GGTAAGCAGCACCTCAAAGCGGAACCTGTACAGCTTCCGCTTTTTTTATACCTACCTCAGTTATATCTGTCGCCTTCCTCATCAAAAAATGCATCGGGTATATGGTACACTTTTAATTCTCCTTTGGTGTGTATAATTGAAA
Source organism: uncultured Chitinophaga sp. (assembly GCA_964563185.1). Taxonomy (GTDB): domain Bacteria; phylum Bacteroidota; class Bacteroidia; order Chitinophagales; family LD1; genus Bog-950. The sequence goes on from CAZLXD010000216.1 coordinate 143, forward strand.
CAATGTCGAAGCGGATATCAGTATCAAAATGCTGTGTTTCCAAAAAAGCTTCCGCTACCTTCTTCATAGCTTTGCGTTTCTTCCTGCTTACAAACTGTTCAGGTAAGCCGTAGTAATTGGTACTGCGTGTTTTAACTTCGGTAAAAACAAGTGTATTTCCGTGCCTGGTAATTATATCTACTTCATCGTGCCCTGCCCGGTAATTGGTTGCCAACAGCACATGCCCAATTGAGATAAGGAAAGCAATAGCCTCCTCTTCTCCTTTTTTACCTAACTCGTTATGCTCGGCCATAGGGCATTTTAATGATCATTAATTACGCAAGTGGTTGGTGTTAATTTTAATGCCCGCAAAGATTATCTGTATTCTCTTGTTTGCGATATTGCTTTATAGGCTTCTAACCCGACTTCGTTTCCCAAATCATACTTTTCAAATAGCAGCACAAAGAAATGGTTTTTCTATAATTGCTTTCGTTATGCGTAACATCCTCATTCTTGGTGCAGGTAAGTCGTCAGTGGCGCTCATTGACTACCTTGTGGAGAAAGCCGCTGCCGAAGAGTGGGAGATAACCGTGGCGGATATGACAGCCGAATTGGCCATGCAGAAAACAAAGGGCCGCCCGCATACGCATGCCATTAGTTTCGATTTTTATAATGAAGAAGGACGGAAGAAGTTAATTGCCAGAGCGGATATTGTTATCTCCATGCTCCCTGCCTTAATGCACCTGCCCGTGGCAGAAGATTGCCTGGAGTTGAAGAAGAATCTGGTTACGCCTTCCTACATTTCAGAAGCCATGCGCACGCTGAACGAAAAAGTGCAGAAGAAAGGCTTAGTGTTTATGAATGAAATAGGCCTCGACCCCGGCATAGACCACATGAGCGCCATGCAAATTATTGACCGCCTGAAGGAGGAGGGCAAAAAGATTATCAGCTTTAAATCGCACTGCGGTGGTTTAGTGGCTCCCGAAAGTGACGACAACCTGTGGCACTACAAATTCAGTTGGAACCCGCGCAATGTAGTATTGGCCGGTCAGGGAGAAGGCGATATACAGTGGAAGGAGAACGGCAGGAAACGAAAGATTAGCTATGAAGAGTTGTTTGCCACCACCGAAGAGATAAAAGTAAAAGGCTACGGTAAGTTTGAAAGCTACCCCAACCGCGATTCACTAAAGTATGTTTCGGAGTATGGTTTGCGCGGTGTAGACACCATCTACCGAGGCACTTTGCGCAGGCCGCCTTATTGTAAAGGTTGGAATGCGCTTGTAAAACTGGGCTTTACCAACCGAAAGGAAAGGCTCACCCATAAGTTTCAGGAGGAGGTAACCGCTCTTATGAAATCGAAAGAAGTTATTCCCGATAAGCAGGCAGAAAAACTAATTCAAAGCACTTCGGTTATCCCTGCCTTGTTTGTGCATCACGATAAATGGGTGGTACCCGCTGATATTCTTCAATATGCATTAGAACACACCTGGAGCCTGAGAGCACATGATAAAGACATGGTAGTAATGGTGCATCAGGTAGTTTTTGCCGCACAGAATGGGCGGGGAATGAAAACGTTGGAAAGCTCCTTAGTGTGCATTGGCAATGATTCGCAGCATACCGCTATGGCTACTACGGTGGGGTTACCGGTAGCTATGGTTACCCGAATGATATTGAACGGAGAAGTAAAAAGGCACGGAGTGCTGATGCCGGTTTATCCTGAAATATATAACCCTATATTGGCGGAGTTAGAAAAACACGGAATTGTATTTAACGAGAAAATAAGTTGATAGGTAAAAATGTATGTAGTACCAACCCATCAACCGCATAACTAATCACCCATTTGAATGAAAGAACAGATTGAACGTTTAGAAAAGAAGAAAAACGAAGCCCTTTTAGGTGGTGGCCAAAAGAGAATTGACGACCAACACAAAAAGGGCAAGTTAACCGCCCGTGAGCGCATTGATTTGTTGCTCGATGCCGGAAGTTTTGAAGAAATAGGCATGCTGGTGGAACACCGCGGCCGCGATTTCGGAATGGATAAGGAAGTGTATTTGGGTGATGGAGTGGTAACCGGTTACGGTACTATTAACGGACGGATAGTGTATGTCTTTTCACAGGACTTTACGGTGTTTGGCGGCTCTTTGTCCGAAACACATGCCGAGAAAATTTGCAAGATAATGGACCTTGCCATGATGAACGGTGCTCCGGTTATAGGCCTCAACGACTCGGGTGGTGCGCGTATTCAGGAAGGGGTGGTGTCGCTGGGCGGGTATGCCGATATTTTCTACCGCAACACAGTTGCATCGGGCGTTATTCCGCAAATTTCTGCCATACTGGGGCCATGTGCGGGCGGTGCGGTGTATTCACCTGCCATTACCGACTTTATAATGATGGTAGAGCATACTTCCTATATGTTTGTTACCGGCCCTAACGTGGTTAAAACGGTTACCCACGAAGATGTAACCAGCGAGGAACTGGGTGGTGCGCAGGCACACGCCAGCAAAAGCGGGGTTACGCACTTTACTTATGCCAACGAGGTAGAATGTATTAACGGCATAAAGAACTTGCTCAGTTACATGCCGCAAAACTGTGATGAACAGGCACCTGTGTATGATTACAACGGTGCTGACGAAACGCGCCCTAAACTCAACTCGGTTATTCCGCCAAACCCTAACCAACCTTACGATATACGCGAGGTGATTACAGAGATAGCCGACAACGATTCATTCTTTGAAGTGCATAAGGATTATGCCGAAAATATTGTAGTGGGCTTTGCCCGCTTAGGTGGCCGAAGCATAGGTATAGTGGCTAATCAGCCTGCTGTACTGGCAGGGGTATTGGACATTAACAGCAGCAAGAAGGGCGCCCGCTTTGTGCGGTTTTGCGACTGCTTCAATATTCCGCTGCTAACATTAGTGGATGTTCCGGGCTTTTTGCCGGGCACCGACCAGGAATGGCACGGCATTATTGCCAACGGTGCTAAGTTGTTGTATGCTTTTAGCGAAGCTACCGTGCCAAAGCTGACGGTGATTGTGCGCAAAGCTTATGGCGGAGCCTATGATGTAATGAACAGCAAGCACATTGGTGCCGATGTAAACTACGCATGGCCCAATGCCGAAATTGCGGTGATGGGAGCCAAGGGCGCTGCCGAAATTATTTTCAAGAAGGAAATAAGCGGTGCTACCGATAAGGAAGCTAAGCTGAAAGAAGTGGTAGATGTATATGCCGAAAACTTTGCCCACCCCTACAAAGCAGCTGCCCGCGGCTTTATTGATGAGGTAATAGAACCTTCGCAAACCCGCACCAAACTTATCCGCGCTTTTCGTATGACGGAGAACAAGGCGGTAAAACTACCGCGGAAAAAGCACGGAAATATTCCGTTGTAAAAACCGTTAGCCGGCTTTGAGCCAGAGATTTGGCTCTGCTTTATCCACACTTCGTTTTTCCATTAGCGAAATTTTCACAAAAATAATTCCATATTTGTCCCGAACAACGTTTGGTAAAAGTTCAGTTTTTAAAAACTAATTCAACCGACAATGGGACTATTTGACAAGTGCCGCGAATACAACACGGCCGATATTACAAAGGACAAAGGTATTTACCCCTACTTTAGGGCAATACAGGAAAGCGAAGGCCCGGTAGTAATGATGGAGGGACGAAAGGTGGTAATGGCCGGCTCCAACAATTACCTGGGGTTAACGGCCCACCCAAAAGTTAAAGAAGCTGCGGTAAAGGCCATTAAGAAATACGGCACCAGCTGCTCGGGTTCCCGCTTCCTTACCGGCACTATTGACCTGCATATAGAACTGGAGGATAAGATTGCCCGGTTTATGGGCAAAGAAGCCGCCCTGCTGTTCAGTACCGGTTTTCAGGCAGGGCAGGGAGTTATTTTTCCGCTGCTGAATAAAGGCGATTACGTACTCAGTGATAAGGATAACCATGCCAGCATTGTAGCCGGCAATATGCTCAGTGCCTCTATGAACGTAAACGTGTTGCGCTACAAGCACAACGATATGCAGGATTTGGAACGCAGGCTGCAGCAAGTGCCCGAAGGCGCCAACCGCCTGATAGTAACCGATGGGGTTTTCAGCGCTTTGGGCACTATAGCCAAAGTGGATGAATTGCGCACGCTGGCTAAAAAATACCATGCAAACGTATTGGTAGACGATGCCCACGGCTTTGGAGTGTTAGGGCCGGGTGGCAAAGGAACCTCTCACTACTTTGGGGCTGAAGAAGACGTTGACCTGGTGGTTTGCACCTTTAGCAAAACCCTAGCCTCGCTGGGCGGGTTTGTGGTAGGTGAGGAGCGCGTAATTAACTACCTGAAGCATAAGTCGCCTGCCCTGATATTTTCAGCTTCGCCTACTCCGGCATCGGTGGCGGCAGCTTCAGCGGCATTGGATATTCTTATAGAACAGCCGGAGCTTTCGCTTAGGGTTTGTAGGAATGCCGACCGGGTAAGGCAAGGGCTGCGCGAAAGCGGTTTTCAGGTGGTGGATGGCGAGGCGGCTATTGTTCCGGTGATTATTGGTGACGATGAGAAAACCTTTGCCACCTGGAAGATGCTGTATGGCGAAGGAGTATTTGTAAATGCCTTTATAAGCCCCGCTACCCCACCGGGTATGCAAATGCTGCGCACCAGCTACATGGCTTCGCACGAGAATGAACATCTCGATTTTATTATTGACAAATTCAATAAAATAGGTAAAAAGTTAGGCTTGCTGAATATTCAGCAACGGGCTTAACATCAGGTTATGAAAAAACGCCACTACTATTATATAGAAGGAAAGGACCCCTCCAACCCTTCGCAACTGAAATACATTAAGCGCTATATTGAATGCGATGATGCCTTTGAAGGCGAATTGGTGCTGCTGGCTTTTCCCATTAGTTTAATGATGGAGATAAGTTCGGTGCTGAAACACTTTGGGCTGCGCGATGACGCGGAGTTTTTTTACAGCGAATGCAAGGAGGTGGTAAGCGTGCCCGAAAAGCATGTAAACGAAAAGGGCGAGGGCAAACTTACCTTCCAGTCGTACTTTCATAGTTTTCCCGATTCGGTGGCGCACTTTTTTGATGATGCCAAGGTGGTGGTGATACTGCACCCGCAGGATACCGGAAAAGAAGGAAGTAAGGATTATAATATGATTGGCTACATACATGCTAACCATATTGACTTTACCTCGCCTGACGGGCAGTTGCACAAAGGCTACTACTATAATGTATTGCGCCTGAGCGAACGGACGGTAAACGGGGAGCCTATTTACCGCAGAAAGCGAATATTTACCACCATGTTCAGCGTGTTGCTGGATATTGTTACTCTGGAAGATGTTCACTTTGTATATGCTACCATGGGCCGCGAGAACCAGGCTATTAACGATGCCCTGAAAATGAACAGCCAGCGCAACGGTAAG
>CAZLXD010000217.1:0-2552 GCA_964563185.1 uncultured Chitinophaga sp.
CGCCAAAAGCAAGGTTTAAAATGTTAGCTGATTTGCCCGGAGTATCGAGCGTAAGCGTTACTATGTTGTCGTTATCTTTTGAATAATTAATAGCCATATCTTCCTTTTAAACTCGTTCAATAATAGTTGCTACTCCCATACCGCCACCTACGCAAAGGGTAATTAGCCCGGTTGATTTGCCGGTTCTTTCCAACTCATCTAGCACGGTTCCTAAAAGCATAGAGCCGGTAGCACCCAGCGGGTGGCCCATAGCAATAGCTCCACCGTTTACGTTCAGCACCTCATCGCTAATGTTCATGTCACGCTGAAACTTCAACACAGCCGATGCAAAGGCTTCGTTCATTTCCCAAATGTCAATGTCTTTGGCAGACATACCGGCAATCTTTAATGCCTTGCGTGCCGAGAAGGCAGGGCCGGTAAGCATAATAGTAGGATCGGTAGAATCAACCGCAGCAGCTACTATTCGTGCGCGGGGTTTTAAGCCCAGTTTCTCTCCTGCTTCTTTCGAACCCACTAAAGTGATAGCCGCGCCATCCACAATACCCGATGAATTACCCGGTGTATGCACGTGGTTTATTTGTTCCACCGAAGTATACTTTAACATAGCCACTGCATCGAAACCAAACTCGCCCGGCATAGCGAATGACGGAGAGAGTTTTGCCATTGCTTCCATCGAAGCATCTTCGCGTATAGTTTCATCAGTATCTAATATGGTTAGTCCGTTTTGGTCTAATACTGGTATAACCGAGTTTTTAAAGTATCCGTTTTTACGGGCGAAAGCTGCTTTCTTGTGTGAGTTCAAAGCATAAGTATCAACTGTCTCACGGCTAAAGCCTTCTACCGTAGCAATTAAATCAGCCGAAATACCCTGTGGAATAAAACCGAGCTTTGAGTTTACCTGGGGGTCTAAATACCAGGCACCGCCATCGCTGCCCATAGGGTTGCGGCTCATACTTTCCACGCCTCCGGCTACTACTAATTCTTCCCAACCGCTGCGCACCTTCATAGCCGCCAGGTTAATGGCTTCTAAACCCGAAGAGCAAAACCGGTTAATCTGCATACCCGAAACCGACTCGCTCCAACCCGCCATAGCATGGCCAAACTTGGCAATGTCGCCTCCCTGTTCGCCAATAGGCGTTACGCAACCCAGCACCACATCGTCCACCTTCGAAGTGTCAAACTCTCCGTTGCGTTTGTGCATAGCACGAAACAGCGTAGCCAGCAAATCAATAGGTTTCACCTCGTACAGCGAACCGTTCTTCTTTCCCCGGCCACGCGGGGTTCGTATCGAATCATAGATATAAGCTTCTCTCATAATTTATTTGTGTTACTTCTTTACTCCGTTTAAAATCAAATCGGCAAAAATGTCGGCCACCTGTTCAATGGTATAACCTTCCTTAAGGTGATACCAACGGTAACTCCAGTTAAGCATACCAAGTATCCCTTTTACAACCATCCTGTAATTTACGTCCGTTCTAAACTGACCGCTTTGCATCCCTTCTTCAAAAATGTCGTTCCAGCCTTTTTCATAGTTCCTCATCAGCAGAAAAATATCTTTCTCTGAATTCTTATTAATGAAGTAAAGGTCTTCGCTAATAAACACCCCGAAAGCATCAATATTGTTATGAAACAGGCGCATGTGGCTGTTTATGCACAGATTCACCTTTTCGGCAGGGGAATGGGTGGTATCCTGTATGTTACTTAGCAACTCCACACTCTGTTCCAGAATGTCTTCCACCAGGCCTTTCAGTAAATCTTCTTTGGTTTCAATATAATAATAGAGAGAACCCTTTTGCATGTCGAGTGCATCAGCTATATCCTGTATGCGGGCGGCATGGTAGCCTTTGGTGCGAAAAACTCTTGCTGCCGCACGAAGTATCTCCGCTTTTTTTAAGTCTGCCTTTTTTAATTCACGCTTCATCCTAAACAAACATAAACTGACTTATTAAAAAATCAAACGAATGTTTGAGCGTGTAAAAAAGAAAAGCCCGCATATTCCTTATGCGGGCTTGGACACACTATATCCTCAAGATTATGAGGCTTTGGAGAGAAGTTGATGAAGCGAAGCCTTAAGCATTAACACTTCCTGTTCAGCTTTCAGCATTTTATCGCGCATTTTGTTGTGAGCAATTATTACTCCAATGGTTATCACATTATCCTGTTGTTTCATGCTATGGCTCAGCTGCGCCATCTCCATTATCAAGGCACTTAGCATACTACGCTGCATTAGTATGCGGTTACGCACACCGGTTAGTTCCTCCTGCAGGTATAAATCGTGCAGGCAGTTTTGAAGGTAACGTGCCGAAGAATCGGCCTGTTGTAACTCTTCTAAATAACTCTCCATCTGTTGCATCCAGTTACTGTGTAACTCCACAAAAGACAAATACTTTTTATCACCGGGTTTCATAATGCCGTTTTTAATAAGACACATTATGGTAACGGATTGTTTAAACCCTGAGTATGCCTTTTTACATCTTTTTGCAAATGAAATTTCAGGTAAAGAGGAAAGACCAAACTGACGGAAGGCCTTACAGCCGGTTAATGGAAATAGG
>CAZLXD010000217.1:2562-5528 GCA_964563185.1 uncultured Chitinophaga sp.
ATAGTCCAGTTTGCCACCCCAGGCAGCCATTTGGCCCAGTATGAAACCCTGCCTGCGTAACACATAACCCGAAGGCTTGCCCGCATTATACTTTCGGGGGTTAGGTAAAACAGCTGCAATAAGAGCCGCTTCAGGTGCAGTTAGTTTTGAGGCGGGTTTGTGAAAGTAATACTCTGCAGCCGCTTCAGCGCCATAAATGCCATCGCCCATTTCAATCACATTCAAATACACTTCCATAATGCGTTGCTTGCTCCAGAAAATTTCAATAAGAGCAGTGAAGTAGACCTCCAAACCCTTCCGCACAAAACTACGGGCCGGAAAAAGGAAAGCATTCTTAGCTGTTTGTTGCGAAATGGTAGAAGCTCCGCGCATTTTGCTGCGTTTGCGTTTCTTCTGTTTCTCATTGTACTTCATGGCCTTTTCAATAGCTTCAAAATCGAAACCATGATGCCATAAAAAATTCTGGTCTTCGGAGGTTACTACTGCTAATTGCAGTTTATTAGAAATCTTATCAAGCGACACCCAATCTTTACGGAGAGTCATCTCTTCGCCTGCCATTTTCTGCTCCACACAGCGCTGCACCATAAGGATAGTGAACGGTACCGGCACAAAGCGAAAAACAATAACGGAAAGAATGGTAAGGCCGAAAAACCAAAGGATAGCCTTTACCAGAAACCTGCGGAGTTTCTTCCACATGCACTACAGTTGTATGCTCTCTAATCCCTGTCCGGCAGCCAGTAATTCGGCAATGTCAAAAACCTTCACCTGCATTTGTTTGTCTTTGGCTTTTACCCCGTCCGTCATCATCGTATTACAGAACGGGCAAGCCGCAGCCACAATGTTGGCATCGGTTTCCAGCGCCTCTTCGGTGCGGGCAATGTTTATGCGCTTTTTGCCCGGCTCATCTTCTTTAAACATTTGTGCTCCACCAGCACCGCAGCACAAGCCTTTCGTGCGGCAGCTTTTCATTTCCACCAACTCGGCATCCAGTTCTTCCAGCACTTTGCGGGGTGCTTCGTAAATTTCGTTGGCGCGACCCAGATAGCAACTATCGTGGTAGGTAATTTTCTTCCCTTTAAAAACAGCCGTATCGGTAAGTTTTATTCTTCCGGCATCAATCAGCTGCTGCAAGAAAGTAGAGTGGTGAATCACTTCGTAATTACCTCCCAGCGAGGGGTACTCATTCTTCAGAATATTAAAACAGTGCGGGCAAGTGGTAACAATCTTCTTTACCCCGTAGCTGTTCATTACTTCAATGTTCTGCAATGCCAGCATTTGAAAAACAAACTCATTACCGGCACGCTTGGCGGGATCGCCCGTGCAACTTTCTTCGGAGCCAAGTACCGCAAACTTTATGTTCAGGTGCTGAAGAATTTTTACAAACGAACGGGTAACTTTTTGCGCGCGCTGGTCAAAACTACCCGCACAGCCTACCCAAAAAAGCACTTCGGGAGTTTCGTTGTTGGCAGCATATTCTGCCATTGTTTTTACATCAAGCATATTATATAGAGTTGAAGATTGTTAGTTGACTTTATTACTCTTTCGTCCAGTTAAGCCTGTCCTGCTGACTAAACTGCCAGGGAGCTCCGTTATTTTCCATATTGGCAAACATGCCCGTCCATTCAGCCGGTGCGTTTGATTCTTCCATTACCAGATTTCTGCGCAGTTGAACAATAATATCCAGCGGGCTGATGGTAACAGGGCATTCTTCCACACAAGCATTGCAGGTAGTGCAGGCTCGCAGTTCTTCTACACTTATATAGCCGTTCTCAATCAGCGATTTTCCATCTTCCTGCCATACACCGTTGTTCGCAGCAATTTTGCCTCCTACCTCTTCCAGGCGGTCGCGGGTGTTCATCATTATTTTACGCGGGCTTAGCAATTTACCGGTTTGGTTAGCAGGGCAGGCCGCTGTGCAACGTCCGCACTCGGTGCAACTGTAAGCATCCAGCAGGTTCTTCCAGCTTAAATCAAACACATCCTTTGCGCCAAACTTTAACGGTTCTGTTGAAGCCTCGGCAGGAGGCACCGCATTCGGGTCCATCATCAACTTTATCTCCTTGGTTATTTCGGGCATGTTGGCCATGTAACCCTTAGGTGTTAATCGGCTGAAATAAGTATTTGGGAAAGCCAAAAGAATATGCAGGTGTTTGGAGTAAGGGAGGTAACAAAGGAAAGCAAGCACCCCCATTAAATGCCCCCACCAACCAAGGCGTTCAATAATATGAACCGAGGTGTAACTCATACCATCAAACAATGGCATTAACCAGCCGCTTACTAAAAAACCATACTCACCCCGGTGTATCGCCATATCGGCAGTGTTCATACTAAAGATGCAGGTAAGCAGGTAAATTTCCGACAGCAGGATAATAGTAGCATCCATAATAGGGAACCCTTTTAACTCGGGCATATTCAGGCGGGGAACTTTAAGCAACCATCTGCGCGAAAGAAAGGCGATGGTAGCTATAAACACTAAAATGGAAATGAACTCAATGAAGGAAATAGTGAACACATACAATCCTTTCAGGAAAGGAATACTCTCCACCGCATGGTAAATGATGCGGTGATGGCCCGTAACCCCGTCAAGAAAAACTTCTATCAGTTCTATCTGAGTAATAACGAACCCCACGTAAATAAGCAGGTGCAGAATAGCGGGCGTCATGTTCTTGAACATCTTCTTTTGTCCGAGTGCCACCAGCAGCATATTGCGCAGGCGCACCGATGGATTATCCGTTAGGTCTTCTGCGCGGCCCAACTTTATGTTCTTATAAATGCGGGCGTAGCCTTTGTAAGCATAAAAAGCAGCCATTGCCACAAAGGCTATAAACAGGTATATCTGAAAGTAAGCAACCATACACAGTGAATATGAGACGGGCGAAAATACATTTTTAATGAATTGTCAAACGATCGTTTGGTATAAAGGTTTTCCACGCTTTTATAGTGTAAACAAATGAGAGCAATTGCAT
>CAZLXD010000218.1:0-5509 GCA_964563185.1 uncultured Chitinophaga sp.
TGGGTAGACTTAAATATGCCCGAGGAGAGTGAAGGTGAAATTGTGAAGCAGTACGCGGCCGCCATTAGCCCTAAAACAAAAATTGTACATGTAACGCACATGATTAACTGGACCGGTCAGGTATTGCCTGCCCGCAAAATAGCCGACATGGCACACAGTAAAGGCTGCGAGGTGATAGTTGACGGCTCACATAGTTTTGCCCATCTTACTTATAAAATATCCGACCTTGATTGTGACTATTATGCCACCTCGCTGCATAAATGGTTATGTGCCCCGTTTGGTACCGGCTTTATGTTTATAAAAAGGGAGAAGATTAAGAACGTATGGGCGCTGCTTTCGGCACCAATCCCCGATGCGGATAATATTGGCAAGTTTGAAGCTATTGGCACCCGTTCTTTTGCCGCTGAAATGGCCATAGGTAACGCCATAGATTTTCAGTTACTGATAGGAAATGAACGAAAGGAAGCCAGACTACGCTACCTTAAAAATTATTGGTGCAGCCAAGTAGATAAGCTGGCAGGAGTGAAACTCTTTACCTCATTGAAGGATAACTTTAGTTGTGCTATAGCTACTTTAGGAATAGAGGGGATGAAGGGTGCTGATATCTCGGCTGAGTTGTTTGATAAGTATAGAATACATACCACGGGTATTGACCACGAAGGGGTAAACGGGGTACGGATTACTCCGCATGTTTATACATCTATTGAAGATTTAGATAAGTTAGTTGCCGCTATCAAATCCATAGCACAAAACCAAAACGGGAAAAAGTAATCAGCGCAGGCGCTGTTGCAATTTAAGCAGTTGGTCTTTAGAGCCCATGGCAATAATGCGATTGCCGGGCCTCACTACAGTGTTGGGCACCGGGTTAAGGGCATAATCTCCATTTTCTCCTTTCACCCCCAGTAAGGTAGCTCCGGTGGTGTTCCAACAATTTAACTCTGAAAGTGCAATGGTGGTTTTAGATTCAATTTCCAACAGGCTGAAGTGTTCACTGCTCTGAGTGGCCATCAGGTCAACAAATTCTTTTACATCGGGGCTTAGTATCAACGATGCCATATGTACGCCACCAATTTTATCGGGCATTATCACATTGTCGGCTCCCGCTGTTTTAAGTTTTCGAACAGTAGAGTCGTTTGATGCGCGGCTTATAATTTTTAAATTAGGGTTTAACTCGCGTGCTGTAAGAACTACCAGCAGATTATCGGCATCTTCAGGAAGGGTAGTGATAAGAGCGGATGCTTTTCCTATACCGGCCTCTATAAAAACATCATCGTTGGTTGCATCGCCCTGAAGGTAGAATTCAACAGGCAGATTAGCTTCATCGCGTCCGTGTTTGGCTTTTTCAATAATTACAAACTGGCGGTTGTTGTGGTAAAGTGTTTTGGCAGCCTCGCGTCCGTTTCTTCCAAAGCCGCATATAAGTACATGGCCTTCCAGGTCTTCTATTTTCTTCTGCATATTGTAGAGTTTGTATTGTCGTGAAAATTCTCCATCTAAAAAGTAGCTGGATATCTGAGTAATGAAATAAGTAAAAGTGCCTATGTTGGCCAGTATGAGAAATACGGTAAATATCCTGCCTGCATCAGATAGTGGTTTCACTTCCGAGAATCCAACTGTGGCCACAGTAATAACCGTCATGTATATGGCGTCAAGGGCTCGGTAATCTTCTATTACCATATAGCCAATCATTCCACTTAGCAGAATGAATGCAAACACTGCCAGCGACACATATACTTTGGTAAAAGGTTTAAGCGAAGGATGCGGTTGCATAAACAGGCCCCAAGGATACTTTAATTGGAAAGACTAACCAATAGCCTGAATACTGATTGTATATCAAGGCTTAATATCTAAATGGTTTATTTAAATATAAATATGTGTAAAGTGCTTTGCTGCGATACTATTTTTGAGTGAAATACTTCCTTAAAGGACTTAAGGGCTCTAAAATTACGAAAGAATTATATTGAATAGGCCCAAAATGTGCATAAATTGCAGTTATCTGGTTTTTACTTCCCCTCATTAAATCTACTTTTGCACCCGTAAAACAAAAAACACTATGAGCAACTCACGTAAATCAGCAGTTGAAACAGTTATTAACCGCGAGGTGGTAAAGCCCAAACTTGCAGGTACTAAGGTTTCAGAATATTTCAGTTCAAATGTATTTACCGATGATGCTATGCGTCATTACCTCTCGGAAGATGCCTACAAGGCTGTAAAAAATGCCATAAAGGAAGGGAGTAAAATCAGCCGTGAAATGGCGGATGCCGTGGCTGCGGGTATGAAAGCCTGGGCAATTGAAAAGGGCGCTAATAGTTACACGCACTGGTTTCAGCCTTTAACCGGCTTAACTGCTGAGAAACACGATATGTTTTTTATGCCTACTACTGAAGGCAAGGGTGTAGAGAAGTTTGGCGGAGATGCACTTGTGCAGCAGGAGCCCGATGCCTCTTCGTTTCCGAGTGGTGGTATACGTGCTACTTTCGAAGCGCGTGGTTATACTGCATGGGATCCGGGTTCACCGGCCTTCATTATGGAGATTGGCGATGGCAAAACACTTTGTATTCCTACCATATTTATTTCTTACACCGGAGAATCGCTTGACTACAAAGCACCTTTGCTAAAGTCTTCGCATTTTCTGGAGCAGGCGGCCCTTCCGGTAGTTCATTTGTTTGATAAGGATGCTACCAAAGTAACTGCCACCTTAGGTTGGGAGCAGGAATATTTTTTGATTGATGAGGCATTGTTCTATCAACGCCCTGACCTGATGTTTGCCGGCCGCACACTGATTGGTGCTGCTCCTCAAAAAGGCCAGCAGTTCGAAGACCACTACTTTGGTTCTATTCCAGAGCGGGTGTATGCTTATATGCTGGATTTGGAAACAGAATGTCACAAGTTGGGAATTCCGGTTCGTACGCGCCATAACGAGGTCGCGCCCGCACAGTTTGAATGTGCGCCTATGTTTGAAGAGGTAAACGTAGCGGTAGACCATAATTCATTATTGATGGACTTAATGGAGCGTGTTGCCCGCAGACATAAACTGCGTGTGTTGTTGCATGAGAAACCGTTTGCCGGTATTAACGGAAGTGGTAAGCACAACAACTGGAGTATGGGAACTGACACCGGGAAAAACCTTCTTTCTCCGGGAAAAACACCTAAGACAAACCTCCTGTTCCTCACCTTCTTTGTAAACGTGGTGAAGGCGGTAAACGAGTATGCCGATTTGTTGCGGGCTTCTATTGCTTCAGCCAACAACGACCACCGCTTAGGTGCTAACGAAGCACCACCGGCTATCATTTCTGTATTTACGGGTTCGTATATGGCCGATGTGCTGAACGAAATTGAAAAGCGTGTTGCTAAAGGCAAGTATGACGAGTTAACGAATGCTAATCTTAAGTTAGACATTCACAACAAGATACCGGATGTAATGTTGGATAACACCGACCGCAACCGTACTTCGCCTTTTGCATTTACCGGTAATAAGTTTGAATTCCGTGCAGTGGGTTCTTCAGCTAACTGTGCTAAGCCAATGACGATTATGAACGCCATTGTAGGTAAGCAGTTGCTTAGCTTTAAAGCCGAGGTGGATAAGCTGATGAAAGACGGTGAAACCAAAGAAGGAGCTATTATGCGTGTACTTCGCCAATACATTACCGATAGCAAGAAAGTAATGTTTGAAGGTGACGGCTACAGCGAAGCATGGGAAAAAGAAGCTAAGAAGCGTGGCTTAAGTAATGTAAAAACCACTCCTTATGCACTTGATTTCTACAATACCAAGAAAGCAAAAGAAGTATTGGTAGATACCGATATTTACAGCGCCCGCGAACTGGAGGCAAGGGTAGATATTCTTCACCACAGCTATACGCTGAAAATTGATACTGAAGCCGGCATTTTGGCCGACCTGGCATTAAGTAAAATTATTCCTGCCGGTATTGATTATATGAACAAGCTGATTGCTAACATAAAAGGCTTGAAAGATGCTGGCGTGGCGGCAACCGGTTCAAAAGCACAGAAGGCTATAGTAACTCAGCTGGCTGTTTCGGTAAACTCAATTAAGGACACTGCCGATAAATTGCTTGCTGCTAAAGAGAAGGCACACCACGGAAAGAGCAATGCCGATATTTCTAAAGCCTACTGCGATAAAGTGAAGCCGCTAATGGATGAGCTTCGTGAGCAGATTGATGGTTTAGAAGCAATTGTAGACGATAACCTGTGGCCTTTGCCAAAATACAGAGAGATGTTATTCATCCGATAGTCAACCTACTTGCAAAAAAAGCCGGCTCAAAGCCGGCTTTTTTTTTGCACACGCCTGTAAACGAAATGAGCTGCAAGAACAATTGTGGCAGTACTAAAAGAGAGAGAGGCTGCTAACCCCGCACCACTCATTACATATTGAGGAATGAGATATGCACTAAAAAGTATAAGAGCTATAACTCCGGCCAATGATGAAACAACCAGTGGTTTGTAGTGGCCGGTACCGAAATAAAAGCTACTTAGTACTATCCATAAACTGTAAACGAGTATGCCGGGGAAAAGATAGCGGATACTATGCCGCACATCGCCAAAGCCATGCCCGAATACATACGAGTATACATTGGCCGGAATAAACCATATAACCACTAATGCCAGCGCACATAACACCAAGCTATAGGTTAACAGCTGAATGGTCCGCTCTCTTTCCTTTTTTATTTCGCAAGAGTTGGAGGTGGATATGTAATGCACGGTAGCCATGCTGCGCGGAATAAGCCATACCGATTCCAGAACAGAAATTCCAATAGAGTAAATGCCCAGGTATTTGTTTCCCTGCTGCAAGCCGAGTTGAAAGAAATATAAGCGCAGGTTGAGCAATTGTAAAATTTCAACCAGTTGATACTGGAAGCCATGCGTAAAAAGCGCTTTTAATTCTTCTGAAATACGGATAGATGAAAACCGCACACTGCGCCAGTAGGGGAGAACAAACCAAAAACTAACCGCAATAGTTACCGCATGGGCGGCAAGGGTTGAGTATACATACGCATAAGAGTCGTGAATATTTAACTCATAAAAACACAACAGCACCCCTAATGTCTGTAAAGCCAGTGCGGTGAGGGTAAGCATGTTGGCCCTGCTTATTTGCTGCTTAGCCATTAATACGGTTTGATGAATGCTAAGCAGGGACGTAAGCAGCGCAATAGCCGCCACGGTAAGCGCTACAGGCAGGTTGTAAACAGGCAGGGCATACAAAACACCAAACGCCAGTATTGCTATCAACAATGCCCATACATACGAAGGTGCCAGCAATTCTTCCACTTTGCTTCGCGGTATAACATACACCAGCACAGGCCCCCCCAGTATGTTGCTGAAAAAAGTAACAAACCATACGCTGGTTACTAATAAGGTAACATCGCCCTTTACTTCGGGGCCGGCATGGCGGGCAATAACCAGCGCAATAAGGAAATTGAGAAACGTGGAGGCAGCACGGGTAAAAAGGGTTTGAATAATTTGCTGCTGCAAGAGGGTTGTTTAAAGCGAAATA
>CAZLXD010000219.1:0-1871 GCA_964563185.1 uncultured Chitinophaga sp.
GAGGAAATAAACATAAACGCCCGGCTGAGCATCCTTACCTATGTATGTTCCGTCCCAACCTTCGGTAGTATTGTTCGATTCAAAGACTTTTTCTCCAATACGGTTAAAAATTTTCCACTCAAAGAAGCGTGTTCCCTGTGCGTAGGCATACAGTATATCATTATTGCCATCGCCATTGGGTGAAAATGCGTTCGGTACAAATATTTTGGGCAGTTGGTTAATCTTAATGTAATCAATACGAACAGCAGTATCACTACATCCGTATTGGTTGGCCGCAGTAAGAGTAATAGTATAAACTCCGGGTTGAGTGTAAACATGCGATGGTGATTGCTGACCGGATGTATTCTGATCGCCAAAGTTCCATAACCATGTATCGGCATTTTGCGATTGGTCAATAAAGCTAATAGGCGAGCCCGATTCGTTGTAAGCTTCTAAAGGCGTTGCGCTAAAGTTAGCCGTTACAGCCGGGTATACATTTACTGCACTGGTAGCTGTATCGAAGCAATTGCCTAACTGTGCAATTAGAGTTGCGCTGTATGTTCCTCCTGAAGTATAAGTGTGTTGTGGATTTTCTGATGATGAAACTCCTCCATCGCCAAAAGTCCACTCATAAACATTGGAAACAGGTAGAGTAAGATTAACGAAGGTGGTAGTATAACCGGCACATACTTCATTCGAAGTAAAATCGGCAACCGGTTTAGGATTCACATTTACTGTAGTTGAAGCTGTGTTGCTGCAATTATTCTGGTCGGTTACTGTTACTGTATAGGTAGTATTTGTAGCAGGCGTTGCAACCGGATTGGCTATGTTGGCGTTGTTTAAATCGCCTGCCGGGCTCCATACATACGAAGTACCACCGCTGGCACTCAGTGGAGCGCTTTGTGTTTCGCAAATATCAATGGTAGCCTGCACCATAGGAGCCGGTAAAGCAAACACCACAAAGTTTATACTGTCGCGGCCGGTACAACCTACCGCAGGGTCGGCATAAGCATACAATAATGAATGTGTGCCGGCACCGGCTACTGATGGATCAAAATCACCGGTGGTGCCGTTAGTGATTCCGCTTCCTGTCCATATGCCACCGGCCGGTGAGAAACCTGTAAGTGTGGTGGAATTTGCATCAATACATAAACTCTGGTCGGCTCCTGCATTTACTACAGGCGCAGGCTGAACATAAGTTGCAAGGGCACTGCTTGGAGGGCTTACGCAACCAAGGTTGGTGGCTACTACTGTAATACTGTTTGTAAATCCTAACTGGTTGGTGTTATAGGTGGCTGATGTTCCGTTTTGCACGGATGTTGCTCCATCGAAGAATTCGTAATTGTTTAGTCCGGACGGAGAAGAAGTAAAAGTTACGGCATCCCCCTGGCATATAGAATCGTTAGCATCACTACTGCTAAGCGTTACAGATGGAATGGGATTTACTGTAATTGTAACTGCTGCGCTTGGTTGTCCCGGGCAGCCGTTTAATGAACCTGAAACCTGGATGTTGTCGCCACTATTAAAAACAGAGGAGGAGTAGCTGTTTGAAGTTGTATTCTGAACGGATGTTCCGTTCATTGTAAAGTTATAGTTATCTAATCCTGTAGGGGAGGCAGTAACCGTTACATTATCACCTGTACAAGATGGGTTGGGTGAGGCTGCAAGAGTGATAACCGGAGTTGGATTCACTGTAGTAGTGATGGTGGAACTTGGAGCACTGGCACAGCCGTTATCTATAGCTACTACATATACCGCTGCTGAAGGCGCAGCTAATGCCACCGGTGCCCATATATCATTAGCCGAAGATTGCTGCTGAACTGTGTTGCTAAAGAAGTTGTAAGTGTCGTAACCTGTTGGAGAGGCTGTAAACGTAACTGCATCTCCTTCGC
>CAZLXD010000219.1:1881-5495 GCA_964563185.1 uncultured Chitinophaga sp.
TACGTTATCGGCATCGGAACTGCTGATAGTTACTACAGGAATTGGAGTTACTACCGGATAGTGCGTTGAACTTGGATTAGTAAAGCAAACACCATCGAAGCCTAATACTGTTACACTATCACCCGGGTTCAAACTTGTAGTGGTAAAGGTATTTGCGGGGGAGGTTTGAGCCGGTACATTATTTACAAGAAAGGTATAACCTAAATATCCGGTAGGTGTAGCTGTGTAAGTAATCGGGTCGCCAGCGCAAATGGCATTGGTGCTGGAGGCTAAGTTTATATTTAATGTGTTGGGTTGAACGGTAATAGTAAGCGAATCTTTTACCCTTCCGCAGCAGGGAGTAGTAACCCACAGCACCACCGTGTAAGTGCCGGGTGCTGTAAATACAGTTGGTGCGTTTTGTAAAGTAGAGCCTACCGCAACCGGAGGTATGGCAGTAGGGCCAAAGTCCCACTCGTATAAACTTCCAGATAAAGTAGTTTTAAATGTATCGGGGCAGCCATTTACAGCAGGGTTGTTTACGTGTGTAATAGTACTGCCGCTGTTTTGAATACTGAAAATGTCTACAAAATCTGTAAATGCAGTTCCTCCCAGAGTTATGGTTTTTCTTCCGGTGGAGTTATACATTACAGCGATAGGGCCCGTTCCGGATGCTGTAGCAGGGCTGGCACCTGCGCCAAAGTTCCAGTTCCCTGAAACAGGAGTAGAGAATACTACTTCGGAATTAGTACAGCCATAATTCAGAACACTAATAACCGGTGGATTTCCGGGAACAGATGTAATGTTTGATTGAGTTGGTGCTGTGCCATTTACATAAAGGGCCTGGCTTGTTCCCTGAGCACCATTGCCGCCTATACCACCTGCACCACCTGTCCCACCTGCACCACCGTTCCCTCCCGGAGTGTTGCCACAACCGGGAGCACCGCCTGCACCACCTGCACCACCACCTCCACCTGCACCACCTGCACCACCAACACCACCGGCACCGCCTGCCCCGGGTATCAGGTTACAATCGGTTATGTTACCACCAGCACCATTATTGTAAAGAAAAACAGCAAAAGAACCACCACCTCCGGTTCCTCCGGTTCCACCACCGCCACCGTAGCCACCGCCACCGCCACCGCCACCGCTGCCACCTACATCATCAGAGCCATTGTTTTGACGGCCACCACCACCACCGCCACCGCCACCGCCACAACCGGGCGTGCCGTTAGTTCCGTTCCCTCCGGCAGCCCCGGGCACAAAATATCCGGGAAACGTTACTGTTCCCGCAGGACCGGTTGTTCCGTTTGTGCCTGCTGCACCTGCTCCCCCCGGCTGTCCGGGTTGGCCCGGTGTAGCACTGTTACAATTCGGACTTCCGAATGTGCATCCTAAACTGCATGAAGGCCCTGTGCCTGTAGTGCCTCCTGCGCCTCCACAGGAGCCACCGCCAGTTTGCCCCGGAGGGCCTACGCTCCCATGCACTCCCGAGTTAGCTCCATTTCCACCATTACTTCCACCAGCACCGCCTGCTCCTCCGGGTTTAGCCGGTTCTACACCTCCGTTTACTCCGGGGGAACCTGCACTGCCCGGATTGCCTACTGTGCCGGGAACTCCGGCAACCCCGGGAGTTCCATCGGCAGACGTTACATGGCATCGAACGATATTGTAGTTACTACAGCCATTCAGGTAAACTCCGTAGGCAGTTGCCGCTACTCCATTCGGAATATCCATCTCCAGGGTTAAATCCTGAAGGCGAAAGCCCGATACGTTTACTCCCATAAAAATGCCCGTTGCATTGGCAGGCGGGGGGAGCAGGTTGCCATTGGTGCGATGAATAACCGTAGCGGGGGTGTTGCTCTTAATCCACCCATTGGCAGGGTCAAAGCCGCCTTCAATGGTAACATTGTTTACCAGTTGTATTTCGGTATTGATGTTATAAACTCCAGTAGCCAGCCACAAGCGGTTGGCGGTTGGGGTAACCATACTCAGGCCGGCAACAAGGTTAGTGGGGTTAGCACGGCTTCCGTTACCGTTGCCATTAGGGGTAACATAGATAACATCGCACTGCTGTGCGGTTGCAATTAAAGATGTGAAAACTGCAACGGCAGTAACGACTTTGCGCAAGTAATTTTTTACCATAAACCTAGGTGTGTATCCGAAGGCTAAATATAAAAATTTACACGTGCATAAAAGCACGGTTAATAGAAGGGTAAGACGTTAATACCCGTATTTGTCTTTCCAGCATTTGCGTAAATAATTCCGCAGTTCGTTTTCGCGGGCGTTGTTGCCCGGTTCGTAAAACTTAGTGCCTTTTATTTTATCGGGAAGAAATTCCAGATTAACGAAGTTGCCTTCATGCTGATGTGCATATTGATAATCCTTACCGTAGTTTAAGTCCTTCATCAGTTTAGTGGGGGCGTTGCGTATGTTTAAAGGCACCGGTAAGTCGCCTGTTTTGCGCACGGCTTCCTGCGCAGCTTTAATAGCCAGGTAAGAGGCATTACTTTTGGGTGAAGTAGCCAAATAGATGGCTGTTTGTGATAGGATGAGCGTGCATTCAGGATAGCCAATCATAGTTACTGCCTGAAAGCAGGAGGTTGCCAGCAAAAGGGCATTCGGATTTGCATTGCCAATATCTTCACTGGCGAGTATCAGCATTCTTCGGGCAATAAACTTAGGATCCTCGCCACCTTCAATCATTCGCGCCAAATAGTACAGTGCGGCATTAGGGTCGCTGCCGCGCATTGATTTGATAAAGGCGGAGATAATGTCGTAATGCTGTTCGCCACTCTTATCGTAAACAGCCATTTTTTGTTGCACCACCTGTTCCACCAGTTTATTAGTGATGGTTTTACTCTCTTCCGTCAGTGCGTTGCTGACCAGTTCCAACACATTCAACAGTTTTCGTGCATCGCCCCCGCTGTATTTGAGCAGGGCTTCTGTTTCGCTTATTACAATATGTTTTGCGGCAAGTGTTTCGTCTTTTTGTAAAGCTGTTTTAAGCAGGTGCTCCAGTTCTTCTTTTTCTAAGTGCTGTAAAACATACACCTGGCAACGCGAAAGCAACGCGGAGATAACTTCGAAGGAAGGATTTTCGGTAGTAGCTCCAAACAGAGTGATAGTGCCGCGCTCTACTGCGCCTAACAACGCATCTTGCTGTGCCTTATTAAAGCGGTGTATTTCATCAATAAACAAAATAGCCTTACCACTGGCTTCAGCTTCTTCAATTACTTTACGAACTTCTTTTACCCCGCTATCAATAGCACTTAACTGATAAAAAGGCAGACTTATCTGTTCGGCTATAAACCGAGCGAGCGATGTTTTACCTACCCCCGGAGGGCCCCAAAAAATAATAGAAGGAATGTTGCCGCTCTCTATCAACCTACGCAACACTTTTCCTTCGCCAATTAAGTGTTGTTGGCCAACAAAGTCGTTAATGGTGTGTGGGCGTAAGCGTTCGGGTAGCGGAGCGAGCATGATAGATATGTGTGGCTAAGTAAACAAGAAAAATAAAAGGTGCCGTAGCAAAAAAAATATTCAGAAAGCCCTTGACAAAACTTTTGCAGCGCTACATATTGTTACTGTAACGCACGGAGAACGTTACAGAAAACAAAAACAAAACAATATGA
>CAZLXD010000220.1:0-2417 GCA_964563185.1 uncultured Chitinophaga sp.
TTTTGCCGATTGCGATTTTGATGAAACCGTGAAACAGGTCGTAACGGCTTCATTCAGCAATCAGGGGGAAATTTGTTTATGCGGTTCGCGCATTTTTGTTGAGAAAAATATTTACGAAAAATTCCGCGATGCGTTTGTGGCGCGCGTAAAAACTTTGAAGGTAGGCGACCCGAATGAAGATGACACAAACCTTGGAGCCATTGTTTCGCTTCAACACAAGGACAAAGTTCTTTCATACATCTATCTTGCGAAAGAGGAAGGCGGAAAAGTTTTGTGTGGAGGTAATGAAGTAAAACTAAGCGGCAGATGCGAGAACGGTTATTTTGTTCAACCAACCGTTATTGAAGGATTACATTTTCAGTGCCGTACCCAACAAGAAGAAATTTTTGGCCCTGTAGTTACACTCACTCCGTTTGAAAATGAAGAAGAAGCATTGATGATGGCGAATAGCGTGAAGTATGGTTTGTCATCTTCTGTTTGGACGAACGACTTAAAGCGTGCACATAGCATTGCTGAAAAAATTGAAGCTGGCATTGTTTGGATAAACAGCTGGCTGGTGCGCGATTTACGAACACCGTTTGGCGGAGTAAAAGCCAGTGGCGTTGGGCGCGAAGGCGGTTGGGAGGCAATGAGATTTTTTACTGAACCCAAGAATGTGTTCGTAAAGTATTAATGTAAAAAAACAACTTGAAATGATTACTGTTTGAGAACCCTGACAGTAATCGACAAGTCGTTTGTTATAATTCTTATAAGGTAAATTCCATTGGCCACCTGTGAACCTTCATTATCGGTTCCATTCCAAATAATTCTGCCATTATTACTATTGAGTTTTGAAACACAGATGCCCGCCATGTTGTAAATAAAAGCCTCATAAATGTAATTTTCCGATTTCTCCAATTGAACAACCGCAGACTCGCCTAGGGTAAATGGATTATTAAATACAACAATTGTTGATTCTGAGTTTATGTGGTGAATGGATGTTGGGAACGTAATAGTGCTGTCATAGCTCTCAGAAAATGCACCTTCAATGTATGTGCGCCTTGTTAAGTTACCGCTGTTATCATACCGGTCGCGTTCTTTCAGATACAAATAACCATTGCTAACCGAATCAACTGTAAATGTAATTTCCCGGGTGCCTGCGGTATCAGTCTGGTTTGCATCATCCTTGTAGCTTATGCGCCTAACACCTTTTGTTTCCTCCATACCGGTTAATGTTACAATGTGTGAACCAACCCGCGAACCTGTTCTTGGGTTCTCGGTTGTAATCCAAAGTTCTACATCTTCACCATGCTGCATTTCCTCCCAAATCCATTCCCAACTTACTTGGTTTTTGTTTGGATTGGCCCTGTCTTTATTATTGTTTTTAGCCTCATGTCCATAAGTGTTATTGGGAGATTTTATAACTGAATCGCGCAGCCAGTTGTGCTGATACTTTACCCGAATAGGGAGCTTATATTTATCAACGAATTCCAACTTCCCTTTTACAATATTCTCGGCAATTGAACCACTTCGTGCCTGCCGCTTCATCATCTTACTCAACTCTTCAAGTTTTTCACGGTGTGTTAATCCTGAACTTATCTTGGTTGGGTAAACAGATTCCAGCCATTGCATACTATTGGCGCACCCTACAGGAGCACAGGCATTCCAGTCTCCGGCATAAGTAGAATCGGGACCGTTCTGAGTAGAATCTAAATCAAGATTCGGAACATTACATCCGCGGGTTATTGCACGCGTAGAATCATTTTTAACCCACGTGTTTCCGGGGGCTACAGTAGTGTCGGTTCTTACCGGTTGTGTCAATGAATCAGGCTTTCCGCCTTCGGAACCAAAGTTGATTAAATAGGGTGCGCAACTGAAAGGAGTGTAGTCGGGCAGTATAAGTATAGGTGGTGTTAGCAGAATAGTATCTGTAATAGATATGTGTAACCCAACGACCTGTATAGGGGTGCCACTGGTAAAAATGTCGAAGAAGGGCATCATGTATACTAACTCACGGGGTCCGGCAAACGGATGCAAGGCCAGGTTTTCAATGGCCCATTTCCTGTCCTGTGTTTGCGGATTGATGGCAAATACATTCAGGTAATAAGGAAAATTATCGGTGTGGCTATAGAAATACTTTAGCTCCACATCGGTGGACAGAGGTATCTGCTCTGGCGATTCGTGATTAAGTTGCCTCAAGGACAATACCTGAAAATCGGTTTGAGCAAAGAGCGGAGCTGTTATAAACAGCAGCGCAACTGAAAAGAATATTTTTTTCATGGCGCATAACTTTAGAATGATTGAAAGAACAGTAGGGTAATGTATTTTCAAAGTTAACGAAACCTGATTCCGCCAAACAAATTTTATTTTCACGCACACGTTAAGCATATTTTATAGTAACGAAGCCAAAACCAGATTGACTGTGAGTAATGAAAACC
>CAZLXD010000220.1:2427-5459 GCA_964563185.1 uncultured Chitinophaga sp.
AACCAATGGGACTATATCCCGCCACCCGCAGAGTCGGCAATCTTCTTTTTGTTTCCGGTATGGGTCCGCGCGAAGCGGAAAGCGATTCTATTCCAGGTTTAAAAATGGATAAGCACGGTAATTATCTCGAGTTTGATTTTGAAGCACAGGTGCATGCTGTTTTCAAGAACGTGAAAACAGCGCTGGAAGAAGCCGGTAGCAGTTGGGATAAAATTGTGGATGTAACCGTTTTTCTGGTAAACATGAAACGCGATTTTCAGGTCTACAATCGTATCTACGCTCAATACTTTAGCGAAAACCAACCTTGCCGTACCACGGTTGAGGTGAACTCACTTCCCTCTTCTATTGCTATTGAGTTGAAGGTGATTGCTACTGTTTAAAACAGATTTTGCATTTTGCGTTGGTGGCAAAATTTAAAGCAAAAAAGAAAGCTTCTATTCCTACATGGGTAAAGTATAGCCTTTGGAGCCTGTTCATTTTGTTTTTGGTGGCCGAAACCTACGAGAACCGAAGGTTCTTCAGAAAAGCTTACCGCTATCTCACCAAAAGCTATTACAAAAAGAATTTTAAGCCTTCCGATTTTCCTGAAGATTATTCCATTCACGGGATTGACATTTCACATTACCAGGTTTTTGTAGACTGGGACAAGTTAAAAGCGGTGGATACTTATGGCGATACTATTCACTTCAAATTTGTAATTGTAAAAGCTACCGAAGGTTTGCTGATAGAAGATGACATGTTTGATGAACATTGGGACAATGCGAAGGAGAAAGGTTTTACCCGCGGGGCCTATCATTATTTTCTGCCTGATAGAAGTGCCAAAGTGCAGGCTACCAATTTTATTACCAGTGTCCGTTTATTGCCGGGAGATATTCCGCCTATAGTAGATGTAGAAGATACCCGGGGTAAAACAAAAGCCGAGATTGTGTCCGCGCTTAAAGCGTTTATGACAGAGGTGGAAAGCCACTACAAAGTAAAGCCCATCATTTACTCAAACATCAACTTTATTGAAGAATATCTGGCTGACAGTTTTAGCGATTATAATTTTTGGATAGCGCATTACTACAGGGACAATTTGACCGTAGAAGATAAGCTAAGATGGGTGTTTTGGCAGCATTCCGACAAGGCAAATTTGCTGGGCATGCGCACTAACGTAGATGCCAATGTTTTTAACGGAGATGAGGAAGACTTTCGTAAATTGCTGATACCTGCAAAAGTTGAATTAGAGTGAAAATTGTTTTAAAAGTATTACTTGCGCTGTTTCTCGTTATCTGTGTGGGTGTGCATGTCTACGGCCTTTTTACACACTTCAACGATGAGTCGGACATTTCGCACCTTGTTCATTTGTTGAGCTACTCGCTATGCCTCTTTACGTTTCTCAGACCTGTTAGATATCGCTTGTGGCTTTATTTGGCGGGTTTGCTGTATCCATTTGTTTATCATGCGTTGTGCTTAGGACGAACGTACAACGAGCATCAAACCGTAAATTATGTTTGTTTACTGGTGGTGGTGCTTCTTCCGGCTATGGCATACTGGATATGGCTGGAGGGAAATGCTCCGCACAAATAATTTCTATGCTTAAAACAGCCTCCATTCTACTTTTTACATTGGTAGCGTTGCCGTTCATAGCGCTAAAGTTCGATGAGCCTTTGACCACACTGCAATGGCAAATGTTACAAACCTCGCTTTACATGATGTTGGGTACTGCCCTGCTATGTTTTGTGGTGGGTGAACTCACCGGCAATGTAAGCCAAACTGATAAGCTGTGGAGCATTACTCCGCTTTTCTATACCTGGTATTTTGCCTATGCATCGGGCTGGAGTGAGCGCCTCATCTTTATGGCATTGTTAGTTAGTGTATGGGGCATTCGCCTTACATACAACTTCGGAAGAAAGGGTGGTTATAGTTGGAAGTTTTGGGAAGGAGAGGAAGACTACCGTTGGAGTGTATTGCGCAAGCGGCCTTTTCTGAATACCCGTTTTGGCTGGATGCTTTTTAACCTGTTTTTTATTTGCATTTATCAGCATGGGCTTATTTGGTTGTTCACACTTCCTGCATTGATGGCAGTTCATGCACCGACAGGTGAAATTGGTTTTTGGGATACCTGCATAGGAGCGGTGTTTATTGGTTTTGTAGCCATTGAAACCATTTCCGACCAGCAGCAGTGGAACTATCAAACGGAAAAGTATCGTAAGAAGGGGGCTGGGGAACAGATGGAAGGGGAATATGCTGTTGGTTTTATACGCACAGGCTTATGGAGTAAGGTGCGCCATCCTAACTATTCTTCCGAGCAGGCTGTATGGATTACTTTTTACTTTTTTAGTGTGGCAGCAACCGGCCGCTGGATAAACTGGAGTATGGCAGGTTGTCTGTTACTGATGCTGTTGTTTCAGGGCAGTTCCGATTTCAGCGAAGCTATTTCAGCTGAAAAGTATCCGCTGTACAAAGAATATCAGAAGAAGGTAGGTCGGTTCTTTCCGAAATTGTTTTCTAAAGAAGCTTAGAGCTAATTATATACGTAAGCAGCGATACACTTCCGGTAAGTATAGTTCCCCAGGCTATATCAATCACCACAATACTGAGCGGCCAGTTTTTTATAGTAGCCATGTTCGTAAGGTCGTAGGTGGCGTAACATATTAAACCCAGCAAGGCTCCGGTTAATAGCGCAGTCTGCCAATTAGCCTCTCGTATAGCGGGTAGTACCGCAAAAAACAAAATACCGGCTATGTATATGAAATAGAAAATGAACGCTGCAGCCCAGTTTACCTGATCGGAAAGTATGAATCCGAGCTTTTGGCGGTACAGGTTTTTGGCAATTACGCCCAACCATAACATATCAATGGCAAAGAACACTACAGTGGCAATTCCGTAAATCAATAGATTCTTCATGACGATAAAGTTTTCTTAAAGATAACAATCATGCCTTGCAGTAGTTGTTGGCAAGCCGAAAGAATTTCTATATTGGTGTTTAAATAAGTTTGAAAATGAAAGTGTTATTGAGGAGTTTTTTTGTGTTGGCGGCCCTTTTGGTT
>CAZLXD010000221.1:0-5452 GCA_964563185.1 uncultured Chitinophaga sp.
TTATCTGCACACTACGCAATCTATAAGCGTTCAAGATTTATGCGCCTAATCCTATAAAAGAATATTAAAGCGACCGATTTAGGACGAAGGTTACACTGAGATATTGTCGGCAACCACACTTTCAGTAGCTGTTATCCGAAAATTTCTTTGAGTATAAGTCCTGCATTATGACTGTTTCCAAAGTGGGTATCAAGCAGGCGCCTGCGTTTATCAATCTCGTGTTGAGTAAAATCGGTTTGCATAAGCCCGGTGAGGATTCGCTGAGTAGCGGTGGGATTATCCTCGGTTATGCAAAGAGGCTCAAGCCCGGTGTAGTTAACCATTTTACCATTTACTACCACAAACCTGCCCCGGTAAAGAGCATTAAGCAGTTTTAGCTTTATGCCTGTATGCTGAAAAGTGAATAACAGATTAACATGTGCATCCCGCATAAGTTCCGCCATCTTTTCGAAGGTCGGGTTTTCTCTGAGTTCAATCTTTTTTATGTCATTCAGTTCTTTTTTGAGAGACTTGAGTGGGTTTTTACCGGCAAATACAAACTTGTAGGGAAGGTCTTTAGCAATCTTCTTTGCAATGAACATGGCTGCCTGATTATTTTCCACCACGCTAAGGTTGCCATGATATAATATGTAACTGCCCCGCCCGGGTTGCGAAGTTACCTCACTATTGCTGTGAAAGGCCGAAATATACGTGATGTTTTCATAGCTCTGGCGCAGATACTCAAAATCGCTTTTACTGATGGCAAAAATGCGGTCGGCATATTTCAGTTCGTTTTCAAACTTTTTAAGCTTGTTGGCTTCGTAGTGGTAGTAGTATTTTATTAAGTAGTTGCTTTCCGCATCCTTCAGGCTGCGGTAGTAATCCCACTCTACGTTGTGCATACGCACCGCCTTCACTTTATTTTTTAAAGCAGGATGGTTGAGGTAAAGGCAGGTATGTAACCCTTCAAAAATAACGGGGTAATCATCGGCTGCTAAATTGCTGAGCAACTCATCGCTTTTCCGCGAGCCTACTATGTATGGAATGTTGCTGTAAATAGCCTGATAAAACTTTTTGCGCGGATAATAATGCACGCTTTCACAAAGTGTTTCAAGTTCCTTTCCTTCATCGCGGCCGTAATGAAAGCAGTGCAGGTGAACTTTTACGCCTAAGTCGTGGAGGGCTTTTATCTTGTAGAACACATCAATAACACCACCATAGTCGGGAGGATAGGGGACATTAAATGAAACAATGTGCAGGTGTTTACCCGAGTAATTCATGATAGAGAGCTAACAGTTTTTGTTCTTCGTTTTCCCAGTTTAGCGCTACTGCACAGGCGGCACAGTTACTTTGCAGGCGCGAATAAAGCGATTTGTCATTGAACAGACGCTCTACTGCATTTTTTATTTCGGACACCGAAGTATTTTTCACCAAAATTGCCACTTCGTATTGCCGGTTAATGTGGCTGTACTCGGGAAAATCAATACATATTTGAGGAATGCCCGCCTGCACATAATCGAAAAATTTATTGGCCAGGGAGTAGTAATAACTTTTTCCGGCAGGTTCAAGTATGTTAATGCCTACAGCAGCATTAGCCGTTACTTCCTTCAGTTTATGCGGCTCCACAAAGCCAAGGAACTCCACTTTGCTCCCCAACGCTAACTGCTTTGCCTGCATACGAAGTTGCTGCGATAAATCGCCTTCACCGGCAAGTTTAAGCTGAACAGGAAGCTCTTTAACCGCCTGCAAAAGGTTTTCGAGGCCGCGCCCTTCATTTAGCGCGCCCTGATAAAGTATGTATGGTCCCGCATTGGGAGAATGAGGCATTGCTACCGCTTTAACAGGCACATTGCGAATAACATGAAAAGTCCGGTGCAGTTTATTGTTGAACAAATCAGCCAAGCCCTGCGAAACGGTGTAGGCTAACTGAAAGCGCGGCACAAAAGTGTATTCTACCCATTGCCATACCTTTTGCACCAAAGGCCTTCGCTCTACCTCGGGTACTTCGGTAAAGTATTCGTGGGCATCATAAACTAACTTTGCCTTTTTAAGCCTGCCCGCCAAATAAACAGGAACTACCGTATCTAAATCAATGGCACAAAAGGCATCGGCTTGTTGAAGCAAAAGATAAATTAACAGCCGCAGGTTATACTCTATATAAAACAGTTTCCCCTTATTAAAAAAACAGCGAAGCCTTTTCTGTTGGAAAGGTTCCTGCTTTAACGGCCCTGAGGTTTTCAGTTCCCGTCCCACCAGTACTACACTATATCCTGCGTTGGACAAACTGCGGCAAATGCGCTGCATACGCTGGTCGTAGGTGAGGTCGTTAGTAACTGTAAAGATTATCTTCTTCATGGCACCCAGTATAAGGCTCCTTCTTCGTTTTTTGAAATTCGCCCGGCTTCGAGCAGGTATTCAATGGCTGAAGTCAGGTTCTCTTTTTTAAGGTTCAGTTCTGTATACAAGGCTTCAGGCAATAACGCTTCTTGGCTTAAAATATCCTCCAGTTGTTTCATTATGGCAGAAAATTCAGCAGCCGATAACCCGGCCCGTTTGCGTGCGACACAAACATCACACATTCCGCAATCTTTAGCCGAAGTTTCGCCAAAATACTGTACCAACAGGCGGGTGCGGCAAACATTATTTTCAGTTACATAATTCCGCATAGCTGCCAGGCGGGCGGTATATTCCCGTTTACGTTCGGCAATAAACTCTTCCTCTAAGCGGAGTTCTTCCCGCTTTATTCTTCCCTGTAACAAAACAACCTGCGGATTATTTTTCCGCGCCTGATAACTAAAGATATGATGGCGGTGCAGCAACTGTAGCTGTTCTGCTATGGTGGCTGCGGGAACTTTCATACGTACCGCTATTGCTTCTTCATCCAAAGGCACGTAATCTTCAAAAATTCCTTCGGAAGTGCGCAGTATAAATTTTATGAGTGGCTCCAATACCTTGTGCTCCACCTGAAATTTATACAACACCTCCTTCGAAGCATAGGCTTTTATTTTCGATGGCTGATACACTCCTTCAGTAAGGTATATAAACTTATGCTGCTCCAGAATTTTGAGTGCGCTGAGTACAGGAACAGGATTCCACTTGCGGGTTGCTGAAAATGTTCCTAAATCAAAATCGAAACTTTCATTAAGACCCGAATGGTAGGCAATGCGAAATTCCTTACAGAGTTCATCATACACTTCGCGGATAAAACTGCTTTCGGGGAAATGCTCCTTTTGCTTTTCATCCAGCGAAATCAAATCGCTTTTCTCCACCAGTTGCACGGCAAAGGCCTTCTGCTCATCGCGGCCTGCCCTGCCCGCTTCCTGAAAATAGGCTTCGGGGCTGTCGGGTAAATCCAGATGCACTACCAAACGCACATCGGGTTTATCAATACCCATTCCAAAGGCGTTGGTGCAGCATATCACGCGGGTTTTTCCTGCCATCCATGCTTCCTGTTTACGGGCCCGCAGGTTAGGGTCTAAGCCTGCGTGGTAAAAGTCCGATTTCACCCGGTGCTTCAGCAGGTAATCGGAAAACTCTTTTGCCTTTCTGCGGTTACGAACATATACCACTGCGGTTCCGCTCACTCTGGTAAGTATTTCCAACAAAGATTGTTGCTTGTTTATTGTTTGCCTTACTACATAGCTCAGGTTACTGCGCACAAAACTTTTTCGAAAAACATTCCGGCTCCGAAACAGAAGTTTATCCTGGATATCTTCCACAACCTTAGGTGTGGCAGTGGCTGTAAGAGCCGCTACGGGTACCTTCTTCAGCAGTTCCCGTACCTCGGCAATTTGGAGGTAAGGCGGACGGAAATCGTATCCCCACTGCGAAATGCAATGCGCTTCATCCACCACCAGCAGGCTTACTTTTAAGTGCGGCAGGCGCTGGCGGAAATCATCGGTAGCCAAGCGCTCGGGCGATATATAAAGAAACTTATAAGCCCCGTTGGTGGCATTATCCAAAAGAGTTTGTATATCGCGGTAAGGCATACCGGAGTATACTGCGGCTGCTTTAATTCCCCGTTTGTTCAACTGCTGCACCTGGTCTTTCATAAGTGCAATAAGAGGCGATACCACCAGGCACAAGCCCTGCATAGCCAAAGCCGGCACCTGAAAACATACCGATTTCCCCCCTCCGGTTGGCAACAGGGCCAGCGTGTCCTTTCCCTGTAATACCGATTGTATAATATCTTCCTGCAAAGGGCGGAAGGCACTAAAACCCCAGTATTGTTTGAGTATGGAGTGGATGTTGCTCACGCGCTAAAAATAGGAATTAGACAGAGTAGAGAGCGATGCTGCCGGTGAACGCGCGGAAAGTTTACCACTTCCCCAAACTTCTTATTTTCGCACGTGACCACTTCGCAGCGCAAAGAACATATTGAAGAAGTAAAAAACATCTTCTCGGCTTACCTGGAGCAGAAGGATTTGCGCAGAACCTCGGAACGCTTTATTATACTGGAAGAAATTTACCTGCGCGATGACCACTTTGAGGCAGAAATGCTATATGAGCATCTGCTGAAAAAGAAGTATAACGTTAGCCGCGCTACGGTATACAACACCCTGGAGTTACTGGTTTCCTGCGACCTGGTAAAGAAGCACCAGTTTGGCAAAAACCTGGCCCAATACGAAAAAAGCTACGGTTATAAACAGCATGACCATATTATTTGTGTGGATTGTAAAAAAGTAGTTGAATTTTGCGATCCGAGAATACAGCAGATTAAATCTATGATGGGAGATTTGTTGAATTTTAAGATTACACATCATTCATTAAATATGTACGGAATTTGCGGTAACTGCCAGCGCAAGCGCGAAGCAATTGCCGCCAAACAAGAAACCCAAAATCAAACTACATAACCAATCAATTATGCAAAGCGAAATCAAAGAAGGCGTATTAGTAATTACCCTGGAAGGCAACCTGTTGGGCGAGCACAGTAATGCGCCTGTAATGGAACTGATTACCACTAACCTGGATGCAGGAAACAAAAAAGTGGTGTTTAACCTGGCCGGTATGAAGTTTATTAACAGTACCGGTTTGGGTATGCTTATGACCGCCCTTACCAAAACCCGTAATGCCGGTGGCGAGCTGGGGCTGTGCAGCCTGCCCGACCAAATGAAGAAGTTGTTGCAAATGACCAAACTGGAAAGCATTTTTCCGGTTTATACCGATGAAGCAACGGCTATTTCAACCCTGAATTCGAAGTAAGAGAATTAAATAGAACCTAATCACATAAACCCTGCCCGGGCTTTCGGTTCGGCAGGGTTTAAAAATTTTATAGCATGCATGTAGATATATTGCTGGGGCTGCAATGGGGCGATGAAGGCAAAGGAAAGATAATTGATTATCTGGCCCCTAAGTACGACATCATAGCCCGTTTTCAGGGCGGGCCTAATGCCGGGCATACACTGGTTATTAACGGAGAAAAAACAGTGTTGCACACCGTGCCTTCGGGTATTTTGCAGGACCGCCCCATGAA
>CAZLXD010000222.1:0-5430 GCA_964563185.1 uncultured Chitinophaga sp.
TACTTCCGCTGCTTCATGGCCTCATACAACACCACACCCGCGCTTACCGATACATGGAGCTATTCGGTAGTGCCCCCTCTTCCAAAGCTCACTCTACCATATTAAACACAGGCAGTTATCTTCGCCCATTCAAATTTTCAGGAATGTTACAATCAGAGAACGGAGCTTACCACATTGGCGGGGTGCCGGTTTCGCAGCTGTGCGAAAAGTATGACACCCCTTTGTACGTGTACGACACAGGTATTATGGAGCAGCAGTATAAGCACCTGAAGAGCGCCTTCAGCGGAGCGAATACCAAAATAAAGTTTGCCTGTAAAGCACTCAACAACATCAATGTAATGAAGTTCTTTAAACACATTGGTGCAGGGCTTGATACGGTTTCTATACAAGAAGTATGGACAGGCATACGTGCCGGTTTCGACCCGAAGGATATTATTTACACGCCTAACTGTGTTTCAATGGAAGAGATTGGACTGGCGGTAAAAGAAGGCGTGCAGATAAACATTGACAACCTTTCTATACTGGAACAATTCGGCCACAAATACGGAGACAGCGTGCCCGTATGCATTCGCATTAACCCGCACATTATGGCGGGCGGCAACAGTAATATTTCAGTGGGGCATATCGATTCCAAGTTTGGCATTTCTATTTACCAGATGCGCCACTTAGAGCGGGTGATAAAGAGTGAAAAAATTAGGGTGAATGGTTTGCACATGCACACCGGTTCCGATATTCTGGATGTGGATGTTTTCCTCCGCGCTGCTGAAATTCTGTTTGAAGTAACGGCTCATTTCCCCGATTTGGAGTTTATTGACTTTGGTAGCGGCTTTAAAGTGCCATACAAGCCCGATGATTACAGCACCGACATTAATGAAGTAGGTGCCCGCCTTACGGCTAACTTCAACGACTTCTGCAAAAGCTACGGAAGAGATTTAGAGTTGTGGTTTGAGCCGGGCAAGTTCTTAGTAAGCCAAAGCGGAACTTTTTTAGCCAAAGTGAATGTGATAAAGCAAACCACCGCCACCGTGTTTGTAGGTGTTGACTCGGGTATGAACCACCTGATACGCCCCATGCTGTATAACTCGTACCACCACATGACCAACGTAAGCAACCACAATGGCACACCTCGTATTTATACGGTAGTAGGTTACATATGCGAAACCGACACTTTTGGCTGGGACCGCAAACTGACCGAAGTGCGCGAAGGCGATGTGATTGCTTTCCATAACGCGGGCGCTTACGGCTTTACCATGAGTTCGAATTACAATTCACGCTTTCGCCCGGCTGAGGTAATGATTTATAAAGGCAAAGATTACCTGATACGCAAGCGCGAAACCCTGGAGGATTTATTGCGCAACCAGGTGGAAGTAGAGTTTTAGAGTTTTCCCGCAGAGCCCGCAGATGGCGCAGAAAACATCAGCGTGTTTCTACGAGTTCTGCGGGAGATAAAATACAAACGCATGAAAAAAGCACATCTTCTTTCGCTTACTGTTTTAATGATTTTCGGAATTACTGTTTCAGCACAAAAAAAGTATCAGAAGCTTTTTGTGGCCGACCAGGCTTTGCAGTGCCCCGATAATCAGGGGGCTGACTGCCTGATGGTAAAAGAGAAAAAGAAAGACAGCTACCAACTGCTGAGCGGATTTATTGCCGGCTTTACCTACGAAGAAGGCTACGACTACCAACTTAAAGTAGAGAAGCGCGGTACGCAGGATTACCTGTTAAACAAGGTGCTGAAGAAAAAGAAAACCGACTACAACCCTGCCGAACGTATTGATAAAAAACAATGGTTTCTTTACTCCATGCACATTGATACCCAGTTTATACGCATACTGGATACCACTGCTATTTACATGGAGCTAAACCTGGCGGAGAAACGCGTAAGCGGTAAAGGAGTTTGCAACCGCTTTAACGGAGGGGTAACCGTAGAAAATAAAAACATAACGTTTGCCGAAATAGCCTCCACCAAAATGGCCTGCGAAGGAAACGTGCTCGAAAACATTATTACCGGCATGTTAAAGCGCATGAAGTTTTTTAAAACCAGCGGTAACATTCTTACCCTGAGCAACAACGATAAAGAACTAATGATTTGGAAGCGCAGGTAACCCTGGTGCCCCCGGCTGTGTCATCACAGCCCGGTGTTGGGTATAGCCGCCTGTGAAGACACAGGCAGGGACTTTAGAAGCGCAGGTAAACTTGGCGGTTTCGCTGTTTTTCTATCTTCGAACCTCATTCAAAAATCAATAAATACATTTTTATGGCACTAAGCGCTGCTAACAAAGAAATAATTGAAAAGGCCATTAAAGCTATTCACGAGCGTGTATTCTATGCGCAATATCCCGAGCACCCGAAGGCTTATGGCGAAGAAGCTCCCAACAAAGGTTTAGAAGCTTACAACAATCAGTTAGGCAAGCCATTTACCGGTTTATTGCAACAAAACCCTACCGGCTGGAGTGGCGAAGAAGTTTCTCCTTACACCAACAAACCGCTGGGCATTACTTACCCGGTTTTTGATGTAGATACTTTAATAGTCCGTGCCGGCCGTGCTTTTGGCGAGTGGAAAAAAGTAAGTGCCGATGACCGTGCCGAAGTATTAGTAGATGCACTGGAGAGAATAAAGAACCGCTTTTTTGAAATTGCCTACGCTACTCACCACACCACCGGGCAGAGTTTTGTAATGAGTTTTCAGGCGAGCGGCCCGCACGCCAGCGACCGTGCCTTAGAAGCACTGGCTATGGGTTACGAAGAACTGAACCGTTTCCCCGCCACCGTTACCTGGGAAAAACCAATGGGTAAAGCCAGCGTAGTATTGCAAAAACAATTTAAAGCTATACCCAAAGGAATTGGTTTAGTGATTGGCTGCTCTACCTTCCCTACCTGGAATTCTGTTCCGGGATTGTTTGCTACTTTAATTACCGGCAATACGGCTATTGTTAAGCCTCATCCAAAATCTATTTATGCTATTGCTATTGTGGTGGCCGAAATACAAGCTGCCCTAAAAGCAAAAGGCTTCGACCCGAATGTGTGCCAGTTAGCCGTGGACAGCAGCAGCAACCTTATTACTAAACAATTAGCTGAACATCCACTTGTAAAGCTGATTGACTATACCGGTGGCTCTGCCTTTGGTAGTTATGTAGAAAGCCTTCCGGGCAAAGTAAGCTTTACCGAAAAGGCCGGTGTTAACTCCGTTATTCTCGATTCGGTAGCCGACCTTAAGCCGGTAATACAAAACGTAGCTTTTGCCGTTTCGCTTTACAGCGGGCAAATGTGTACGGCTCCGCAAAACTTTTTTATACCTGCCGGTGGAATTAAACAAGGCGATACGGTTATCCCATACGAAGAAGTGAAGAAGGCACTGGTAGATGCTATTGCCGGTATTGCCGGACATCCGCAAATGGGGCCCGGCACTTTAGGCGCTATACAAAGCGAAGTAACGCTGAAGCGCGTAAACAGCATGAAGGAACTGGAAGTAAGCATTCTGCTGGAGCCTAAAAACGTAGCCAACCCCGATTTTCCTGAAGCAAGAACCTGCTCGCCTGTAGTACTGGAAGTTGATGCACACGATGTGGGTGTTTACGAAAACGAACTGTTTGGCCCTATTGTGCTGATTGTAAAAACCAAGGACACCAACCAGAGCATAGAAATTGCCAAACACATGGCCGAAAAACACGGAGCTATTACCTTTAGCGCTTACACTACCGATGAAGCCACCGCCAACACTATTACTGAAGAACTGGAAAGTGTATTCGCCCCCGTATCGCTGAACCTTACGGGTATGATTTGGGTAAACCAACATGCTGGGTTCAGCGATTTTCACGTAACAGGCGGAAACCCTGCCGGCAACGCTTCATTTACCAACCCCGAGTATGTAAACAAACGCTTTGTGTGGGTAGGCCACCGCAGAGTTTCGTAAAAGGCTACCAACCTTCATTAACAAATACCAGCGGGAAGAACAGATGTTCTTCCCGTTTTCGTTTCCCTAAAATAGTATGATGACTATAGTCTATTTTCAGACTAGTAACTCTTCCGGTAAATATTCCTGCGGATATACTTCGGCCTGCGCTTGGTTTCTTCTAAAATCTTCGCTTGGTATTCTCCAATAATAGAAATGCCAAGCATGTTTAAGCCGCCAAAGAAGAGAAGGAGAACTATAATGGTAGTAATACCGTGCGGTACATTCTCCACCACAAAGTAAGCTATGATTTGCGCTATGATGGCAATAAACGAAACAGCCGTAAGCGTCCAACCAATATAGGTCAGTAGCTCCAACGGCACAAAGCTAAAGCTGAAAATAGCCTTGCGAGCCCAGGCAATGTTCTTGCGCATGTTGTTGGTAGTAACGCCAAACATTCTTTCGGGGCGCACATAATCTACACCCGTTTGTTTAAAGCCTACCCACGCACGAAGCCCACGCATAAACTGGTCGGTTTCGGGTAGTTTTACCAATTCATCTACCACCTTTCTGTCCATTAGGCTAAAGTCACCGGCATCTAAAGGCATAGGCACATAACTTACGCTGCGGAACAAACGGTAAAACAGTTTGTAAAAAGTAACCAGTGTTTGGTTGCCCTCGCGTGCTACTCTGCGGCCATATACCACATCGTAGCCTTCTAAATATTTTTTGTAGTAGTCTTCAATCAACTCAGGCGGATCTTGCAGGTCGCCATCTAAAAGAATTACCCCATCACCGGTTGAAATTTCCATACCCGAAAGGAAAGCTGCCTGCGAACCGAAGTTGCGGGAGTGCTCAATAGCAATAACGTGGTCATCTTCGTTTGCAATTTTCTGCAATACCTCGTTGGTATTATCGGGCGAACAATCGTTTACAAAAATGATTTCGTAATCCACGCCAATTTTGCGGAAAGTGGTGGTTAGCCGCTCGTGCATGTAAGGTATAGCCTGTGCATCTCTATAGCAGGCAATAACCGCACTTAACTTGTGGCGGATTTTATCCTGCATCAGCTTTTTCTCGTACAGCGGACGCGAATAGTCCTTTTGCCATTCGTAGGTTTTTGTCAACCCATCTTTCAGCGAGGTTTCATTCTGCCAGCCGAGCAACTCTTTTGCCAGCGAAGCATCGCCATACCATTCTTTTAAATCCCACTTGCGGTTAGGAAAATCGCCCCACTCGGGTTCGGTGGCTATGCTGAAAATATCTTTAATTGTAGCAGCAATATCACGGATGGTGTTTTTTTTTCCGCTGGCTACGTTGAGCGACTGTCCTTTTACATTTTGAATTTTGGTAGCGCACAAAAGCGTGGCAAGAATGGCATCATCCACGTAGATAAAATCGCGCGAAATATCGGGCTGCACCAGCGGAGGGTAACTGCCCTTCATGCCCTTATCAATCAACACGGGCACTAAACGGTCAGGCTCTTCGTAAGGGCCATAAACCGAGTAGTAGCGAATGTTCATTACCGGCATTTCTTT
>CAZLXD010000223.1:0-5330 GCA_964563185.1 uncultured Chitinophaga sp.
CATTTCGGAAAATTAAATTGAGTGGCGAATTACGCGGTATGCAAGGGAAATTCCAAATGTGGGTTAACGGCTGTGTAATTCCATATAAGTTTGCAGAACAAGGTTGGCTGAAATGGCGTCAACATTGCCTTTGTTTTGGCGCTCCTTTCGTTTTACACCGCTCATCAACAGCGTTTGGGAAGCAATCTTTGAGGTAAAGCTTTCGTCAATCTTATGAACCGGCTTTGAGGGGTAGAGTTCGTTCAGCTTAACAATAAATCGGTTAATGTCTGCAGCTACCGGGTTTTCGTTATGGCCGTGTGAATAAGGAAAGCCCACCACAAAACATTCAACATCTTCGGAGGCGCAATACTTTTTAATAAAATCGAAGATGGCTTTGTTAGGAATAGTTTCCAGGGTATTGGCAATAATCTTTAGCGGGTCGGTTACCGCTACCCCTACTCTTTTGCGCCCGTAATCAAAAGCTAATACTCTGCCCATTGTTTAGTTTTTGGGAATTACGGTACACGTAATGGTAAGTTCTATAGAAGGAGGGGTGGTGTTAGCTTTTACCGTAACTGTTTTAGCCTGTTCCCCGCTTTTTTTGTTGCTGTCAAACTCTACGGCAATCTCGCCTGTTTTGCCCGGCTCAATGGCTGCCTTAGGCCAATTGGGAACGGTGCAGCCGCAGGAACCTACCGCACTGGAAATTACTAAGGGGTTCTCTCCGGTATTTTTAAACCTGAAAACGGTGGTTACTTTTTCGCCCTCATTAATTTTTCCAAAGTCATGCACCGTACGGTCGAACTTCAGAGTAGTGAGTGGTAACGTAGCTGTGTTGGGTGGAAATTGCGAAGCCATCGGGTCAACATTCGGCTGGTCGAAAGGGCTTGCCTCGGTAGGGGAGGTATTGGTAGCCGAAGGGGTAATGGTTATTTCTTCCTGTTGTTTGGCAGCTATTGCATCTACCCGCTTTTGCAGTTGAATCTGGTTATAGGTCAGGTAGCCGAGAAATATTAAGACAATTGCCAGCAGGGCGGTATTAATCCGGTTGCTCATTTAATGTTGTTTGTGCAAATATAAATGCCATGCCTGTTAACATACTACAAATGATACCTTGCCAAAGGCTCAATGCTTTGCGGGGCAAATTCATTATTCAGGTATTTGTAGTGCGCGGTAATGGCTATCATGGCGGCATTATCGGTGCAATACTCAAACTTAGGAATGTAAGTTTTCCAGCCTTTGCTTCTGCCCAGCTGTTCAAATCGGCTGCGCAATTCAGAGTTGGCAGAAACCCCTCCCGCCAGCGCTATCTCCGTCACCCCCAATTTATCGGAAGCCTTTTGCAACTTTTTCAGCAGAATATCCACGATAGTTTTCTGTATAGAGGCACAAAGGTCGTAAAGGTTCTCTTCTATAAACTTCGGGTTCTTTTTTACTTCCGCCTGTAAAAAATAAAGCACCGAAGTTTTAAGCCCGCTAAAACTGAAATCAAAATCTGCTACCTGCGGCTCGGGGAAAAAGAAGTTTTCGGGGTTGCCATCTCTGGCGTATTTATCCATTAGCGGGCCACCAGGGTAGGGCAGGCCGAGTAGTTTGGCGGTTTTGTCGAACGCCTCTCCGGCAGCATCATCCAGAGTTTCGCCAATTACTTCCATTTCTAAAAAATTCTTAACCAATACTATTTGGGTATGTCCGCCCGAAACAGTTAAGCACAGAAAAGGAAAGGCCGGATGGCTGTCAATAAAATGCGCCAGTATGTGCGCCTGCATGTGGTTTACTTCTATAAGCGGTACGCGGAGCGAAGCGGCAAATGCTTTGGCAAAACTTACTCCTACCAACAGCGAGCCGGCTAAGCCGGGGCCGCGGGTAAATGCCACGGCATTTATCTCCTGTTTCAATACGTTCGATTGCTTTAAAGCGGCATCCACCACCGGAACAATATTTTGCTGGTGCGCGCGCGATGCCAACTCGGGAACCACCCCTCCCCATTGCTCATGCACCCGTTGCCCGGCCACTATATTGGCAAGAATTTTGGCATCTTTGCTAACCGCGGCAGAGGTATCGTCACAGGAGGATTCAATGGCAAGAATGGTAATACTCACAGGGCGAAAATCAGAAATAAATTTAGCTTTCCGCGTTCGTTACAGTAAAACAGGATTTTGAGGAAGAAGATATTCCGAAGTGCTTTATGGGTATTACTGGTCCTGGCGGTTTTAATCGTCAGCACTATTATTGCGCTTCGTTATTCCTCGTTTCAAACATTTGTGGCACAAAAAGCCGCTTCAATCCTGTCGGAAAAACTTGGCACTAAGGTTACTATTCAGAAGGTAGATATTCGCTTTTTTGATAAAGTGGAACTAAGCGGTTTTTACATGGAAGACCTGAACCGCGACACCATGATTTACAGCGGTAAACTATTGCTGCGTTTTAAAGTGTTTGAATTTTTGAATAAGCAGATAGCTATCAGTGACGTAACGCTGAATGATGCTAAGGTTCACCTGAGCCGCGATTCAAGCGGAAAGCATATAAATATTACCGATGTTTTTAAGAATTTACAGTCGGCCGATACCACCAAAAAAGATACTACCGGAGGGTTTGCCTGGAGACTGGATGTACACAAAATGAATTTAACCCATACCAACTTTCGTTACAACGATGCCAAGTCGCACACTAATGTAGGGGTTTACATTCCTGCATTTTCTGCTGAATTCAAACAGGTGGATTTACAAAAGTCGCTGGTTGCTTTGCGTTCATTACATATTGACAGTGCCGATGTAAACATAGAACTAACAAAGCGGAAAAAGACGTACGATAATGATACCATGGTGGTTCACTTTCTGGCGGGCGGGCCGCTGCTTACCTTCGATGAATTTACGCTTACCAATTCCCGCTTTCGTTTGAATGATAGAAATTCCGACACGGTTTTGGCAAAAGGGATGGACTTTAAACATTTGGATGTTGCGGCAATAAATCTGTATGTAGAAGACGGCAGCATTGTTAAGGATACCATTTTTGCTTCTATAAAAATGCTCACCGCCAAAGAGCGCTGCGGCTTAACGCTGAAAAACCTTCATGCGGTAGCCCGTGTTTCGGTGCATGATATTACTTTAAAGGAGTTGGACGTTACTACCTCTAACAGCCGCATTACCGATTATCTGAGTTT
Organism: uncultured Chitinophaga sp.; assembly: GCA_964563185.1. Taxonomy (GTDB): domain Bacteria; phylum Bacteroidota; class Bacteroidia; order Chitinophagales; family LD1; genus Bog-950. The sequence goes on from CAZLXD010000223.1 coordinate 3,146, forward strand.
TAAATACTACCATTTCCGCGCTTTTAAAGATTTTTTGAACAGAGTAGAAATAGATGCATTGCTCGATAAGTCGAAAGTTTCGCTTTCCGACCTCAATTACTTTGTGCGGTCGCTTGATAAAGTAAAGCATAATACGCTCACGGTATCGGGTAAAATAAAAGGAACAGTAAGCGATTTAAGCGGAAGGAATATTGAAATACGGGTTGCTGACAATACCTTGCTGAAAGGCAACCTTTCCACCCGTGGGCTTCCTGATATTTACGAAACATCCATCAACCTGCGGGTAAAGGAGCTCACTACTACTGTTGCCGATGTGCGAAGAATTTATCCGGGCGTAAAAATTCCGGAAAACATTCAACGGCTTGGCTTAATGAGCTACTCGGGAACACTGGATGGGTTTGTGACCGATTTTGTATCGAACGGGGAACTGATAACGGCCCTGGGCTCGGCCAGTACCGACCTGAACTTTAAATACGATAAGAAGCGGAACAAGAGTATGTATGCCGGTAATCTTGCATTGGAGTCGTTTGATTTGGGCAGGTTTTTCGGAGATGAGGAGAACTTAGGGAAGGTTTCGTTGAATGCGCAGGTAAAGGGAGGCGGGCTTACTATGGAAAGCCTGAAGGTGGATGTTATAGGAAACGTAAACAGCATTACCCTTCGTAAGCATGAGTACCGCGATGTAAGGGTAAACGGGGCGGTGGTAAAAAAGTCATTTAACGGGGAACTGTTTGTGCGCGATGAATTTCTGGAAATGGACTTTCACGGCAAGGCGGATATTACTGAGAAGATTCCCGTATTTAACTTTGATGCCACCATACACAAAGCGCAACTTGATAAACTAAACCTTACGAAACCCAACCTGTTTGTTTCGGGCAATTTGCAAGCAGATTTTAGAGGCAGCAAGATTGATGACCTTAGCGGATTGATTAAAGTGAATAACCTGCACCTGCGCAGAGATACGATTGATGCTTATGTGAATTACCTGACCTTGGATGCTGATTTCGTTGACGGAGGCAAAAAGAAACTGAAACTTATTTCGGAAGTTGCCGAAGGAGAGTTAAGCGGTTACTTTTCCATGCGTGAATTGCCACGGGCATTAGTGCATTTTGCCAGGCACACTTTTACCAGAGGGTATGAACACAACGATAGCATTGCTCCGCAGAACTTTCAGTTAGATGTGCGCATTTTTGAGCCCCGAACGCTTACCCGAATTATAGCCCCACAGTTTTATCGCATTGAGAATACACGTGTAAACGGTGAGTTTAACAGCGTTAATAACAGCCTGCATTTGTCTGCTTTTACTCCCTTGTTGCAATACGGTGGAATAACACTAAAGAGCACCTACATTGATGCCATAGCCGAAAACAGTGCTATTGACTTCACTTCTACTATTGCCAAAGTATTTAGTGGCGACAGCCTGCTTTTGGATACCGTTGCTTTTACTGCCAAGTCACAGCTGAATGGCGACATTAAGTTCCTGGCTCTAACTTCGGATAAAAAGCAGTTTAACTACGGGCAGGTATCGGCTACTCTTACTCCGCTGGTAGGCCGTTCGTACCTTCGGTTAGACCCCTCTGACGTAAAACTGGGAAATAACCACTGGCACTTTAATGCCGGAAACGGTATACAGATAGAAGGCAAAAAGATTACTACCAATAACCTGAAGTTTAGTACCGAGGAACAGACTATTTACGTTTCGGCCTATTTAAAGAACGATACTTCTACCTGTGTAAAGCTTACCCTGGATAACACCAGCATACCTGAGTTTACAGGCATTTTTACCAGTAAGATACGCGAGTTAAAAGGGAACATTAACGGTAAGCTGGTGGTGGAAGATGTATTTTACAAACCAAAGGTATTTGCCGATTTTGTGGTAGATGAGTTTAAACTGGGCAATGAACTGATTGGTGACGTAAATATTGAAACAAAGCTGAATGATGAGGCCAGGCGTATTGATGTGTTGGCTACCATTAAAAGTATCAATAACAATATTGAGGCGAAGGGGTATGTATCCATTGACCCGCTTAACCCGGGAATGAATATTGATGTGGACGGAAAACGCCTGGGGCTTAACTTTCTTAACTTCAGCTTCTTCGATAAATACGTAAAAGATTGTAAAGGCTACGCCACTGTGCAGGCCACTGTGTACGGAGTGCCCAATAAACCATTGCTGAAAGGAGAG
>CAZLXD010000224.1:0-5298 GCA_964563185.1 uncultured Chitinophaga sp.
GCCTACTACGGAAAAACCTACGGCAACATTACACTGGGCGTTTCATCGGTGGCGGTGTTGGTGGCCATTGTAGTGGGTTTTAAGGTGATAGAATCGAACAAACTTGCCATGAAGGCCGAGATAACCGGCAAGGTAAATCAACTGGAAGCCCCCGCATTAAATGTTGGCGATAAAGGAGTAACTACTACCGAACTTCGCCCCAACGGCAAAGCAAACTTTAGCGGCACTAAAACCGAAGTTTACAGCAACGGAGAATACATAGCCCGCGATACTGAAATAGAGATACTTAAGATTACACACGATAAAATTTTTATTCAACCACTAAAAACCTAGCACCATGGAATTACCTGTTTTTCTACTGGCGGGAATCATCGTCTTCTTTATCCTTATTCTTTTTTGGCTGTTGCCTATACCGCTTTGGCTTTCGGCCAAGTTTGCCAATGTAAACATCAGCCTGTTACAACTGTTGTTTATGCGTTTCAGAAGGGTTCCTCCTTCTACCATTGTAAATGCCATGGTTATGGCGCACAAGTCGGGCATTCCGCTGGAGCGCGATATGCTGGAAGCCCACTACCTTGCCGGAGGAAATGTTGACCGCGTGGTGCGCGCCCTTATTAGTGCCGATAAAGCCAATATTGATTTGGATTTTAAAGCTGCCACTGCCATTGACTTGGCCGGGCGTAATGTATTCGAGGCCGTGCAAATGAGTGTGCAGCCCCGTGTTATTGAATCGCCACCGGTAACGGCTGTGGCTAAAGATGGGATTCAGTTAATTACCAAAGCCCGCGTAACCGTGCGCGCCAACATTAAGCAATTGGTGGGTGGTGCCGGTGAAGAAACCGTGCTGGCAAGGGTAGGCGAGGGCATTGTAACTTCTATTGGCTCGGCCAGCAGCCACAAGGCCGTAATGGAAAACCCCGACTCTATTTCAAAGGTGGTATTGGCCAAAGGGTTAGATGCCGGAACGGCTTTCGAAATTCTTTCCATTGATATTGCCGATATTGACATTGGCCGCAACATTGGTGCCGCCCTGCAAATGGACCAGGCCAATGCCGATAAAAACATTGCCCAGGCCAAGGCCGAAGAACGCAGAGCCATGGCCATTGCCTTAGAGCAGGAAATGAAAGCCAAGGCACAGGAAGCCCGCGCCAAAGTAATTGAAGCCGAAGTGCAGATTCCTATGGCTATGGCTGAGGCTTTCCGCAGCGGCAACCTGGGGGTAATGGACTACTACAAAATGCAAAATATACAGGCCGATACCAGCATGCGCGAAAACATTGTAAAAGGTCCGGGCGATTCCAAGAAGTAATTGTTCTTCCGTTTCAATAAAAAGGCTGTAAGTATTGCTTGCGGCCTTTTTTGTTTGGTACTGACGTAAGTTCACAGCGTGGTTAATCTCTTTTTTGAAACTCATTTTATACGATACATGACCGAAGATTTGAAATGTATTTTTTAGTAAGCTGATTTTGCGGGTTATGACGGTACAAAACCGGAGGCGCAAAAGGTAGTATGCATTAATTATAAAACGACTGAAACAGTGTTTACCGTTGTGTATATAATGGCAGTTGCATTAGTAATTCAATTCCAATGCTGTCAGTTACAATACATGTATAATTTCTGTGAACACTAAATGGCAATAAAAATTATCGCTTATTTTCGTTTCCATGATTTTTAAAAGGTTTGTAAGTTTCCTTATTGCAGGTATCATACTGTTTGCCGAAAGCGGACAGGTGATATATGCGCATACCTGTTTTAAATCGAACGAAACTTCTTTCAGCTTATATACCCCTGCACATTGTAACGATGAACAGGCAACAAAGTCCTGTTGCGAGAAGAAAGAAGCCAAGGCAAAAGATAACTGCCTTACCGGAAAGATGTCCTGCTGTGCAGTTTCTGCTAAGTACGTACAACAAAGTTTTCCGTCCGATGAAATAGGGCTAAAGAAAACCATTGCTTCTCAGCCGGGTTTATTGGCTATAGAAGGAATAAAGCCCTATGCCTCCATCCAATCTGTTGTTCCAATCTGTTGTGGTAATTATTATCCCCCCACAGTAAAACACTCCTCCTCTTACCTCTGCCTGTACCGCTGTTAGTATTCAATTTTGAATAGAGGTTTCTGATTCATTATTGTAATAAATTTTATCAGCAATGAAATTGTTTTGGTTAATGGTTTTGAATGTGTTGTTATGCGTAGCTGTTCAGGCGCAAACCATTCAGGGCTTTGTAATAGAAAAAATGCCGGATGGCAAAAGCGCTCCCATACAGGGAGCAATAGTGGGTGTAATGGGCACTACCCATGCCGCTATTACGAACGAAAAAGGGGCGTTTGAGTTAAGGGGGGGCAATAGCTCTCAGGATACCTTGTTGATTGCCGCTTTAGGATACAAGGCCGATACGGTGGCACTAAAGGGAAATACTTTTGTAACAGTTCAACTTATGCCACTTCAAATGAAGGAGGTAGAAGTGAATGCCCGAAAAGCCACTAAGTTGGAAATGACTCCTATGAATGTAGAGGTGATTACTTCGGCTGACCTAACCAAGGACGCCTGTTGCAACCTGAGTGAAAGTTTTGAAAACTCAGCTACCGTTGATGTGAGTTACAGCGATGCTGTTTCGGGCGCTAAGGAAATACGCATGCTTGGCTTAGACGGAGTTTACACTCAGATAACGGCAGAGAATATCCCCTCTATACGTTCGCTTGGTAATACCTTTGGGCTTAATTATGTGCCCGGCCCTTTAATGAGTTCCATTCAGGTAAACAAGGGGGCGGGGAGTGTGGTAAACGGGTATGAGTCCATGACCGGGCAAATAAATGTTGAGTTTAAAAAGCCCCATAACTCTGAAAGGTTGTATGCTAATCTGTTTTTAAATCAGGATGCGCGAACGGAGTTGAATCTTATTGCCGCGCATAAGTTTAAAGAACACTGGAGTTCACTTACATCATTACACGGGCAACTTAACTGGTTAAAGATGGACATGAACCACGACCATTACATTGACAACCCATTAGTAAAAAACCTGAACGTGATGCAGCGGTTTACTTTTATGGGTACAAAAGGGTTTGGCTTCTGGAGTGGGGTTACCGTCAATCTGGAAGACAGGTGTGGAGGTTCTTCCCATTTCAATCCTTCTAAAAGCCGATTGGAGCAAAACTACTGGGGTATGAATTTAAAAACGGCCCGCATGGAAGCATTTGCTAAAACGGGGTGGACATTTAATAATCAGTCGAGTTTAGGTATTCAATATAAATACTACTACCACCAACAGGCCGGTTACATAGGCCGCAGAGATTACCGGGCACAGGAACACTTCGGTTATGTAAATGTTATTTACCAGCAGGAGATAAGTGAAAAAGAAGATTTAATAAAAGCAGGAGCTTCATTGCAGGTGAACGATGTGCTGGAAGTATTGGATACATTCTACAGAAATCGATTGGAAATAGTTCCCGGAGTTTTTGGTGAAACCACTCTGAACTTCGGCACTGATAAGAAAGTGATTCTTGTAGGAGGAATGCGGGTTGATTACCACAATCTGTACGGTCCCTTTGCTTCGCCAAGGCTTAACTTAAAATGGAATATTCTTTACGACTTCAGTTTGCGGGTTAGCGCGGGGCGTGGCTATCGCGTACCTACTCTGTTTGCCGAAAACTTTGGACTGCTGGCAAACAGCCGCGCCATTTCGGTTGATAAAGACATACGTTACGAGGAGGCATGGAACTACGGAGCTAACCTTACCTACAAATTCTTTCTCAACTTTCGTGAGGGGATAATAAGTGTAGATTATTACCGTACAGATTTCGTCAACCAGGTAGTGGTTGACCTGGAGGATGCCCGCCAGCTTCGTTTCTACAACATGCCCGGGAAATCATTTGCCAATGCTATACAGGTTGACTTTAGCTACGAGCCCGTAAAGCGTTTCGATGTAAAACTTGCGTATAAGTTTGAGCAGAATAAAACCGACTACAAGGATGACCGGAAAATTTATCCGCTTCGTCCGCAACACAGAGGCTTAGTGTCGTTAGGGTACACTACCAAGAATAACCACTGGCGGTTTAACACCAGCCTTAACTGGTTTGGTAAAACACGTATACCTGATACCTCGGTAAACGATGAGACTAACCGAAGGGATGTACAATCAAAAGACTGGTTTCAGCTGAATGCGCAGGTTACCTTTAAATGGAAGCGTTGGGAGGTGTATTTGGGAGGCGAAAACCTGCTCAATTTTATTCAACAGAATCCTATTATAGCGGGCGATTCTCCGTTTAGTAATCAGTTTGATGCTTCACTTATATGGGGGCCGCTGCGCGGGGCAATGGCGGTTTCGTCTTCGACGCCGACGTTGAGGGGGGTGTCCTTGTCGGGTGCGGTCTTGGGGCGGGGGGCTCGGTGGGGGCGAAGGGGGCCACGGCGCTGCGGATGGCGGCGGCGAGGGCGGCCCGGTCGAAGGGTTTGCGCAGGGTGGGGATGTCCGGCAGGCCCGGACTTGCGTCGCCGGTGGCGTAGCCGGTGATGAGCAGTATCGGCAGTGTAGGCCGCAGGGCGCGGGCGGCGGCGGCCAATTCGCGGCCGCCCATGGCGGGCATCACGGTGTCGGAGACGAGGAGGGCGATGTCCTCGACGGCCTCCAGCATGGCCCGGGCCTCGAAGCCGTTGGCGGCCTCGATCACCGGAAAGCCGAGCTCGGTGAGTTGCTGGCGGATCACCTTGCGCACCTCGGGCTCGTCCTCGACCAGCAGCACCAGGCGGCTTTCGGCGGCGAGGTCGATGGTCTCGGGCGGCGGCGCGACGGGCCTGGCGGCGGGGGCTGCGGTCATCGGCACGATGAAGCGCACGTTGGTGCCCTTGCCCGGGGTGCTGAGGATGCGGATGTTGCCGCCCGACTGGCGGATGAAGCCATACACCATCGACAGCCCGAGGCCGCTGCCGGTGCCGAAGCTCTTGGTGGTGAAGAAGGGCTCGAAGACCCGCGACAGGATCTCCGGGGCGATGCCGCTGCCGCTGTCGGAGACGTCGATCTGCACGTAGTCGCCGGCGGGCACCTCGACCAGCAGCGCCAGGCTCGGCGAGACGTGGCGGCGGGCCACGCTGATGCCGAGGCTGCCGCCGTCGGGCATCGCGTCGCGGGCGTTGATGGCCAGGTTGAGGAGGGCGTTCTCGAGCTGGTGGGCGTCCACCATCGACGTGGACACGGGCGAATCGAAGCTGCCGATGTCGAAGCCCACGATTATCAACAAGTGTGCCGCGATCGCCCTGGCGGCCGGGATCGTCAGCGGCTATGTGCGCGAGATCGACGCCGCTC
>CAZLXD010000225.1:0-5272 GCA_964563185.1 uncultured Chitinophaga sp.
AAAACACCCCAAAAACATTCATCCCCTCTTCAGAGGGGCAACAACAAACTTTCTACCAAGAAAAACTTGTTCAGGGGTGTGTAGTGGCCAAAAGTGTAAACCTACTACCTATGTTCAGTCATTATAATCCTCAGCAGAAAGAATAAAAAAAGCCCCGCCTAGTGTTAAGCGGGGCTTCTAGTTTCCCGTTTTTCGAATCCTGTTTTTTGAGCCAAACCCGCACCAGCATTGCATTTCAGGCGGGGTATGTTGTTGTTCAAAGAACGGGAAATACATTTTGAAAGCAAATCACAACGCAGGCACCACATAAGCGCGCGCCATAGCGGTTGTTGTTCAAAGAACGGGAAATACATTTTGAAAGCAAATCACAACGTTTGTTTGACGAAGGACGCGCGTTTCTGTGTTGTTGTTCAAAGAACGGGAAATACATTTTGAAAGCAAATCACAACCCCTAGGCCGCTCCTTGCGGTTACGGACTTGTTGTTGTTCAAAGAACGGGAAATACATTTTGAAAGCAAATCACAACCAGCCGCTTTGAGCGGGAATTAAAGTTGAGGTTGTTGTTCAAAGAACGGGAAATACATTTTGAAAGCAAATCACAACCTTTTGCCCAATACCTGCATACTTTGCAGCGTTGTTGTTCAAAGAACGGGAAATACATTTTGAAAGCAAATCACAACGATAAGCTCCTTGCCCACAACAGCTACACGTTGTTGTTCAAAGAACGGGAAATACATTTTGAAAGCAAATCACAACCCATTGCAATAATGATTTCTGTAATAAAAGTTGTTGTTCAAAGAACGGGAAATACATTTTGAAAGCAAATCACAACTGTTAGGCGGTGGCTTCGGTTAGTTCAACAGTTGTTGTTCAAAGAACGGGAAATACATTTTGAAAGCAAATCACAACTGATTAACGTGGGGGTATTAACCACGGGTTGTTGTTGTTCAAAGAACGGGAAATACATTTTGAAAGCAAATCACAACTTTAGGCATCGGCACTATTCTATCCTTGGCGTTGTTGTTCAAAGAACGGGAAATACATTTTGAAAGCAAATCACAACCACCGGGTAGTTGGTTAGTATTTCGGCATTGTTGTTGTTCAAAGAACGGGAAATACATTTTGAAATAAGCGCAGCGATTCACGAATTCCAATAAAAAACAAACAGACAATGAGTAAAGCAAATCACAACTTCAATCCACTCGCAGTATTCGCGCACCAGGTTGTTGTTCAAAGAACGGGAAATACATTTTGAAATAAGCGCAGCGATTCACGAATTCCAATAAAAAACAAACAGACAATGAGTAAAGCAAATCACAACTACAACAAAAAAGCTGGGCTTTTGACCCAGCTCCAACGTGGTGCCAAGTGTTCCCTCGACTCCACACCATAAATATATGAAACCTTTCTTGGTTTATTCCCATCCCTGCCACTATTGCCATCTACATTTACCATTTGGCTTCTGCCTTCTCTACATCATCAAATCCCCACCTCCTTAAATTTCTCCCCGCGCTCCCCGCGCCTCCGCGCGCAACCTTTCTTACCGCTCCTTTGCCGCTTGCTCATTGCTTCTTGCCCTTTGCTCTTTACTCCCCACCTTGCACACAAGGTTCTCCCCTCGCCTTCAGGAGAGGGGAGATGCCGAAGGCAGAGGGGTGAGGTGCCTTTTGCCTTTTATCCTTTGCTCTTTACTCCCCACCTTGCCCACAAGGTTCTACCCTCGCCTTCAGGAGAGGGGTGATACCGAAGGCAGAGGGGTGAGGTGCCTTTTGCCTTCCCTCCTAACTCCCTCATAATCAATTGTCGGGGCTATTCCTGCCAATGTAAATTCGGTTTCTGCCAGTGTACCTTTAACTTCTATTAACGTAATTTCGGTTTCTGCCGGTGTTGGCGCTGCATCTGCCAATGTCTATCCGCCTCCTGCCAATGTAAAACCAACTTCTGCCAATGTACCGCGGCCATCTACCGGTGTAAATCCCATTCCTGCCAATGTAAATCCGGTTCCGGTCGGTGTAAATTCCGTATCTGCCGCTGTAACTTCTGCTTCTCGGTATGTAAATTTTGCTCCAATCTCTGCTGGTCCGGCTTTAAGCTATGTGGCTTACCTCCCTAAAGCAACAGAGCCATCCCCCAAGGGGATGGCTCTGCAAAGCAATAACACATACCTATTAAAACCCTATGCCAAAGCAGAAGTTGCCAAACACGCGGCTATCCATACCGCTTTGCTGGTAGTAGTAGGAGTTGCCAAATTGGTCGTAGGTATAATAGTAATCGTTAAAGAAGTTGCTGCGCCAGGTGGCATTCAGGCTCAGGTTAAAGTTAACCCTGCGCTTGGTGTTAAACTTGCAGCCAAAGCCCACCGTGGCCAAAGGGCCGCCAAAGTGTTCGCCATCGCCATCCATAAAAGGGCCGTTAACAGGGTGCGCGGCATAGCCGGCCTCGGCATAGTAAAACGGGGTAATGCGGGTGCGCAGTATATCGCCCTGGTAACGGATAACTATAGGCAGGTAAACGCCATCGCTGCTCACCGAAAGAGCGCCAACATTTGTAAAGCTGGCGGCATCAATACCCACGCCTATGCCCAGGTAACCAAAGCGGCCAAACTTGTAGCCGTTAATAATGCGCACGCCACCGTTGCCGGGGCCACCGCGCAGCTCGGCCGTAAAAAAGTATTTGCGTTTCTTTTTATAACCGGGCACATAAGTGCTGTCAGTATAGCGGGCCGTGCGGGGGCGGTATTCATCGGCCTTAGGGGCGGGGGCATCGGCCTTGTAAGGGCTTTGCCAGCGCTGCTCTTTGGTAATCTTCAGCACCTCGGCCACCGTTACACTTACTATGCTGCCTCCGGCTATTTGTATCTTATAACTTTCGTTGGGCACCTGCTCAACCAGTATACCGCGGTATATGCTGCCGTTTTTCAGGTAAACAACATCTTCCATGCTTTCCTGTGCGGTGGCGGTAAATACCAGCAGCAGCAGCAGCGGGGCTATAAACAGTTTCATCGTTCTCATACTACTATGGGGTTTTGTTTTGCAAAATAGATAGTTCTTCCCAAAACGCATGGGTGCCGTTTTATTTTGCTACAGAGTGTAAAAAACAAAACGGGTTCCGCAAAGCGGAACCCGTTCTCCCATAGCCAAGGGGATATAAGTTTATTTCTTTTTGCCGTAAGTAAAGCCGGGGCCTGTTTTAGTTTCCTTTACAGGGTCACCATAGCTTTCAAACTCAGGGGCATCTTCCGGCTTGTCAGGTATAATTCTGAATTCCACACGTCTGTTGCGTGCTCTTCCTTCCGGATCATCTTCCCCGTTAGGCAGGTCGTTTGGCACAGCAGGAGTGCTTTCGCCAAAGGTCTTCACTACTATACGGTTTTCAGCAATCTGCTTTTTCTTGATAAGGAATTTCTTCACCTCATCGGCACGCCTTTGCGATAACTTGTCGTTATACTGGTCGGTACCTTTGCTGTCGGTGTGTCCCTGCACCTCAACGGTATAACCCGGGTTAGCATTCAGCACAGTAACCACACTGTCAATTTCTTTTTGGTAGAACTCAATAACGTTGCTCTTGTCAAAGGCAAAGTAAACGTTCGGAATTCTGATTTTCTTCTTCACAATAGGGTCAATGTAGAACACCTGGAAGATAGTATCGCGCTCTTCGTCTTCGCTGATAGTAATGTTATCAATAGCCGGCCAGAAACCTTCTTTGTTACCATTCAGTTTCAGCTGAGTGCCGGGCTTCACCACAAAAGCAAAAGGCTCGGTAGTGGTTTTAACGTTAGCGGCAAATTCAAAGTTGTTGCCGGCCACTTTGTAAAGAGAAGCATCTACGCCCTCTACCGGAGTGTTGGTAGCATCGCCACGCTTTACGTAAATACCTTGCAGCACTACTTCAGGGCGAACAATTACGGTCCAAATATCATCGCAGCAGGTTTGACCCATAGGCGAGGTAGTTCCCACACGGTTCGATACAATAAAACCGCGGTTAGCTTTCTCATCTAAAGCCAGGTATAAATCATCAGCCGAAGAGTTGATAGGCACACCGGCATTTACCACCTTACCCCAGCTGCCCGGAGTTCCGCTTACTTTAAATACGTCTAAACCTCCTATAGAAGGGTGTCCGTTCGAAGAGAAGTAAAGGGTCTTGTTCTTAAGGTCGTAGAAAGGAGTAATGTCATCACCGGCAGTGTTAATGTCACCGGCATTCTGAGGAACACCAAAAGTTCCGTCATTGTTAGCCTTGGCATAGAAAATGTCTAATCCGCCTTTTCCTGCTCTGTCCGATACAAAGTAAAGGATAGAATTGCCGTCAGCATCAACACCCCAGGCAGGCTGGGTAGTGGTTGCACCGGCCAGGTTCAATCCGCTCAGTGAATCAGGAGCGCTCCATCCGGCACCCTCTTTCTTAGAGCGAACCAGGTTACAACGCATTTGGTTGCCCTTCAAATAGTCCGCTCCGCAACGGGTGTATATAAGGGTGTTGCCGTCACCGCTAAGAATAGCGTTTCCGGTGTTGCTCTTATCATCGTTAGGAGGTGAAAGCAATTCGGTTTTGTTGATGTATGCTTTTCCGCTCTTTTCAGCAGTAAATACTGCGGTAAAGTGGTTGGCAGTAGTAGTAGAAAGGTTTACGGCAGTATCGGTGCGCTGTTGAGCGAACATGATGTTTTTGCCGTTAATTACCTTAGGCGATAAATCCTGAAGGGTAGAGTTAACTCCGCCTTCAATCTTTTCCACCTTAATTTTTGTAGGGCTGGCGGTAAGCACCAATGCTGTATCGCAACCTTCAATCTGAGCCTTTGCAAGGTCTTTTAGGTTCTCATCTTTCTTACCCAAAGGCAGGGTTTGATAATCCTGTAACGATTTCTTTGCCTCTTCGTACTTTCCGTTCATTTTCTGCATTACACCCAGGTGAAATAAATCGCTGGGGTAAGCTTCCTTGTCTTTAGTAACTACTACCTGATAGTATTTTTCAGAAGCAGCATAATCGCGCAGAATGCGGTAAACTTCACCTAAGCGGTGAGGCACTTCAATCTTCTCCGGCTTATCCTTATATACATCTTCCAGGTACTGAGCAGCGTTGTAGTAGCTGCCTTCGTCCATTTTCTTACGGGCAATCTTCAGTTTCTTTTTCCACTTGTAGTTAGGATATTTCTCTACGTTCTTAAGCGCGGAACCGTCCTGCTGAGCACTTGCAAACAGTATAAGGGGCGCAAGTACAGCTAAAAGAAAATACTTCATAGTTTATGTTTAGTTCTTGGGTTTATGAATCAATG
>CAZLXD010000226.1:0-4057 GCA_964563185.1 uncultured Chitinophaga sp.
CGGCATCTTCCCAGTATAGTTTAATTTTTACAGGGTCGCTGGTAACGGTTCTGTCCACCATCCAGTATTCGCTGCCGCTCACTTTGTCCAGCGAAACATCGAGCGAAGTAGTATCGGTATAACCCTGTGCAAAATACTCCGCGGTAATTTCGGTGGTAGCGTTGGTCATGGCTGAAACACCTACTCTTCTCCATTTACCTTCTTTACCTACCGGGAAAACAAAGGTAGTGTTGCCAATCTTCTTCATAGGGCCGGCTATGTGAGAGGAAGCTGAGCCTGAGGTGGAAGTAGCCGATGAACCGAGGGTAAGTATTTCAGAAGCAGTAGTAGTTAATACTCCACTGGTTAAAGTAAGTGCACCGTTTACTCCGGCAGCAGTGTTTAAGTGCACCCCGCCCGAAGTGTTGTTAATAGTAAGCCCGTTGAAAGTAGTAGCAGTGCTTCCGCTAATGTTTTGTGTAGAAGAACCATTAAAGGTAACAGTACCCGAACCCGCTGTAAAGGTGGCATTGTTTACAAAGTTGCCGCCAACATTAAGTGCTGCTGCCGTGTTGGGCACAAAACTTCCGGCAGTAAGTGTAAGGTTACCATTCAGTGTAAGTGAGGTAGTGCTTCCGCTGGCACCTAATGAACGTCCGGTTTTGTTCATGGTAATGTGGTGGAAAGTTTGTGCGGCAGCTGTTCCGTTAATAGCCTGGTCGGCAGCAGTATTGCTGAACACCACAGTGCTTGTTCCGGGGGTAAAGGTTCCGCCATTGTTGGTCCAGTGGCTACCCAACATATTAATAGTTGCAGTGCCTCCGTTGAATGTTCCTGCGGTTAAAGTCATCAGGTTGTTTACGTTCAGCGTGTTGGTGCTGCCGCCAAAAGCCAGTGTTCCTGCGCTTTTGTTTACCGTAGTGTTGTAGAACGATTGTGCCGATGCAGTTCCGTTTATTTCCTGCGAGCCGGTTCCGTTAAAGTGAACGGTGCCTGTTCCGTAAGTAAACGTTCCACCATTGTTGGTCCAGTTGCCACCGTTGTAAATGTTAGCGGCAGTGCCGTTGTCAAAAGTTCCTGAAGTAAGAACCATATCACCGTTCAGCGTAAGCGCAGTAGTGCTTCCGCCTATGCTCAGTGTTTGCGAGGTTTTATCTACCGTAATGCTGTTGAATGTTTGAGCAGCAGCGGTTCCGTTAATAGCCTGCGCACCTGCTGTGGAATTAAACACCACATTGCTGTTGCGCGGTGTAAAAGTTCCGCCATTGTTAGCCCAGTTGCCACCGGTCATGTAGATAGTGGCTCCTGTTCCACCGTCCAATGTTCCGGCAGTAAGGGTCATATTGCCGTTTACGGTAAGGCTGGTAGTGCTGGCACCTATACTTACCGAGTTGGCTGCTTTGTTTACGGTAGTATGGTAGAATGATTGCGCGCTGGAGGAGCCGTTAATCAATTGCTCGGCTGAACCGGTAAAGTGAACGGTTCCTGTTCCGTAAGTGAAAGTAGCACCGTTGTTGGTCCAGTTGCCCTGCGCGTAAATATTGGTGGCAGTTCCCTTGTCAAAAGTTCCGGCATCTAAAGTCATGTTTCCGCCTACGGTTAACGAAGTGGTGCTTCCGCTTACGCTAAGGGTGTTGGCACTTTTATTCACCCGCAGATGATTGAAAGTTTGTGCGGCAGCGGTTCCGTTTATAGCCTGTGCTCCGCTTCCGCTAAAGGTTACTGTTCCGGTGGCGGGGGTAAAGGTTCCACCGTTGTTAGTCCAGTTACCGGCAGTAAGGTTAAAGGTAGCCGCACCACCGCTTAGTTCGCCTGCGGTAAGTGTAACATTGCCGCTCGCATTAACGGTAGCTATGCTTCCGCCTACACTCAAAACTCCTGCGCTTTTGTTCACGGTCAGGTTATTAAAGTCGGTAGCTATTGCTTCGCCCTGTATGGCCTGGTCAACGCTTCCGTTAAATGTAACAGTGCCGCTTCCGGGGGTAAAGGTTCCACCGTTGTTTATCCAGTTGCCGGCAATCATGTTAATAGCTGTGGCTGTTCCGGCTGCCAGTGTTCCGGCTGTTATGGTCATGTTTCCGTTCATGCTCAGCGTTGTGGTGCTTCCGCCTACGGTTACAGTTCCCCCGGTTTTGTTTACATGAATGTTATTGAAGGTTTGTGAGGCGCCTGTGCCACTCAGCGATTGGTTACTTGAGCCGGTAAACAGTACGGTTCCATCGCTTACCGTAAAGGTTCCACCGTTTTTATTCCAGCCGCCTGCACCGGTTACATTAATGCTTTGGCCGCCATCGTACCAGGCAGCGCCATCGCGCACGGTGCCACCGCTTAAAGTAATACCGTTAACGGCAATGCTATCAGTAATGGTAGTAGTTCCTGTGCTGGAATGCGTAAACATACCACCTACCGTTAATATACTGTTTTGAGTAATTGAAGCGGTGTTGGTTACATCTAAGTTGCCCTGTACTTCAGATACTGCTGAAATATCGTAAGGAGTAGAGCCGTTCAGTTTCAAATTGTAGTAAACCGCCTCGCGCACAATGGCACTATCGGCTGTCTGGTTAATAGTTACTGTTCCACCACTTAGGCTGTAGGTACCACCCAGTTCGGGGGCAACATCTTCCACACTGCGTTGCAGCTTTAACTCTGAGGTTCCGCTCATGGTTAAGCCACCGTTGCCTGAAAGAAAGTAAGTGCCGGCATCCAGTATGGTAGAACTTCCCAGGGTAACATTGTTATCTACTATTACATCGGCAGCCAGTGTTTTTGTACCACCGTTTATAGCCTTCAGGTTGTAATAAGCCGAGGCCGGGGCTTTCACTGTTTGCGCTCCTGTACCACAATAGTTAACGGTATTAGGGGCAGTTTCTGCATCTAATATTCCGGTGGAAAGAAGTGTTCCGGTAATGTTTAGTTCGGCAGTGGCATTGTTTAACCAAACAGATGTAGAAGCATTGGCTCCGGTAAGGTTACCGTTCAGATTTACAATGCCCACGCTGTTTACCGTTGTATTAGCTGCCAGCGATAAAGTAGTGTTGGTGCCCGAAGTACCGATAGTAATATTGGTGCCGGGGTAAATAAGTTTATTGTTGGTAATAGGAAAACTTCCGCCCGATGCGGTGGTATAAGTTCCGGTTCCTGAAAGCGTTGCATTGCTACCGGTGAATGCAAATGATGCTCCGGAAGCAATATTCATATCGCCAGAAATTTCAAGGTCACCGGCTACTGTCAGCGTTCCGCTGGATTGTGTGTAAACAGTTCCCGCAGGCAGTGTAAACCAACCATTCACGGTTACATTGCCATTTACTGTTGGCGAGGTAGAGGAAGAAAGATAAAGTTCACCGGTTACGTTCAGTGTTCCGTTGTTGGTAAAGGTAGCTGTGCCTTCCAGCAGCAGGTTACCGTTTACATAAAAAGTTCTGGTGCTGTTAATAGTTAGCCCCCCGCCTGTTTCAACATCCAAAAACTGAACAGAGTCCGTAGCAGTTACAGTTACAGTTTGTCCGCTTTCAATAACTGCATAGCCTGAACCTCCCGGCACACAGTTACAGGCTGCTCCTGAACCGCCCGGAGTATAGCTCCAGGTGCCGTTTGCACCGCTGTCATTCCAGTTTCCTGATTTACGTGAGTATACATAGTTATACATGGGCGTTGCAGCCTTATCATTTGTACCCAACACCCACTCGTTGTTAAGGTTAGTAACCGAGAGTCCGTTGCGGTAACCTGTTGGTGCACCAATAGGGCCGGCTGTTGTTACGTGGGTTCCCACCGAGCCAACCGTGCCGCCTGTATGCGTAAGTAGTTTAAGGTTAGATACATTACCCTGCGACCCCATACTGGTAAATTTTACTCCAATGTTGTAAGTACCACCTACTAACGATGAAGTGCTGATTTCAGAGTGCATTAAAGCAATTTGCTCAATGTTTGAACCTTCGTTGTCTGTATAGCTAACCGACTTTACACCTGTAGTGTCAGTATGTGTAGCCATTACATAACCACCTGTTGTTGCGTTGGAAGTGGAGTTAATAGTAATAGGGCGATACTGATAGGCTGTGCCTATTGGGAACAAACCGTAGTA
>CAZLXD010000226.1:4067-5232 GCA_964563185.1 uncultured Chitinophaga sp.
TAGCGCTTCCATGTTCCGTTGTAAACCTGTCCTAAGCTATATACCAGTGCTGCGCCAGAGCCATTTCCTAACTGGAAGATGTGGCCATTGGCATCTACACTGGCACCACTTAAGGTTAAGGTATTGGTTACTACAACATCACACTCCTGGTAAATAACTGTTCCGTAAGGGGTAAGTGTCAGTTTATAGAAAGTTTCAGTTCCGCTGTTGTTGCTTATAGTTTGAGTTCCTGAGCCATTAAATGTAACGAGATACGTGGAGGGGGTAAAAGTTCCGTTGTTGGTCCAGTCTCCCTTAACTGCAAAGTTACCTGCTGCGGTAATGGTATAACCTGAGTTAATCTGAATATGGCCAAAATTAATGGTGGCATTGGGGGTAATAGAAGCAGTGCCTTTAAACACAGCTGTGCTGCCCTGAGTAAATGTAAGGGTGGTAGTATTAACAGTAATACCTTTTGCAAAATTGATGGTGCTACCGTAGGCTGTTCCAAACACAGGTGCCGTTGAGCCACCAAAAGTGAAACACGGGCTGGAAGTACTGTTGAAGTTAATTTCACCGGAGCCGGTTACTTTAATAGTACCACTGCCGCTACCCATGGTTATAGCGCTGGCAAAGTTGAGCGTTCCTGAAGCGGTGCTTATTTCTTCTGTAATAACTGCGGTGTTACTCATCCAGGTAAGGGAGCCATCTAAAGAAAATGTTCCGCTGGTAGTGTTAATGCGGCAAACACGCGTAGTGGTGTTGTTGTTACCTGAAAACACCAAATTGCCGTTTACCGTACAGGTTCCCGCTCCTACTGAAAGCAATGCTGTTTTCTTTTTGGCTGTAGGCTGGTTCATGGTTAATGCTCCGGTAACAGTCAATACCACGCCCGATGAGGAAAGCGAAACTGTACGGTTCTTGTTGTTAGCGGCAAAGGTTAGTGCGCTTACTGTAGTGCTGCGGCTTATGGTTAAGCTAACATCGCGGGTAGAAGCGCCACCTCCAATTTTTAAAGTTGGCAAGGAAAGTGAAGTGGTTCCGTTAATGGCACATACTGCACCGTTCATGGTTAATGTATAAGCTCCGGCTGAAATACTACCGCCATTGTTGGTAAGGTTTCCGAGTAACTCAAAACTGCAGTCCATGTTTAAAACGGCTGATGAGTTAAGCGTAAGGTTCCCTT
>CAZLXD010000227.1:0-3704 GCA_964563185.1 uncultured Chitinophaga sp.
TAGCTGCACACTGCGCAACCTATCTGCGTTCAAGATTTATGCGCCTAATCCTTTAGTTTTATATCATCCACTGCCCACCAGTAATCGTAATCACCTACCCAGTTAAACTTTAAATAAACGGTAGTTTGGTAAGCTGCCACAGGAGTAATATCAATAACAACCGTTGCCGGGTTACTGGTTGTGCTGGAGACGGTATATACCTGTGCCCAATTTATTCCATCATTACTAACAAACACAGTTCCTGTGCTTGCCGCATATTGCTGAAAGAAATGCTCAAACTGCAACGCAACGTTAGCGTTAGATGAACAATTGATGGCAGCTGATATTAAATCAGCGTTCTCGCCCTTGTTATCGTTACCTAGCGCATCAGAATCAAAAATCATAAAACCATTGGCTGCCGTAGTAGATGCGAAGCTATGAGCACTAATTTTTTTGAGTGTCCAAGTTCCCGCACTAATGGGGGTATTATCAACATTTTGCCAACCGGCCGGTAAAGTGGTACTGCTAAAATTTTGCGAATAGATGGTTGTTTGGGCTGTAAGGCCTGTAACCACCAGCGCTATAAGCGATAATGAAAGAGTAAATTTTTTCATGAAATGAAGATTGTTTTAGAATGAATAACTAAACACGAATCTAAAAAATAGCCGTTCTTTAACAAAGTGTGAATTATTTAACCAAATAAGATTGTTAAGAATGGCAGCAACATATACTTTAGCCTAACTAAAAATTAAAACACAAGGCAATATGAGGAGTTTTTACATAGGGTTAATGACAAGTTTATTATTCACTACGGCTGCATGGGCGCAAAACATTATTACTATTCCTGGCGATACTTCTGTGGCTACGGGAGTGGTAACCGATGAATTTGACCCGTTAGATGTTCACCTTGAGGTGGTAAATCCAATGGCTCAGGATATAACGTTTACATGGATGATGAAGAACTATTCCACTCCATCAGGGGTATGGGAAGTAAAATTGTGCGACAACAACAATTGCTACGACCTTCTCTTAAATGCCGGTCCTTATGAATCGCTTACAGTAGCTGCTGGCGATACAATGGATTTTAAGTTTCAGTTCTCCCCGCATTGTGTTAATGGAACAGGCGATGCGGATGTATTGGTTTATGTAACGGGAGATAGTGTAAATACCGCTAAGTCGCTTCACTTTACTGCTAATATTACAACAACATGTGTAAATGCGATAAGTTCCGTAAATAAGGTGAATGTTAACCTTTTCCCTAATCCTGTTAAAGGTTCCTTTGTTGTTACCGGTCTTGATAATGTAGGAAACCTTTCCTTTGAAGTATATGATTTAAAAGGAAAGTTGGTTAAATCTAAAGTAACCGGTGCAACTGATGACCAAATAGAAATCTCAGTAGAAACCCTTACCCAAGGCACTTATCTTCTTAAAGTTTCCGATGAGTTAGGAAAGATTATTGCTACAGCGCGGCTTAACAAGGTGAATTGATATTGTGAGCCTCAGAAAAGAAAAGGCCTCTCCGCGGAGAGGCTTTTTCTTTTTACTTCAATTTGGCAAGTTTCTGAAGTTCTTCTTCTAAAACATATTCATCCCCCTCCACATAACCGGAATGGGTGTAAACTATCTTTCCGTTAGCGTCAGTCATTACAGTAAAGGGAACGGTTTGAATATTAAGGCTTCGTTTTAGGTCCTGATTTACATCTAACAATACTTTGTACTCCCAGTGCTGGCCATCCACATATGGCTTTACTTTTGTAGTACTTCTCGAATCGTCAATAGAAACCGCCACTATTTCAACATGATATTTATCCTTCCATTCCTCATACAAATCAGCCAGATTCGAAAGCTCCTTTTTGCAGGGCACACACCATGTAGCCCAAAAACTTAATACAACCGGGTGGCCACTTTTGCTCAATTCTGCCACATTTACTTTGTTTCCGTTCATATCAGCCAATTCAACAGAAGGTAGCGATTTTTCACCAAGCACTTTCTCAATGCCTTTTTTTTCATCCTGGGCATAGCCAAATAATGCGGAGGAAATAAATAATGCAGCAAAAACACCCTTTTTCATTTTGTAAACCGTTTGGAATTGTTTGTCAATAAATATGCCATATAGCCTTAGCTAAGCTAAACCATTTTTAAACATACACTTTTAAGATATTTTTGCGCTTTCGTTTTTAAAAGCAGAGCATGCAAAAACTCAACATCTTATCAACAATTCTCCTGCTTTCATCCTTCTACACGGCAACGGCACAGTGGGGCTATTTTGGAGGTTCATTTCAATCCAACACTAACTTTTTTGTGCGTGATGAAAAAATCGGGGCTTCTAACCTACCTCACTATGACAATTACAAAGTGGGTGCTGATGCCTGGCTGAACCTTAACTATACCAATGAGAAATACGAGTTGGAAACGGGCGTTCGCCTCGATTTTTTCTATAATTCTATACTCAGGGTTCCAACAACGCCATATACCGGTGTTGGGGTAGGCAATTTTTATATTAAAAAAAAGGTAAAAGATTTAACCATAACGGGCGGATATATATATGACCAAATTGGAACGGGAATTATTTTCAGAAGTTTTGAAGAGCGCGCTCTGGGTATTGACAATGCGCTTTTGGGTGCCCGTTTGCAATACGATGTGCAGGATAAACTTAAGCTTAAAGCATTTGCCGGAGTTCAGAAGCTGAAATTTGGAGTTCAGAAGCCCATAATAGTAGGATTTAATGCCGATGGGAATTTTGCCATAAAAGATAAAGCAAGTTTCCGCCCGGGAGTAGGCGTGGTAAACCGTAGTATGGATAAAGACAACATGGACCAGGTAGTGGCAACTATTGAAACATACGATACCACCGGACGATTTGTACCTAAGTTTAATACCTACGCGGTTACTGCATACAACACACTTACCGTAGGTGATTTTACATGGTATGTGGAGGGCGCATTTAAAACACACGAAGCCATTAAAAAAGACCAAATACGCGATGCTAAAGATTCCTTAATTGACGCTGCCGGGAATTGTATTTATACCACAGTGAATTATTCAAAAAAGGGATTCGGAATGACTTTGCAGTTTAAACGAACTGAAAATTTTTATCTGCATACTTCCCCAAATTCAACCGAAGCACTTTTTGACGGCCTTATGAACTTCCTCCCTCCGGTTTCACGTCAGAATTCACTCAGGTTACCGGCACTATATTTTGCTCAATCGCTGGAGAATCGCGAATTGGCTTTTGGCGCTGAGTTTATTTACTCCCCAAACCGTAAAATGACTTTTATTGCGCAAGGTTCTTATATCCGCGACTTTATATTAAAGAAGTACAACCCCAGCAGCACTCCTTTTTTTGGGGAAGCATTTGTATCGGCACAGATAAAACCGGTTAAAAGCCTTGAAATGGAGTTTGGGTTCTTCTACGCCCGATACAATAAATTTATTTACCGTAAGGAAGGGCACCCTGATATTGATGCTTACACACCGTTTCTTGAGTTAAGCTACAAAATCAATAAAAAACATAGCCTCCGGTTTGAATTCCAGTATCAGCATGTTGTAAAGGATTACGGCCAATGGCTCTTTGCCTTGCTGGAGTACAACATTGCTCCAAACTGGTCGTTTGCAGTTAGCGACATGTGGAATTTTAAACCGAATCCTGACTTGAATCCGAACGCCAACCATTACTACTCGTTTTTTGTAGGCTATACCCGTGGAGCACATCGCTTTACACTGGC
>CAZLXD010000227.1:3714-5184 GCA_964563185.1 uncultured Chitinophaga sp.
AGTTTGTACGGGAGGTGTTTGTCGTTTAGAGCCTGCCTTCAGCGGGGTGAAATTCGGAGTTAATTCAACCTTTTAATTTGATTGTATGAGAAGGATAAAGTTGTTATCTGCATTAGTTTTAGGAACAGCCATGCTGTGCACCATTTCTTCATGCGAGGAGATAGGCCCTGATATAAATCTTGGACGGAATCAAAATTCGGTAAGCGACACCACATATATTGAATCACCTGCAGCAACTCCCGAAAGTAAAATTGTACTGATTGAAGAATTTACAGGTGTGCGTTGCCCTAATTGTCCGCAGGGTCATGATATTATTGCAAACATTAAGTCGGCAAACCCCAATAAAGTAGTTTCAGTCAGTATGCATCCTATTAATTCATTAGGAGCGCCTTATTCCTTTAGCGTGCAGGATTTTAGAAGCCCCAAAGCACAGAGCCTGTTCGATTACCTTGGTCAGATTGGGTTAGAACCGGCAGCCGGCATTGACCGCAAAATTTTTGGCGGAGAGAGCAAGATTCTGCTAGATAAAAATAAGTGGACAAACTATGTTAACCAGGAACTTACGGCCACCACACCTGTGAATATAATGCTCGATAAAAGCTACGACAGCACCAACCGCGAACTGACAATAGTGGTTGAATTGCACTACACTTCGGCAGTAACCGAGCAAAACAAAGTAACCGTTATGCTTTTAGAAAGCGACATTGTAACCGCTCAGTTAGATGGAACAGAAATAGACACCTTTTACAATCACAAGGATATAATGCGGGATGTTATTAGTGATACTCAGGGAGACCTGCTAACTGCCACTTTAGAACAGGGCAGAGTTATACGCAAGGTGTATAAGAAAGTGTTGGATGCCTTATGGAAGCCGGAGAATATGTTCATTCTGGCTTACGTGCATGAGTTTCAAAATTCAAAAGTGGTCTATCAGGCAAAAGAAATTCACGTTTTGCCATAGCCGCTTTTTTCTTCCACTATACTTAACCGAATGAAAAAAATACTTGTAGCCAACCGTGGTGAGATTGCCTTACGTGTAATGAAAAGTGCCCGCGAAATGGGTGTACAAACAGTTGCTGTTTACAGTGAGGCCGACCGGAATAGTCCGCATGTACGCTATGCCGATGAGGCGGTTTGTATAGGCCCGGCAGCTTCGAAAGAAAGTTATTTACGTGGCGATAAAATTGTGGAAATAGCCAGGAAATTGGGAGTAGAGGGAATTCACCCGGGTTATGGTTTTTTAAGTGAGAACGCAGCCTTTGCAAAGCTGGTAGAAGAAAACGGAATCACCTTTATTGGCCCGACTCCGGAGGCAATTGAGATAATGGGCAGCAAACTGGCCGCAAAAGAAGCTGCTAAAAAATTCGATATACCAATGGTGCCCGGAAGTGAAGGTGCCATAACAGATATTGAGGAGGCAAAGAGGCTTGCCGTATCTATTGGTTTTCCCATTTTGATAAAAGCATCGGC
>CAZLXD010000228.1:0-879 GCA_964563185.1 uncultured Chitinophaga sp.
ATGTCGGCATTTTTTATAACGGGAACTATAAGGTTGCCGGTGGGCAGCGCAGCCGCCATGCCTATGTTAATGTCTTTCTTTAAAACAATATTACTTCCGTCCACCGATGAATTGACCATGGGAAAATCGCGGAGGGCGCGGCATACGGCTTCAATAAAAATAGGCGTAAAGGTCAGGTTCTCGCCATATAAATCCTGAAACTTCTTCTTCACCTTGTTGCGCCAAAGCACTATGTTGGTTACATCGGCTTCAACAAACGAGGTAACGTGGGCCGAGGTTTGCTTGCTTTTTACCATGTTATCGGCAATAAGCCTGCGCATGCGGTCCATTTCAATTATTTCTACATTGCCGCTGTATGATTTAGTTGAAACGTCCGATGACGGATGACGGGTGTCCGATGCCGCTTCAATTACTTTTGCTGTTGTGTTAACAGATGGGGTTTGTAATACTGCGGACTGTTGAGTGCCAACTGCCGCTTTGTTTGCCACATACTCCAGTATATCTTTTTTAGTTACCCGGCCTGCGGCACCTGTTCCGGGCAGGGTTTCCAGTTCGCTCATGCTTATGCCTTCCTGCCGGGCAATGTTTAATACCAGCGGAGAGTAGAAACGATCGGCTGAGATTTCTGATTTCTGATTTCTGATTTCGGATTTAGCTACCGCAGTTTCTGCTTTTGCCACTGCCGGTTCGGGTTTGCCTGTTTGCACCTTAGGTGCTGATGTTTGCGCTCCGGCTGCTTCGGTTTCCAGTAAAGCTACCGCTTTGCCAACAGCCACTACATCGCCTTCTTTGTAAAGTACTTTGGTTACCACACCGGCCACGGGCGAGGGCACTTCGGAGTCCACCTTATCGGTAGCTATTTCTAATACAGGCTCATCT
>CAZLXD010000228.1:889-3869 GCA_964563185.1 uncultured Chitinophaga sp.
GCTCATCTAACTTTACGGTATCGCCCTCCTTTTTTAACCATTTAAGAATGGTGGCTTCGGTAATACTCTCTCCCATTTTGGGCATTATTAATTCAAACTGCGCCATTGCCTGTGTTTTGTGCGGGTTAAAAATAACGGGATTGGGGAAATGAGGAAGAAGCTGTGTTTTTTAATCTGTATTGTAATACACTCGGAAACAAAAGCAGGCTTCGAAAATACACCTGTTTACTATATCCTATTCGTTTAAGCAAAGTACAAGAGCCCGATTAGGAATTGAGCTGCTCCGGTTAATATGGGATCAGAAAATCGAACTTAATCGTTACCAATATAGTTTTGTGAATGGCTGGCGAAAAAAGACAGATAATTGCATTTGATCATATTTGTGTAAGCGGTATACACTACTATACTGCGGCAAAAAAAAGCCACACTAAGTTAGTGCGGCTGTAATTAACGGGGAGAAAGCTAATGGGTTAGAATAGTCGGATAATCTTAAGTATGTGTTGGCCATTTCCAACAGAAGGGGTCATGGTATTAATCTTTTGGCCCACCTGTATGGTAAGTTTGTCACCAGCTTCCATTTCTACAATATCGTTGATTGTGATGGCATTGCCTATAGTGGTTGTGTTATATGGGGTAAGTGCAATAGATGTTTCGTAATCGGTATTACCATCCACTACAACTCTGGTTTTGAGGCCGTTATTTAACCCGTTTAAAACGGTGTAGTTGTTGTTTACAATAATTTGATACAAACCTGTAGCAGGAGCTATAAATTCACCTGTTGAAGTGTTGTAAGCAGAACCGGAGTTTACGCTAGCCGAATTATAAATTAAAGTAGAATAAGATGTTCCTGCAGTATATGTAGATGTTCTGGAAGCCGAAACTAATAATGCGGCAGAACCTCCATTCGCCCCTGTGGCCCCTGTGGCACCTGTAGCGCCTGCTATTCCCACAGCTCCATTCAGGTTTACACTCCATGTGCTGTAGGTTCCGCTTCCTTGTTTAGATGATACTGAAACAGACATAGTTCCATTGGAGGAATTGTAGGCGGAGACCATACCAATCATATAGCGTGAAGAAGTGTTGGCTATTACTACAGTTTGTCCGGTGGTATATGAAAGCCCTGTTCCTACTGTCAAACTTTTGGTTCCTGTTCCTATAGTAATGCTCGATGAAGAGCTAGTGGCATAAATGTGTCCTATGCCTACAGCTCCTGTGGCACCTGTAGCTCCTGTGGCACCTGTAGCCCCTGTGGCACCTGTGGCACCTGTAGCCCCGTCTGCTCCGGGTGTTCCGTTGCTTCCATCCATTCCGTTAATACCAGCCGGACCAGGTTCTCCCTGCGGACCTGTAGGTCCCGTTGGCCCTGCTGCTCCGTTTTCTCCGGCTATAATGGAAAGCCACTCCGTATGGAAGGTGTATATTTTTTGTTCATCGGTATCGTACACCAACATGCCCTGAGGGGGATTTACTACCGCATTACGTTGCGAAGTATTCATTCGGGGTAACAAAAAAACTTTGTTGGAGCCCGAGAGGTCTAGTATTGCTTCGGCACTTGGGTTCGAAGTGCCGATGCCAACAGAACCTTCAATAATAGCTCCATTTTCAGGAGCTGTAATATTTGAGTAATTACTGCCAACGGCCAGGTTACCTTTTACGGTAAACTTACTGGCGGGGTTGGGTTCGCCAACGCCTATATTTTGGCTAAATGTGGTGATTGATGCTAAGGTCAGACCTATAGCAAACAGTATTTGCTTGTTCTTCATGACGTTACGGTTCCTTTTTGGTTTCAGCAATTATTACGGGTTATTGTCAAAGATGTTTCATGAAAGGGTGATAAAACATGGATTGTTGTGAGACTTTTTACACTGCCTATATTGTATTGTTCTATTTTTACTCCAAAATATAGGTGTGTATGAAAGTTAAGTTTGTGTTGGTTGCCGCTGTATTTCTCACTTTGTTCTCTTCGTGCCAAAAAGATTGGGCTGAAGATTGGATTGGCACCTATACTGGTGTAGCGGGTACAGCAGTTAACCGAGTGGTGGTAAGTAAAGTTGATAATAAGACATTAAAAATGGAGTTACAAACTTACTTCGCGGGAAACTATGTAACTTTTGTTACGATTGCTAATGCTAAGTTGAGTAATGCTACCACAGCTACTGTTAGTGAGGACGGAATGATAGCGGGCTATAGTGATGTATATCATTTTTCGGGTGCTGCTACACTTGATGGGAGTGCCCTTACACTTAACGGACAGGCACAAAGTAAAACCAACAGCAGCGACATTAAATACTATCCCTTTACGGGCAGTAAGTAGTTTATGCTTTACACACTTATTACCGGAGCCAGCAAAGGAATAGGAAAGGCATTTGCTTATGAATGTGCTTCGCGGGGCATGAATCTTATTTTGGTTGCGCGTTCTGCGCAACTTTTAGAGGAGTTAGCAAAGGAAATTTCCGAAAAATATACGGTGAGTGTTCATACTCACACAGGCGACCTGCTTGATCATGCTATTCATAAGAAGATATTCGGTTGGATAACGGAGAATGGCTTATTCGTAGATATGCTTATTAATAATGCCGGCATGGGTTTTTACGGAAAATTTGAGCAACAACCGTTGGAGAAGCACATAGAGGTAATGCATTTGAATATGGATGCGCAGATTAAAATGGCGCACGAGTTTTTAAATACCACCAACCCGAATCAAAAGCGTTATTTATTGAATACGGTTAGCACCGGAGCCTTTCAACCGGTGGGTTACATGGCGGTGTACTGTGCCAGTAAAGCATTTATGCTGTCATTTACCCGGGCACTTCGTTATGAACTAAGAAAGGAACAAGTGAACGTAACAGCCCTTTGCCCCGGTGGAACGGAAACCGAATTCTTTTCACCTGCACAGATGGATACAGTTGCCGCTAAAAATGCCATGTTTATGATGAAAGCGGATAAAGTGGCTAAACAAGGCTTAGATGGGTTACTGGCA
>CAZLXD010000228.1:3879-5183 GCA_964563185.1 uncultured Chitinophaga sp.
GTAGTCATTCCCGGTTGGTATAATAAACTTGGCGCCTTTTCGGCACGCCATGCGCCACAAGGATTAGTGGTGTGGCAGGCTACTAATTTTTTTAAGCCCGATTAGTTTTTAGCTCTCCTCGCGGTAAAACAGTTTGTAGTAATTCAGGTTGCGTTCTTCATCGTAACCTTTCTCAATCATCTCCTTGTTGCCATGCACATACACATGGAAACTCCTATCCAGTTTAATCACGCTTTTGAAAAAGCGCGACTGGCTTTTTACAGCGGAAGTGTTGATGTTGAATCCATCGCCAATTTCAAATTCATTGCGTTCTTCAAACTCTTCTTTAAAGCGGCTGAACGATTGCATAATGTGTGGTTCCTGAATAACCTCGCGAGAGAAATTCTGGTAATCAAACTGTTCATGCTTTTTAAAAAACTCAGCTGACTTGTTCATCATTTCTATTTGGTCGGTTTTTTTTACTTCAAATTCCTGCGGCAAGCGGTCTTTAATGTAACTCTTAGCTAGGCTCATAAACTGCTTTGTTTTATGATAGTCATCGGCACTTGGTTTTAAGCCCAAAAACTCATGCTTCCAGTAAAGGGCTTCCTCCCCCTTGTTTTGTCTGTCATGTAAACAGGCCCGGTATCCGTTTTCTTCTTTTGTGTTTAAAACTATGCAGGCCTTATCTATGGCATGCAAATCAATTCCCTGATCGAATTCATAATCATACGCCTCACCTTTGTGTAACACGCGCATAAACGGAGTTTTGCTTTCCGATTTGAAAATGCCTATTGCATTCACCATTTCATCTTCCAAAAGAATGTCCTGAAACAATACAACATACAGCTCCCCGCCTTTTACCTGAGGGTGGGTTGATTTGCTGTACAGCAATTTGGCTACATCTCCGCTTAAATTCAAAAAGTCGGGCTTGTTGGAAAATGCCTGTTGGGTTAGTCGGAATACATCGTTTTGCTCTAGTTGTGTAGGGTGTGTAAACTGAAAGAATTCAGGATTTTTAAACACTCCCGTAAAGAATTGAATAAGCAAACTGTGTGCTTCTGTATCGCGTATGTTAGTAATATGTTTGGAGAGAAAGTAACCTTCGTCAGCATTCTTATTCCCTACACGGTGTATTGCCAGCTTTTTAATTTGAGCCTGTGAGAAATCTATAGCCATAGTCACATTCTTTTTAACTGAAGCAACAATACACATTCTTTTACACGGTTTGAAGTGAGAACTAAGGGGGCATGTCGTACAACATTATTCGTTAACTGACCGGTTTCAGTTTTTGTGCTTCATAATACTTGTTACATTTGCTTTGC
>CAZLXD010000229.1:0-5157 GCA_964563185.1 uncultured Chitinophaga sp.
GCCGGAGCATGGTTCCCTATTACAGCTAAAAAAAGTCTCCGCGCTCAGGAAATTTCTATTGAAAACCGCCTGCCTATTATCTACTTAGTGGATAGCGCAGGAGCCTATCTGCCTCTGCAGGATGAAGTATTTCCCGATAAGGAAAACTTCGGGCGTATTTTCCACAACAACTCTATTATGAGCTCCATGGGCATTCCGCAAATAGCCGCTATTATGGGCAGCTGTGTGGCGGGCGGTGCTTACCTTCCTATTTTGAGCGATGAAGCTTTGATTGTGGAAGGAACCGGCTCGGTGTTTTTGGCCGGCAGTTACTTGGTTAAATCAGCCGTAGGCGAAAACGTTGATAACGAAACACTGGGCGGTGCTACTACGCACTGCGAAATATCGGGGGTAACCGATTACAAAATGAAAAACGATGAGGAATGCCTGAAAACCATCCGCAACCTGGTGGATAAATTCGGCCATACCGAAAAGGCCGGCTTCGACCGTATTGAGCCCGCCAAGCCCAAAGAAAACCCTGAAGATATATACGGTATTATACCCGAAAGTATTACCAGCCAGTACGATACGCACGAGTTAATCAAGCGACTGGTGGACAATTCTGAAATGGAAGAATACAAGGAAGAATACGGCAAGAGTATTATTTGCGCTTACGCCCGTATTGATGGCTGGGCGGTGGGCATTGTAGCCAACCAGCGCAAAGTGGTAAAAAGCAAAAAAGGCGAAATGCAGTTTGGTGGGGTTATATACAGCGACAGTGCCGATAAGGCCGCCCGCTTTATTATGAACTGCAACCAAAAGCGTATTCCGTTAGTGTTTTTACAGGATGTTACCGGCTTTATGGTGGGTTCGCGTAGCGAGCACGGGGGCATTATTAAAGATGGCGCTAAAATGGTGAATGCTGTTTCCAATTCAGTAGTGCCCAAGTTTACCATAGTGGTGGGCAATAGCTATGGCGCAGGCCACTATGCTATGTGCGGCAAGGCTTATAGCCCGCGCCTGATATACGCATGGCCTGGTTCGCGCATTGCCGTAATGGGTGGCGACCAGGCAGCAAAAACGCTGTTGCAAATACAGGTAGCTACATTAAAAGGAAAAGGGCAGGAAATTACACCCGAGGACGAAAAGAAACTACTGGACGATATACGCGCCCGCTACACTAATACCCTCGACCCGAAATACGCAGCTGCCCGTTTATGGACGGATGGTATTATTGACCCGCTGGAAACCCGCAAGGTTATTTCTATGGGAGTAGAAGCCGCAAATAATGCTCCTATTACCAGGCAGTTCAATGTAGGGGTTATACAAACCTAAATAAACAGAAGGGTTAAACTATCACCTTCACCTTAGCAGCATTGGCAATAGCCTTTTGCTTTACGGCATCTACATCACTTCCCGCTTCACCATAGGCAAGTGCTACTGCCATTCTGCGGTAAGGGCGGGTGGTGGGCTTACCAAACATGCGTATATCAGTGCCCGGTTCGCTCAGGGCTGCTTCCACACCGGTGTAGCTTGGGTTTACCCCATCTTTATCGGCCAGCACCACGGCACTGGCTCCTGCTTTCAGCAATTCAATTTCGGGAATAGGTAAGCCTAATACTGCACGGGCATGTAATTCAAACTCTGAAAGGTTTTGGGTGCCCGCCAGTGTTACCATGCCGGTATCGTGCGGGCGCGGTGAAAGTTCACTGAAGTAAACTCCGTCATCGGCTAAGAAAAACTCAACACCCCATATACCGGCACCGGTTAAGGCATGGGTTACTTTGTCGGCTATGTTCTTTGCTTCCTTTAAATGGGCATCGCTTATGGCGCAGGGTTGCCAGCTTTCCATATAATCTCCCCTCTCCTGTCGGTGGCCAATGGGCGGGCAAAAAAGCGTGATGCCGTTTTTTTGTGTTACGGTAAGCAGCGTTATCTCGGTATGGAAGGTAACAAAGGCTTCCACTATTACTTCGGCAATATCGCCCCGCTTACCGGCCTGCGAATAGTTCCATGCTTTTTCAATATCGGCTTCGCTTTTAATGGTACTTTGCCCTTTGCCCGATGAACTCATTAAAGGTTTTACCACGCAGGGAATACCTACTTCCTTTACAGCAGCGCTCAGTTCTTCCAACGTAGTAGCATAGCGGTAATTGGCTGTTTTTAAGCCCAGTTCTTTAGCCGCTAAATCGCGAATGGCTTTGCGGTTCATGGTAAAGTTGGCCGCACGGGCCGATGGCACTACCTGCACGCCCTGCTTTTCGTAATCGTAAAAGCGCTCGGTGCGTATGGCTTCAATTTCGGGAACTATTATATCGGGTTTATGTTTGGTTACTATGGCATCAAGAGCAGCACCATCCAGCATGTTTATCACTTCTCGTTCATCGGCTATCTGTTGGGCGGGAGCATTGTTGTAAGAGTCCACCGCAACAACATATTGCCCCAACCTTTTGGCGGCTATCACAAACTCTTTACCCAACTCGCCACTGCCCAGCAGCATTATCTTTTTAACCATGCTATATAATTTTGGAGAATATGAAAATGTGTTACCTTGCGTAAACAAAACAATAAAAGAATGTTTGACGACAAAACATTATTCACCGAAAAAGTAGCCGCAGGCAAAAGGACCTATTTCTTCGATTTAAAGGAGGACAATAAAGGCTCTAAAATTCTGAAAGTAACCGAGAGCCGTAAAAACGATGGGGAGTTTATACGCCACAGCGTATTAATATTTGAAGAAGATTTTGAAAAGATTTTTGAAGCGCTCGAGAAAGTGAAAGCGCAAATACACACTCAGCCTTAGTTTATCTTAGCCGCCAGCCAACTGGGCACGGTAATGCGTATGTTATCCATTCTCCCTTTCAGGGCCACATCTTTTGCATTATCGGCAGGATAGCCGAAACTCCTCATTTTACAATCAAAATCGGCTGAAAGGACAAAGTGCTTTCGGTCATCTTCCCAAGTAAACGATGTAATGTTTAATTCACTTTGCTCCTTAACCATGTAATAATTGCCGTTCTTGTACTGTACGGAAACCACAAACATATCAGGGGCACCGGTTTTTCCGGGGTGATAGCCTATTTCAAACTGTATATTATCGGCAATCAGGCGGCCTTCTGCCCCATCGGAAGGGCCGGTAAACGTAGCGCTTATAACCGTGCGGGCAGGTATTTTGCCATCCATAGAAGCTGCACGGTTAACCAATAAGCCCCGGTAAAGTTGTTCGTTGCTCAGTTTAAAGGCAACTCCATCTACGGTGGCGCTAAAGGAAGCATTCTTTTCCATCCACATTAGGGGGGCTGAGGTGAAAGCTGAAGTAAGTAGAAAAATAACCGGTAGAAACAATGCTTTAAACACTTGCATAAACACTGTTAGGTGATTGGAATTACTGCTAGGGTAGGGTTAATATAAAACGGCAGCAAGAGATTGTCAATGCCTGTTGTAGTTTTGCAGGCGGGAAAACTGAAACTTACTGCTAATAGCAATTTCCCTTGAAGTGTAGTTGAAGTTGCCCTTTAAACAGATTTGAAAGGAAATCACATCTGAATGACGTGAAGGAAATTTGAAAAAAAACAAACCTACATGATGGCTGCAATGGCATTGGAGTTCCCAAAATACTTACTCAGAAGCGCCTTAAATTTGTTAAAAATGAAGTTTCGCTTTTACCTATTCGAATTTTAACAAAAACAAAAAAGGGTTTCAATTGCTTGAAACCCTTACTGGGCTTGTACCGCGGGCGGGAATCGAACCCGCACGAGCTTTGAGGCTCACAGGATTTTAAGTCCTGTTTTTTGTTAATTTAAAGCCTCCAAAAACGACTAAAAATGGCTATTTTTGTGATAAAATCGGCAAAAATGGAGGTTTTTGGTGATTATTAAAGTCCTGAATTTCAAAGTTACTTTTACCTCTACTTTTACCTATCTCAAAATTGTGTACTGAAAAACAGGATATTTTTATATGGCTACTGTTAAAGCATTATTGATGCTCAAAAAGGCAAAAGGGGACGGCACTTGTCCTATTTGGATTCGTCTTTCGGAGGGAACCAAAAACAAATACTACTCTAGCAAATTATGGGTGTTACCTAAGGAATGGGATCCGGTAAGCGAACAGATTCGCAAGAGCAACCCTAATTACGAATACATGAATGCTCTCCTACTCAAGAAACGAAATGACATAAATAACGATGTTATCGGAGCCTTGGTCAGAAGTGAAAAAAGTGTAATACGTGCTGTCCGGGAAGGACGAAAAGAAAGAGGAATGGGCTACTTCTTTAAAGAAGCACAAAATTACTTGAAAGAGTTAGCAGAGTCCTCGAAGTTTACCAGGTTATCTGGGGACAAAGCAAAAATAAATAACTTTTATGCTTTCATTGGACAGGATATAACCTTTAAGGAAATTGATTTGACCTTATTGAGAAAGTTTGCGCTCCATTTAAGGAATAATAGAAAAGTAAACGAGCGCACAGTCATGAACTACATGATTGTTATTCGTACCGTTTATAACAGAGCCATTCAGGATGGATTGGCAGATTCAAATGATTACCCTTTTGGAAAGAATGGAATACGGATAAAGCTTCCGGAAAGCGAAAAAATAGGATTGAATGTTCACGAGGTCACTCTTTTAGAAAATGCTTTCTTCAAAGATAAGCCGGTATGGAATCACGTAAAAAATGTTTGGCTCTTTAGCTTCTACCTGGCCGGGATACGTATTTCTGATGCTCTCAGGCTGCGCTGGAAAGATGTTATTGATGATCGTTTGGTTTATCAAATGGGAAAGAATAAAAAAACAGTCTCTCTTAAGTTGCCGGACAAAGCAATGGGTATTCTAAAGCAGTATGAAAGGCAGAAGATAGCAAACCATGGGTATGTCTTTCCGGAGTTGAAAAACACTATGCAGGAGGATCATAGAGGCCAGTATCTAAAAATCACACAAGCAACCGGTAAGTTTGATAAGGTACTGAAGGAGATTGGGAAGGACTTAGGTATTGAAAAGAAGCTGAGTTGCCATATCTCACGACATACTTTCGGCAACATTACTAAAGATAAAATTAGCCCTCAAATGTTGCAAAAGCTATACAGACACTCGGATATCCGAACTACAATGGGTTATCAGGCCAATTTTATTCATACAGATGTAGATCACGCTTTGGAGAAGGTCCTGGATTATTAATTAATAACG
>CAZLXD010000230.1:0-5137 GCA_964563185.1 uncultured Chitinophaga sp.
ATACTTAAAGCCCCGGTTGCCTAGTTGCAACAGCGTTTCGTGCGCATTGTATATGTTGCCGTTATAATTGATATACTGCATAAGTGCTGTTCGCTGTTACTAGATTACCAATCGCTGGCGGTTGTTGTTTTGTCGTAAGCAGGTGAGTTACGCCTTCCTGCTTTAACCGCATTAACTGTTCGGCATTTAACCCGTAGAAATGTGTATTTGCCTGCTGCTGTAATTCAAATCCCTTCAAGTTGTCTTCATACTTAACCCCGAAGACTTCCTTTACTCTTCTGTACCACTCGGCCACATAGGTCTTGTGCCGCACATTTGCCTTAAACTCAACATAACTGCTGCGTTCTGCATGAAACTTCAGTTCTGTATTATCAAAAGGCTGAATAAAAACGGCATCGGTTGGAGTTACCTCCTTTATTGATTGGCAAATCTGAAACATGTCATCCTTCTGTTTCAGGCTTGCTATCTGATACGGAACCCGATAAGGCAGGCAATTATTGAAGTAGAAAATGATGATAAAGCAAAATGCCACCCCTACCACCAGTAATATTCTTTCTATAGTGGCATTTATCCTGAACAAAAGAGCTTTAGGGGTACAAATACTTACATAGCCAACAACTGCTACCACTCCGTAAAACTTTACCCACTGGGTTACTTTATAAAACTGAAAGTTGGCAATAAATACAAGCTGAAGAACATCGGTAGCTATGACATACAAACACAGTCCGACAGTAGCGAGAATACTAAACTGAAACAAGGATTCTGAACGCTGATAAAAGAACACCAATGCCAGTGCAGTAAGCAAAAAGTAAACAGCCACTTTGGCTTTGGAGAAGGTGGCAAAAATAAAATGATGCGGGTGGCGAAACTCAAATAGAATACGAAAGAACTCATCGGGGGAATTATATGTGCTGCCCGAACCACTGCCTGATTTTGCCTGAAGTATTACCAAAAGCCAAACTCCTACTGTAAGCAAATAAGGAACCACCAACTGAACAAAATCTTTTAAGGATATCTGTTTTCGAATTAGTTGTAACAGCACTATCGCACATAGCACCAGCATCACATCCAGCCCGTCCAGTACCTGAATAAAAGTGGCAACTGCCATTAAAAGAGATGTGGCCAAGAACTTTCTATCTATAAAGAAGTTAACTGCCCAAACAGCAATAGCTACCGCCACACCACCCGCCTGTAGACATTCCGAGTAGAGTTCCACATTACCTAACCCAAAATCGTTTAAAGGAATTAAAGCAATAAGCACCGACAACCAAGCCACATATTTGTTTGCAACAAACCGAAGTGCTAACTTTTCTAAACCCATTACCAGCAACAATGTTGTAAGCATTTGAAATACGAAACAAAAGAGTTCTAGATGGCTAACGAAAGGAAATAGCAAATGCGCCATAACGGTTCGTTCGTTTGGCACCGCTGCATGAAGTCCCTGAATAAAGAAATCGTGTGGGTATAACTCTGGATTTTGAAGGAACAAAGTGTAAGGCAATAACTCTACCTGATCGCCCGTACCAAAACGGTAACCAAAACGCAGAATAAGTAAACTCCATGCAAACAGGGAGAAAAGAAAAGACGAAGTACGTTGTAAAGTCACAAAACAAAGGTGCAGAAAATGCTTGTTGTAAAACAACTAAATACTTGTTCTTATACTGTACCGTGTTACTGCATCAGAATCCAACTCAACCATTTTGTTTTTTTGAGTTTTTAGTATGCCTTTCCATAAGAAAATAGCCCATTACTCCGTAAATGAATCACTCTTTCAATCGCAGCTACAACTCCTTACCGCAATGCGGGCAGTATTTCCCTTTGTGGTAGTGCTTGCCTATTCTTTCGGTAAAGCCTGATGCCAGTAATGCGGTAGGTATAGCAAAAAGCCCTATGCCGCTAATGGCAGTAAGGCCTGCCAGCACCTTTCCGAGGGGGGTAACAGGGTAAACATCTCCGTAGCCAACGGTGGTAAGGGTGGCAATGGCCCACCACATGGTTTGGGGTATGCTGCTGAATTTATGGGGTTGTGAGGCATGTTCTATATTAAACATCAGGCAGCTGAACACCACCAGCATAAACAGCATTAGGGTAAAGCCTATAATCAGTTCTTCAGCCTTATCTTTTATTACATCGGTAATAAAACTGAGGGCACTTACATAGCGGGTTATTTTAAAAATGCGCAGCAGCCGGAATAACCTTGCCGAGCGCATAAACAGCAGGTCGACATGGAAGAACGGGAGAAAAAAGGGTAGAAAGGCAATAAGGTCGAAAATAGCAATAGGGGTAAGGGCATAGCGCAGGCGCCCGGTTAGGGGGTGGGCATACTCGCTGTTTTCAGTAATGGTCCATAAGCGCAGTATGTACTCCACCGTAAAAATGCCTACTGAAAATAACTCGAAGTTCCACAAGAAACTCCGGTAACCGGCATCGAGCGAGGGGACAGTTTCGAGAATAAGGAAAAGGATATTGAGCATAATAAGCCCGGCAAGCAGAATGTCGACCCATTTTCCCCTTAGCGAACTGTGGGGGTGAGGCTGTAGCAGACAATAAAGTTTGGTTTTTAAAGTAGGCATCAGGAACGGTTTGCAGGCTAAAGTTACATATTGTAAAATGACTTGCAACTTGTGCGGGAGTGTTTGGTCAATTTGTTTATTTGCAACATGCACTGGCTGCTAAAACCCTTTCAGGAGCTTACCCCTTTGGAACTTTATGCCATACTGCGCCTGCGCGGAGAAGTATTTGTGGTAGAGCAAACCTGCCCGTATTTAGACCCTGACGGCAAGGATGTTTACTGTGTACATCTGATGGGTTACAAAGGCGATGAGCTGGCGGCCCTTGCGCGCATAGTGCCTGCGGGTATCAGCTATACAGAGGCTTCGATCGGGCGGGTAGTTACTGCGCCCAACCACCGCAGAACAGGGGCCGGTAAAGAGTTGATGATAGCAGCAATTGCCGCCACCGAAAAGTTGTATGGCAAAGTGCCTATACGCATAGGGGCGCAGGCTTACCTTAAAAAGTTTTACGAAGGCTTTGGCTTTGTTGACCAGAACGAGCAATACCTAGAAGACGACATTCCGCACCTGATTATGTTGCGCGAATAAGCAAATCGGTTAAAGGCTGTAAACGGGCGCTTCACAGCCGTTTTTGTTCAGATTACCGAAACGGATTTAAAAAAATGTAAAGGAGTTCCTTTTTTTGAACCACAACTAAAAAGTATGAACAAAAAATACCTTCTCCTTATTCCGGTTATAGTGGTGGCGGTGGTGCTTTGGGTGATGTTTAAAAAGAATAAAATTGAAACTATTAAACCACAGCATAAGGCTATTACCGAAGCGGTGTATGCTTCCGGCTTTTTGGTGCCGCGGAACGAATACAAAGTGTTTGCCCTGAGCGATGGCTACATAGTGGTGAAGAATAAAGAAGGAGGCGATGACGTAAAAAGCGGTGAGGAAATATACCGGGTGCAAAACGATGCGGCTTCATCAAAACTCGGTGCCAGTTCATCGGCTTTGGAGTTGGCTAAGTTGAATGCCTCGGAAAACTCACCGGTGTTGCTAGACCTTAAAAGTAAGTTGAAGAGTGCCGAAGCAAAACACAATAACGACTCGCTGAACTACGTTCGCTACAAAAGCATGTTCGAAGCACAGGCAGTTACCAAAGCACAATACGACCAGGCTGTTTTAGTCTTTGAAGTTTCTTCCAACGATTTAAAATCGGCACAGGAAAACTACAGACGCACTAAAGAACAGTTGCAGGTTGAGTGGAAGAACGCGCAGAGCATATTGGCGGCTTCCAACCTTGATTATGGCAATTATTCTATACGCAGCGTAATGAACGGTATGGTATATGAAACCTACAAGGACATTGGCGAGGCCGTACGCAGAACAGAACTGGTAGCATTGGTGGGAGAGAAAGGTGCAAAAATTTTAGAACTGAGTGTTGACCAACAGGATGTAGATAAAGTAAAAACCGGACAAGAGGTAGTGGTAAAGATGGATGTAACCGGCACCAAAGTTTATAAGGCAAAGGTGATTAAGATTTATCCGAATATGAATCAGCAGGACCAATCCTTTAAAGTAGAAGCAACATTTACCGAAGACTACGATATAAATTTTGTTCATACCTCGGTGGAAGCCAATATTATTATTGCGCAGAAAGAAAAAGCACTGATTGTGCCTAAAAATGTAATACAGGCCAATGATGAAGTAGAAGTAAAAGGCATGGGGTTGAACAAGCGGGTTAAGGTTAAGCGGGGGCTAGAGAACCTGGAGTTTGCAGAAGTGCTGGAAGGCTTGGGCGATACCGATGAGGTTGTAATACCGATAGTAAAATAGCTATGGAAAAGGGGTTCGATTGGCTTATCCAAAGCAAGTATCCGTTTACGCCTCATTACTTAAAACCGGATGAGGATAAAGTTCAATATGTAAACGAAGGCCACGAAGAAGTAACCGCTGCCATTAAAACCTTTATGCAAAACACATGAACGTAAACTTCGAAATAGCCAAAATACACCTGCTTGCCAAACCAAAGCAAACACTAGTTGCCATGTTGGGGGTTACGTTTGGTATTGGTATGTATATACTTATGATAAGTTTTATGCAGGGCTTTAATGAGTTTTTACAGGACACACTTTTATCGTCAACCCCCGATGTGCGGCTGTACAACGATATAAAAACCGATTTCACGCGTTCGCTTCTTGATGAAGTTTCCGACACCGATAAAGTGCTGAATGTGGTGCATCATCCTAAGCCTAAGGACATTACGCCCAACCTTAAAAACGCCAACCGCATTATGGAGGATTTGCGCACAGATGAACGGGTGCTGGCGGTAAGCCCCGTGCTTTCAACACAGGTATTTTATGTAAGCGGTCCGGTGCAGATAAATGGCACTTTGAGCGGAGTAAATATTCTGGAGGAAGCACAACTGACGGGACTTGCTGCTAAAATGAAGACCGGCCGCATTGAAAACCTGCTGACAATAGACAATGGGATACTGATGGGGCATACACTGGCTGGTAAACTGAATGTACGCATAGGCGATATTGTAACGCTGGCTACCCCTAAAGGTACCGCTATGCGCTTTCGGGTGGTGGGAACTTTTCAGTTTGGTGTAGGGCAGTTGGATAATGTAAAGTGCT
>CAZLXD010000231.1:0-5051 GCA_964563185.1 uncultured Chitinophaga sp.
TTCCGTTATTTTACGGTGCAATTTGAGGATAATGCCTGCCCTATTACCGGACTTCAGTTGTTTACCTATCAGATTAGTGTATTGGAGGGAACCGATGCAGGTCCGGACAAAGCATATTGTACAGGTAGCGGTCCTGTTGCAGTAACCGTATATGGTGGTAACCAGTTTTCATGGACACCTACCACCGGCATAGTAAGCTCTAATCAGGATAGTTCAGTAGTTTATTTTGCTCCATCCACCACTACTACTTACATTGTTCAAAGCGACTTGCAGGGCGGATGCAAGAACAGAGATACTATTACCATTTCAAACGTAGTTACTTTCTCAACACAAACATCTACGCCTGACGATACTATTTGTCTTAACGCCAGCACTCCTGTAACAGTTGTTCCAACACCTTCTACCGAAGGTCCGTTTACTTATACATGGGGACCTGTTAATACAGGTGTTCAAAATCCAAACGACCAAACAACTCCGGTTAGGCCTACTACCACTACTATGTATCAGGTTACAGTGGTATCTGCCAGCGGATGTATAGTTAAAGACAGTATTCAAATAGTTATACAGGGAGTTGCTCCTAAAATTGTAGTAACGCCTTCGGCAAACTATGTGTGCCCCGGAAGCCCTGTTACACTTAATTCTCTGGTAAAGGCTTTAGACTGTGGCCCTACAGCCGACCCTCAAAACCCTTGTTTACCGGGTAGTTCATTTGCCCTACAGGATTTAGGAACAGGAACGGCTTCGGGCGGGGCAAACGTTACCCCTTATGTGGGCTTTTGGATGGATGGAAGAGTGCAGTATCTGTATCGCGCCTCCGAATTGCAGGCTTTAGGCCTTGCGGCAGGAACAATTACCGATATTGGCTTTAACGTTCTTACTAAGAACAGTACCATCCCATACAGTAACTTTACTATAAAGATGGGTTGCACATCGTTGAATCAGTTGCCTACATCTTATGTTCAGGGGCTTTCAACCGTGGCCAATCCGGTGTCATATACTACTACTACAGGTTGGAATACCCATACTTTAGATATTCCTTTTAACTGGGATGGATTCTCTAATATTATTATGGAGATTTGTTTTGATAACAGCTCCTATACCCAATACGATAATGTGGCTTATTCCGCCACATCATTCACAAACTCGGTGCTTTGGGACAATGCCGATTTATCTACTTCATCAGGATGTTCGGCACTTACCACACCGGTTACCGGCCAAAACAGGCCTAACACCCGCTTTATCATGTGTGTTGCTCCTCTTGGCAACTACAACTTTACATGGACAGGCTCTGATGGCAGTACCTTGCCAAATGTTCCCAACCCTGTAGTTACAGTAAACAGCAATGTGAACTATACTGTACTGATTGATGATGGAACCTGTCAGGGAGATACTACTGTCAGCCTTTTTGTAGACACAGGAGTATTAATAAGTGCCGGCCCCGATGTAGCTGTGTGTAACGGAAACAGCGTACAACTGGACGGAGAGTGGTTACACCCTACCGTACCGGTTTGCTCTACAGCATACTCTGTAACGAATACTCCTTATGGCTTAATAACGCCACAGGGTACTGTTACAACGGCAAGTTTCAGCAGCCAGGATGACGGAGTTACTCCGGCTATACCTATGCCGTTTCCATTTAACTTTTTCTGCCAGTCGGTAAATAACTTCTTTATATGCACTAACGGTTTTGTTTCTTTCGGAACCGGCTATACCACCTTTGTAACTCAGGCTTTGCCTACAGCTGCCACGCCAAACAATATTGTTGCTCTCTTTTGGCGCGATCTTAACCTGGCCAATGGCGGCACAGTAGATTACTTTGTGAACGGAACTGCTCCTAACCGGGTATTGGTAATCCGCTTTAACAACGTATCGTTTTACGGTGGTGGCGGAACAGTGAACGGACAAATGCAGATTTTTGAAAACGGAAACATTGAATTGCATCACACTAACTTTACCAGCAGCACTTATGTAATGGGAGTGGAGAACACAAGCGGAACCATCGGTTATACAGTTCCGGGAGCCAATAACCAGGCAGTTACATTTAGTGGTGCTCAGGCATGGCGCTTTACCCCGCTTACGTTGGGAACCGGCCTGCAGTCAATTGTTTGGACTCCTTCAACAGGCCTTTCAAGCGATACGATTTTCGATCCGATAGCAGCACCTGCCACTACTACCAATTATGTTCTTACAGCTAACTTCACTAACGGTTGCACTACCCGCGATACTGTTCGTGTGGCTGTAGGAAACTTTGCATTTAATGTAAGTGCTGCGCCTGATTCTATTTGTTCAGGCGATTCTACTCAGTTAGTATTTAATGGTGCCGGTGTAACTTATGCCTGGACGCCTGCTGCCGGCTTGTCTTCAAGTTCAGTTCAAAGCCCGTATGCTTCTCCAACGGTTACTACAGAGTATTTTGTTACAGCTTACGATTCCATAGGTTGCCGTGGCGATGATTCTATTACCATAGTGGTAAGAACTTATGCGCCAATTACTTTAGGCAATGGCGATACTATTTGCCCTTACGATTCTGTTGTGCTTAGCCCGAGCGGTGGCCCTTATACTTCGTATCTGTGGTCAACATCGGCTACTACACCAAGTATTAGTACCGCTTCACAAACAGCTACTTCTCAGGATTACTGGGTATTGGTGAATGACGGCTACTGCTTCTTTAATTCCGACACAGTTAATGTGGGTGAGTTTACGCTTAATCCTATTGTGGTGCAGCCTTCAGGCGATACTGCTGTTTGTATTGGCGATACCATTATACTGGCAGCCGACCCCGGTTATGTAACTTATGCATGGAGCAATGGAGGAAGTTCTCAGCAGATAGCGGTAAGCCAGGCCGGCTACTACTCTTACATAGCCACTGATCAGAATGGTTGTACCCTGTTCTCTCAGGACACCGCTCACGTAATTCCTGTTCAGCATCCTGCGGCTGATATTGTGGTAAGTGACGACAATATTTGCGAAGGACAAACAGTTGCCGTGTTAAGTGTTACGCCTGTTAGCGGTATTGTTTATACATGGAATCCGGGTGCGGTAGTAAGCGACTCTATTACAGTGAGCGTTGCCGGTACTTACACCCTTATTGCCAGTGATAACGGATGTAAGAACTACGATACCACTACAATAACCAGCACTACACCTCCTTCACTTAACCTCGGTACTGATTTAAGTATTTGCGGTTGCGATACTGTAGTTACCCTTACATCTACCGTTCAGGGGACCTACATTTGGTCAACAACTGATACAACACAGAGCATAGCTGTAGATGAAAGCGGGCTATATTCTGTAACTGCTACCGATAACAACCAATGTACTGTTGCAGACGATATTAACGTAGATATTTACTGTTTAACTGTAGATGCATTTGTTGCTGACCCTCCTACTGCAACAGTATATGTTGGCCAGAGCGCAGGGCTGAATGCTGTTACAGGTGGTTACGTAAGTGTATTCAACTACCTGTGGACACCGGCTACTTATCTGGATGATTCTACCAAGCAGCAACCTGCTGTTCAGAATCCTCAGGTTTCTACTACCTACTGGGTAATGGTTACCGATGAAGAAAACGGATGTGTGGCTTACGACTCTGTAACATTAGCGGTTATTCCTCCGGGATTAGTGCCTATGCCCAATGCCTTTACGCCTAATGGCGATGGTGTAAACGATACTTACGGCCCGTATATTCCTGCTGCATTGCAAAGTTTCTGGAGTATTGTAGAGATGAGAATTTACAACCGTTGGGGTCAGCTTATTTACAACGGTAACGGATACTGGGATGGTAACTTTAACGGAGTGGCACAGCCGGCCGATACATACATTTACTACATTACACTGTATGGACCTGACCAAAACAATCCGCAGCAGTATCTGAATTACAATCTGACAGGATCATTTACGCTTTTACACTAATCAATTCATAAAAATTATTTTCTTTGAACCCCATTAAATAACTCAAGCACATGAAAATAAGACTCTACGTAATCGTAGCTTTTTTGCTGGGAACCTTAGGCCTGACAGCGCAGGATATCCACTTTTCTCAGTTTTATGCTTCACCCTTAACCCTGAATCCATCTTTAACCGGTAACTTTAATGGTTTCTACCGTATTACCGGTATTTACCGTAACCAGTGGCCCGGTTTAACACAAAGCAAGCCGGCTTTCTCTACCCCTTCGGTGAGTTTGGATTTCTCTCTTTTAAAGGAGAAGATTAAGAAAGGTGCACTGGGTGTTGGTTTGGTTTTTGTAAACGACCAGCAAAACGGCAAAACATTCAACATTAACCAGGTGTTGGCTTCGGTAGCCTACAATATGAACTTTGGACCTAAGAGCAAATTCCAGTTAGGATTAGGCTTTCAGGGAGGAGTGATTATGTATAAGGCTGATTTTGCCAAGTTACAGTTCCACGATGGATTCTACTCTGACCCCAGCAATCCTTCAGGATTTTCGTACGACCCGGGTGCTGCAGGTGAATCTTTAGCCACCGGCAACAAGGTAAAAGGCCAGTTTAACGCAGGTTTGTTTGCTAAGTACGATTTCTACAAGGGCATGAAAGTATATGCCGGATACTCTATCAATAACCTGACTCAGTATAAGCAGGACTTTATTGTAAACAGTGCCGAAGTTTACCGCATTCCTTTACGCCACACCGTGCATGGTGGATTTGAGTTCGATATTAAAGATGCAGCCGTGTTAATTCCCGGTGCTATGTTTCAAATGCAGGCAAAAACCACCGAAACCAACTTTGGTTTAACTGCCGGTATTCACGTAAAGAAAGACGTTGACCCTTCGAAGCGTGCTACCCTGTTCCTTGGTTTGTGGAACCGTATGAACAAGAGCAACTATACCATTATCCCTAAAATCGGATTTGAATACAAAGGTTTCCGTGCCGGGTTTGCTTACGATGCTCACTTAGCACA
The DNA here is from genome assembly GCA_964563185.1 of uncultured Chitinophaga sp. Taxonomy (GTDB): domain Bacteria; phylum Bacteroidota; class Bacteroidia; order Chitinophagales; family LD1; genus Bog-950. The sequence goes on from CAZLXD010000231.1 coordinate 4,919, forward strand.
GCAGTATAAGGATTACAAAAACATTGGCGGCTCCATGCCACAGGCGTTTGAAGTGACCCTTAGCTACATAGGCAACCTGTTTATTCCTAAGGAAGATAACTACCTGTTTAATCCGAGATACTAATACTAATTG
>CAZLXD010000232.1:0-5044 GCA_964563185.1 uncultured Chitinophaga sp.
TTGCGGAGTTTATTACCCGCAACCCTACCTCGCCCGATGGTTACCTGTGGCGTGCAAAAACCAACCTGAAGATTGGTAAGCCGGAGGAGTTTATGGCATTTCCGCATTACCAGAAGTATGTAGAGGTAGCCGGTAAGGATGCGCAGAAATACAAAAGCAACTTAGTGGAGGCATACATTTACATGGGCGTTTACTACTTTGAAAAAGATAAAGCCTTAGCAAAAGAAAACCTGATGAAGGCATTGGAGTTAGACCCGAACGACACGTATGCTCAGGAGTTTCTGAAGCAATTGAATTAACCACTGCAAAATAATTTTGAAAAGCGCTCCGCATTTTTTTGCGGGGCGCTTTTTGTTTGCCGGTTCGTTAACAGAAAAATGACAAAACTGTGACAATTGAAACGTATGGATTGATGCCGCCCGAGCATTATATGTATAAATCCATATTGTATGAAAACAGATTATTCAAAAACCAGCATGCTCGACATGGTTTTCGAGCATCGCAACAAAGCCTACGGAGCGTATGTGCTGCGCAGGGATTACAACAAATCGCTTGCTAAAGCGGTATCGGTTACTGTTTTGTCTGCTTTCCTGCTTATAGCGGGAAATTTTATTGCCTCTAAAATTCAGGGGATAAACTATTACCAGCCGGGCCCTGAGCTGGTTTATGATTTAACGGATATTGAACTGCCTAAGGAGGTGGTGGTAAAAGACCCCGAGCCACCCAAGGCAAACGAAGCAAAGGCCAAGCAAACCATTGAAAACACCGAGAAGAATGTAGTGGCGGAGAATCAGGCGCAGGCTGATTCTATTCCCGATGTGGGCGATTTGCACAAGTATGAGTCGGGGGTAACCACTAATACAGATGTGGTCTTGAACAATATGGGGATAGACAGAGGGAAAGGCGATAAGGAAACATCGGAGCCTTCACCTCCTGCGGTGGCTGCCGTATCAGGGCCTATTTCTGTTGCCGAAAAGATGCCGAAGTTTCCGGGAGGGGAGGAGGCTTTAATGAAATTCCTGCAAAAACATTCTTCTTATCCGCCCGTGGAAAACGACTTGGGGCTGGAAGGGAAGGCTATTGTAAAGTTTGTTGTGAATGAAGATGGAAGTATTACCAATGCCAAAGTAATAAAGAGCGACAGCCCGGGTTTTGAAAAGGAAGCCCTGCGGGTAGTTGCTAAGCTTCCGAAATTTGAGCCGGGTATGCAACATGGCAAGGCGGTAAAAGTGTATTTCGTGCTGCCGTTTGTATGGAAGCAAAACCCAAACTGGTAAATGAACAGGCGTGGTTCGGAAACGCAGGTGCCGGCAAAGGGCCTGCGTTTTTTAGTTGTAGGTGTAGGTATTGGTGTATTTCAGCACTCCGTTGTGGTCGTATACCTTTTCGAGGGTTACCCTGTTGTATTCATCGAAAGCAAATCCATGGTTGTATCGCAGATTACCGATATAAAAATTGTAGCGGGTAGATGTTTTAATTAAGCGTTGGGAATCTTTTCCGTAATAGCTGACTCCGGAGTTGTTTTTGCCTATGGTGTTTTTCTGCTCTATGTAGTGGTGCCCATAGTAATACTCAAAATTGTTTTCCAGCACTAAGGTATCCCGGTTAAACCAAGACTGAACATCGCCACTGCCTATATTGTATTGCTGGCGGTTTGTGTATTGGTAAACCGAGTCGTAGTTTACCTGTAAAACCAGATAGCCATCGCTATCAAAAGTGTATTCTGTAAAGCCGGTAACTGCACCGTTGCCGTTGGTGGTAACGGAACTGACTGCTAAACCATTACTCAGCAGAATTCCCTTTGCCCATACCACATTGCCTGCTTCGGTGTAAACTTCGGTAACGGTATCGCCTGTATAAGTAATGTTGGTTTTGCTGCCGTTGCTGTTGCTTATTTCGGTAGCCCTGCCGGTAGCATCGTAAGTATAAGATGTGGTTACCCCTGAACCGGAGTTGGTAACTGATTTAATAACTGCCGGAGCGGTTTTTACAGTTTCTTTTTTGCAGCCTGTTACTGAAATAATCAATGCTGCGAAGAGGAATAGGTGCAGGTGTTTCATAGTAAAGTTTGTATTCAAATGTAAGATGCAAAAACAAAAGAGCCGGAAGTAATATCCGGCTCTTTATGTGTATTAAATAATATAGGCTACAGCCCCAGTAATCCTTTTTTCAGGTCTTCATCAACCGGAGTATCCGATAACCAGATACCGAATAATGCCTTTTTGAAATCGAGCCCGGCAATAGTGCCCTGAAACTTATTGTTCTTGTAGCTTTTTACGCCTTCGCCCGGCACATACCATATTTCAAACACATCGCCTTCCTTAATTTCTTCCTTTTTAAAGGTATTGATAAAGGCATCTATTTTGGCTTTCAGAGGAGCCATGTTCCCTTTGGTTGACTTTTCAAAACCTTCCAGAATGGCTTCGCTCATATTGCTGCTGCTTATTACGCTGGAGGTAATGGTTAGCTGAATGGCCACTGCTTTATCGGCTGCTGTAATTTCATTTCCGTTTTTGCTTTTGGCAGCCAGGTAAAGGCCGGCTGTGTACAGTTTAAAGAATGCTTTTTTACGTATGCCGCCACCGTTCAGCAAAAGTTCGTTATTGTCCTTTTTAAGTTTTGCGGTAAGGGTTACATCGTTTAGGGTTAGCTGTGCATTGGCGGTTAGCAGGGTAACAAATGCCAGCACTAAAGTGGTGAATGCTCTCTTCATATTAAATGCTTGTTTTAGTTGTGCAAAATAAATCTTTTAGACTGTTTTTAAACGCCAAAGTAAAAAGGCTGAGGTTAAACTTCCGGCCGAGCTGAATAGGAAAACACTCTCGGGCGAAACGTAATGCCACAACACACCGGCTGTGGTGCTGGCCGCCAGTGCCGTAATGGAGTTAAGCCCCGCATAGGTGCCCAATGCCGAGGCGGTTTCGTTTTTACCCACCAGGTTGCTGATAAGGGCTTTGGATACCCCTTCGGTAGCAGCTGCATATATTCCGTAGAGCGCAAACAGAATAACAAAACCATACAGCGAGTTATTAAGCCCGAAGCCGGTATACACTACAGTAAAGGTGGCCAGGCCTAGTATCAGTGTTTTCTTAAAGCCTATACTATCGGCCAGTTTGCCCAGCGGGAAAGCGGCCAGGGCATACACTAAGTTGTAAAGTATGTAACTGCCTATTACATAATCATCGCTGTAGCCCGCCTGCTTTATGCGCATGAGCAAAAACAAATCGGAGCTGTTAAAGAGGGTAAACAACAGCAGCACAAAAACTAACTGGCGGTAAGCTTTGGGGGCTTCGGACAGATAGTTGAATGTTTGCGACAGGTGGAAGGAAGGTTTTTGCTCTGCCGGTACTGCGGTTGGCTTTTCGGTAATAAGCAAGGTACACAACCCCGCCACTACAGCCGGTATAAACGCCAGCACAAACATGGTTTTGTATTGCCCGGGGTAAAGCGAAAGAAACACCATAGCTGCCAGCGGCCCTATGGCTGCCCCCAGTGTGTCCATACCGCGGTGAAAGCCAAACACCCGCCCTTTGGTTTCGGCAGTAGTTTCATTGCTTAGTATGGCATCGCGGGCACCGGTGCGTATGCCCTTGCCCAGGCGGTCGAGCGTGCGGGTGCTGAAAATCCACCAGGGGTAAGTAAGCACGGCCATCATAGGTTTTGAGAGGGCACTGAGCCAGTAGCCCCATTGCACAAAGGGCAGGCGTTTACCTGCGGCATCGCTCCACCGCCCGAAATACCCTTTGCTTAGGCCTGCGGTGGCTTCGGCTACGCCTTCCAGTATGCCTATAAGCACCGAGCTGAACCCAATGCTTTGCAAAAACAGCGGCATAACGGGGTACAGCATTTCGCTGCTTACATCGGTAAAAAGGCTTACAAGCGACAGTACCCAAACGGTGCGGGTAAGATATTTCAAAACAGAATGCGAATTTTGGAACAGCAATATGAGTAAAATGACGGTGAAGCGGAACTTTAGCAGTGAGTTTGTTTTTCGCACTTCGCGCAGCGGAGGCAAAGGCGGGCAGCATGTAAACAAAACCGAAACCAAGGTGGAGTTGGTGTTTGATGTGGTGAACTCGCGCCTGCTGAGCGAAGAAGAGAAAGAGAAGGTACTGAAGCGCTGGAAGAACCGCATAAACGATGCCGGTGAAATGCTTATATGCAGCAGTGCCGGGCGCTCGCAGGCTATGAACAAGGAGAAGGTGATTGAAAAGTTTTACGATAAAATAGACAAGGCCCTTGCCCCCGAAAAAAAGCGCATAGCCACTAAGGTGCCCAAAGCCATAAAGGAAGAGATACTGAAAAATAAAAAGCGCACAGGCGAAAAGAAACAATCGCGCAGCAGGCGCACCCGCGATTTTTTGTAGCATATAATATTTTCCACACCCTGTTTGTGAGCATAATCATTTGGTTTGAGTTGTGTTGTAGAAATGCAGCAGGTAGTTTTACCCCGTAATTATTTCACTAAAAATACTCAGCCATGAAAAAGATGCTTTTTGCAGGCCTACTGGGCCTTAGTTTGTTGTTTACTTCTGAAAATGCCAGTGCACAGGCCTGGACAAAGGATAGCAAGGTGCTTTCGATAGGGTTAGGTGGTGCCTACTTTTACCATTTTGGCAGCTACAATTACTATCGGAATATTTTAGGGGTGCCTGTTCGTTATTCGGCTTACTATGGTTCATCGCTTACCGGGCAGTTTAGTTTTCAGGGGGAGTTTGGGGTGCACGATTATGTGGGCGTGGGCTTTACTACCGGAGTTGGAGGGCGTGCGCCATGGAGCACCTGGTATGCCGGAGAGGTGAACTTTCCTATAGGGGCTATTGCCAACTTCCACTTTTACCAGCTTATACAGGATAAAACCGGCAAGAGCCTTCATGCCGATAAGCTGGATATATACGCAGGGGTAAACATAGGCAGTGGTTTTGCCGCTATTTTCTTTAAAGATGGCGTGGATAATAATACTGCTATAGTGCCTATTATTTTTGGCGGGCCGCAGGTTGGTATTCGCTACTACTTTACGCCTAACGTAGCCGTTAATGGCGAG
>CAZLXD010000233.1:0-5000 GCA_964563185.1 uncultured Chitinophaga sp.
CCGCTGAAATCAATTCCGATATATTAGCGGAGTAATTCAGCGTTATGTATAAGTTTACTCTCCTCGCAGCAGCTGTAATAAGCGCCACCTTCGCTTTTGCGCAAAACAATGTAGGTATAGGCACTCCGGCACCCGATGCCAGCGCTATACTCGACCTTACTTCTACCGACCGTGGCTTTCTGGCCCCGCGCATGACCACCGCCCAGCGCACGGCTATTGCTGCTCCCGCACCGGGCTTACTGGTGTTTGACCTTACTGTTAACTGCTATTATTACTACAACGGTATATGGAATTCGCTGTGCAGCGCCACCGGGCCAACCGGTGCTACCGGTGCGCAGGGTATTACCGGAGCCACGGGAGCAACCGGAGCCACCGGTGATACCGGGCCGGTGGGCCCAACAGGCCCAACCGGAGCAACAGGTGCTACCGGCCCCGGCACCATTTGCGGAACAGCCGCTGCCGGTTATGTAACCATGTTTACCGCCCCTTCCGCTATGTGTAATTCGGTTATTTACCAAAGCGGTAACAATGTAGGGGTAAACACTACTTCACCTGCGGTTTCGTTTCAGGTAAATGCTACCGATGCTATGGGTATTCCTTCGGGTACTGCGGCCCAGCAACCGGGCGGTGCGCCTGTAGGTGCCATTCGCTTTAATACCACATCGGGCACCGTGGAGGTGTACAACGGCACCTGCTGGCAGAACGTTAACACCCCTCCGGTGGGCGCCACTTACATTCAGTGGTTTAATGCTGCCGACCCTAACACCGTATATCCGTGTACGCAATGGGTAAGCAGCGATATGGCCAACGGGCAGTTTATACGTGCCCGCGGAGGAGCCTCTAACGTGGCTTCGGGGGCTGCATTAACCGGCACTTTACAAACAGGAGCCGTGCAGGACCATACACACAGCGGCAGTGTTACTATTAATAACTCGGCTGCGCTTACTACTTCCTCCGATGGTTCGCACTCGCATGGTGGCAATACCGGTGGGGTTACTTCCTACAACACCGCCATGTGGATTCCTTTTGATGATAACCTGAGCAGCGATGCCGGCAACCTTGGTATGGGCGATAACCCTACTACCTGTGGTGTAGGTTGGGATGGCCGCCACACCGTGGGCAATTTTATGGGCCGCATGGGCGATGCCTGCTTCAGTCATGCACACAGTATTACAGCTGATGGAGTACACGCACATACCGTGGCGCCTCATGCGCATACCGGCTCGGTGGTAATAGGCAACATGGCTACCGGTACGGCTGCTGCCGAAACCCGCCCCGATAACGTAGCGGTGGTTTTCTGGCGCAGGGTTAACTAATAAAGGCAAAGCAGCATGCTGCTGCAAAACAGAAAACGCAGAATCATTTTCATTTCTACATTTACCGCAAACAAGTGCAACATGGAAGAGCAGAACCCGAACGAACAGAACCAAATGAACATTGAATTGCCCGAAGAAATTGCTGAGGGCGTATATTCTAACCTTGCTATTATTTCTCACTCCCCTCAGGAGTTTGTTATAGACTTTATCCGCATTATGCCCGGTGTGCCCAAGGCAAAGGTAAAATCGCGTATTGTGCTTACCCCCGAGCATGCCAAGCGCTTAATGAAAGCACTTGCCGATAATGTAAAGAAGTATGAACAGCAGTTTGGCCCTATTAACGATAAGGATATGCCCAACCTGCCTATGAACTTTGGCCCGGCTGCACAGGCTTAGTTAGAAGGGATACAACACCGGCAGTATAACACTGCCCAGCAACCACATAATAATGCTCAGCGGAATACCTATGCGTGCAAAATCGCTGAAGCGATAATTGCCGGGGGTATACACCATTACATTTGTCTGATAGCCGATAGGCGACATAAAGGCAAAAGAAGCCGCGCAGGTAATAGCAATTAAAAAAGGAATAGGGCTTACGTGCAGGTTGTGGGCTGTTTGAATGGCCACCGGAGCCAGCAATGCGGCTGTGGCATTGTTTGACATAATGTTGGTTAGCAGCATAGTAATAAGGAAATAAACCGACAGAATAGCCTGCGGGCCAAAGTGGCCAAAGTATTCTACCACCGCGGTAGAAAGGAGTTTTGAAGCCCCCGTTTTTTCCAGCGCGGTTCCCATGGAAAGTACCCCTGCGAGCATAAAAATTACTTTCCAATCAATGGCTTTGTAAGCCTCATCGGGGGTAATGGCTTTTATTCCTATCAGTACCACAATACCTAAGGCGGCACTAAGCACAATAGGCATAATATTAAATGCTGCCAACAACACAATGCCCAAGGCAATACCTAAAACCGGAGCGGTAATTTTCAGGTCGGGCTTGGGTTGTTCCAGCTTCGAAAAAATAATCAGGTCATCATTCGATTTTAGCTGCATAGCCGCTTTTGAATCTGCTCTTAACAGCAGCACATCGCCCGCCATTAAGGTGGAATGTGCCAGTTTATCATACACAATGCCATCGCGGTGGCGAATAGCTAATACTGCAGCCCCCTGATACTTATTTCGGAAGTTTATTTCAGCCAGTGTTTTTCCGTTAAACGCAGAACCGGGAGGTATGGTAGCTTCAAATAACTTGGTTTCATCAATGCTTATTTTACTGTCGGCTTTAATCTGAATACCTTCTGCTTTTTCCAACAGTCGCAATTTCTCAATGTTGCATTTAACTTTAATAATATCACCCGGATTAAAAATGGTGAAAGCTGAAATAGGAACGTTTTCCCCGTTTCGGATAATTCGCAGAATTTCCACTTCAAACTCGCGCACTAAGCGCGATTGCCCCAATGCCTTGCCGGCAGATTTTGCATCGGGCAATAAAACAATTTCAGTAAGGTAGTTTCCCATATCCCTGAAGTCATCCAACAATGCTCCTGATTTTCGGTCAGGTAGCAGAAAACGGCTGGCAACAACCAGATAGAGAGTGCCAACCGTAAGAAAACAAATGCCGGCAGGAGACATTAGAAACATGCTGAATCCGCCAAGGCCGTTTCTCTCGGCAATGCCACTCACCAGTATGTTGGTGGAGGTGCCAATTAAAGTGCAGGTGCCGCCCATTAATGCTGCAAACGAAAGCGGAATAAGTAACCGGGAGGAACTGATGCCGGTTTTCTGGCTTACCTGTATAACTACCGGTAGCAGTAGTGCTACTACACTGGTATCGTTAATAAAAGCCGAAACACAGCCTGCAATAACCATAACAAAAATAAGTGTAAGCAGGTAACTGCTTTTGCCCATAAACAAAAGCAGTTGTGTAAAATTATTCAGCACACCGGTTTTAAATAGGGCCGCACTTAATACAAACATGGCAGCCACAGTAAGGGTAGCGCTGTTGTTGAATCCGGCAAAGCCTTCCTCGGGAGTCAGTATTCCGGTAATAATGAAGATTAGCAGAATGCCGGCCGAAACGGTATCCACCGTAAATCACTCCTTTACAAAGCACAACACCGCCAGTGCTATAATTAAAAAAGTAAGAATGATTTCGAAGGTCATAACCGTTTGCCTTGGTGGCTGTGTTTTGTAAAATACTCATTAAAATCTACTTGCATAAAAATCAGGAGTAGCTTTAATGCTAACAAGCCGTGATGTATCAGGGCTGCAGTAAAATATGAAGTTGCCCCGGGAACAATGTTGCTGCTTTGCTTGTAGCTCCGGTGCAAACAAAAAAAGGCGGTCTTCCGACCGCCTTTTTCTTATAACTAAAACCTTGTTACTACTTGTGGTTAACGGTTAACTGCTTAACCGCTGTTCCGTTCTGGCTGGCTATTTTTACTAAGTATAAGCCATTCAGCACGTTGCTCATGTTTATTTCCATTTGGGTAGTTCCTGCCTTGTAGAAAGTAGGTTCCTTTACCACCTCACCCAAAATGTTGAAAACCGTTACAATCATATCCGATGATACATTTCCGTCAACCATAATGGTTACCTTACCATTAGTAGGGTTAGGGAACATGCTCAGGTGCTGCGAAAACTCAGGCTCATCAATACCTACACCGGTAATGCTCACCAGCTTACAAACCTGTGCCGAACTGCCGAAAGCATTCTTGGCAGTTAAACATACATTGTAACCGTTAGCATTGTTGGCAGTGTAAGTTTTAACCGGGTTCTGGGCAATAGAACCTCCGCCATCGCCAAACTGCCATACCCATTCTGTTGGCAGGTTAATACTTTGGTCGGTAAACTGAGCCTTGTATGAAAACTGAGGGAAACTCCAGGTAAAGTCAGCCACAGGTATTGCACCAACAATTACTAAACGGGTAACAGTGTCGCTGTTGCCGGCTGCATCGGTAGCAATGTAAAGCACATTGTAAATACCTACTACAGCAGTATCGGGGGCGTTTACAATAGTTGGAGTAATATTTCCGTCAGTGCAGTCAAAAGCGGTGGCACCTGCTTCGGTGTAACCGGTGTTAATCAATACTGTTACAGTATCCTGGCCATTCAGTGTAATGGTAGGTGGAATATTATCCAAAGCATCGGTAAAATCAGCAGCAGGGAAATTAATGTTGCTTACATACCAGAAAGCAGCAGGCTGCTCGCCCGAACCTAAGCCCTGCGAAGGGTCATTGTTGTAATCTACCTGAGTAAACACTAAAGGCACATTCCAGTTGTTTCCTTTTTTCCAGGCAGTTTGGCTAACCATCGGGAATACAGAACCGCCAAATACACCACCGGATGTATTCACAGTTTCTCCGCCCCAAAGCGAATCACCTTCGGTAAAGTTGTAAAGCGGGGTAATTTTTTCCAGGTCAACATCAATAGCGCGGCCAAACAAGTTTGGAACATCGTTATCGGTTGATTGAAGGAAGTTGAAATCAGATTCATTCCAGAAGAAGAATATCTTCTTACCATCAGCCGAACGCGATACTAACGGACGGTTATCCTCAGTGTAAGGAGTAGCATCGTTAGTAAAAGTTCCTCTCAGCGTCATAATATCAGCTAAGTGAATACCTTTCCAGTTACAACCGGTTATTGCTGCGGCATCGTAAGTAATATCCCATACATCGTATCCGGCAG
>CAZLXD010000234.1:0-4951 GCA_964563185.1 uncultured Chitinophaga sp.
GAAGTTCGCTTCGCCTAATGCATACAAGCCGGGAATGGTGGTCATCAATTCATAGTCCACCCACAAGCCACCCATAGTGTAATGCACAGCCGGGTAAATCTTCATAGGGGTTTTCAGCGGGTCTTCGTTGGTGATGTTCTGATACATAGGGAACAACTCACCGTAGCGGGCCTTTACCACATCTACTCCAAGGCGCTTAATAGCATCGGCAAAATCTAAAAACACTCCAAAGCCTGAAGGAACAATTCCTCTTCCGTCATCACAAGCCTCCTTAGCAGCACGCGAAGCAATATCGCGCGGGCAAAGGTTACCAAACGAAGGGTATTTTCTTTCTAAGTAATAATCGCGGTCTTCTTCTTTAATATCCTCCGGTTTCTTTTTGCCTTCGCGAATAGCCTTGGCATCTTCTTTTGTTTTAGGAACCCACACACGGCCATCGTTACGAAGCGATTCCGACATCAAAGTCAGTTTCGATTGGTAATCGCCCGTTACCGGAATACAGGTGGGGTGAATTTGCGTGTAACAAGGGTTGCCAAAATAAGCTCCCTGCTTGTGCGCTTTCCATGCAGCGGTTACGTTGCTGCCCATAGCGTTGGTGGAAAGGAAGAAAACATTTCCGTAGCCACCGGTGCAAAGCAGCACCGCATGGCCGAAATGTCTTTCCATTTCACCCGTTACTAAATTCTTGGCAATAATGCCGCGCGCCTTACCGTCCACCTTTACCAGCTCCAGCATTTCGTGGCGCGAATACATTTTTACATTGCCCAAACCAACCTGACGCTCCAAAGCACCGTAAGCGCCCAGTAACAACTGCTGGCCGGTTTGTCCGCGTGCATAGAAAGTTCTTGAAACCTGCGCTCCTCCAAACGAACGGTTATCTAACAACCCTCCGTATTCACGTGCAAAAGGAACACCCTGTGCCACGCACTGGTCAATAATGTTTCTGGAAACATCGGCTAAGCGATAAACGTTGCCTTCGCGGGCACGAAAGTCGCCTCCTTTAATAGTATCGTAGAACAACCGATAAACGGAGTCGCCATCGTTCTTATAGTTTTTGGCAGCATTAATACCGCCCTGCGCGGCAATGGAATGTGCCCGTCTTGGCGAATCCTGAAAGCAGAAGGCCTTAACCTTGTAACCAAGTTCAGCCAGTGTTGCGGCTGCACTTGCTCCGGCAAGGCCGGTACCTACTACAATTACTTCCAACTTACGCTTGTTGGCGGGGTTCACCAACTTGGCATGTTCTTTATAATTATCCCACTTTTCGGCTAAATGGCCTGAAGGAATTTTTGAATTGAGAGTTGACATATATTATGTGTTGAACGTTCGAAAAAATTACTTCACCCAACCGAAATACATACTTATGGGCATTAAAGCAAAAAGGAAAGGAACAATAATGCTGAAGGCAGTTCCCGCAATTTCGATAGCCTTATTGTATTTTACATGGTTTAATCCCAAACTCTGAAAGGCGCTTTTAAACCCATGCAGCAGGTGCCAGAACAGGGAAATGCAGCCAAACAAATACACGAAAACAATAGCCGGGTTCTCAAACACTTTCAACATTTTACCATACAGGTCAATTTCGCCATGCTCCCAATTGGTAAGCCCCTGGCTTACACGGTTAGGAATCCAGAAATGAGCGGTATGTATAATAAGGAAGATTAGCAACAGGGTGCCAAGCAGGCCCATGCTGCGGCTGTACCATTTAACTTTTTCGGGAGCAACACTGTAAGCGTATTTAACCGGGCGCGCATCGCGGTTTTGTTTCCATAGCATAAGGCCATCAACAATGTGAACAAGGAAACCGGCAACCAATACAATTTCCATGGCTCTGATAATAGGGTTGGTACCCATAAAGTGGCCCCAATGGGTGAAGGTTGCACCGCCATCGTTGTAAAATATCATGGCATTGATGGTGCAGTGTATAACAAGGAATGTAATCAGGAACAAGCCGGTAAGAGCCATAAGAGCCTTTTTACCGATGGAAGATTTGAATATGGCCGAGTTTGTCATGTCTGTTTCTGTTAAAAAGCGGGGCTAAATTATTAGCCCGCAGTTAAAATGAAAGTTTTTCCCCGCAGAATTTGTAAACAATCATTCTACCGGGAAGTTTTATGCAGCTTATATACCATCTACATACCCAGCTAAATAATCGTAACCGGAGGTTAACCTGCCGTTTTCAGTTATAGTTGCCTCCTTTATAACTACGGAATCATTTCCCTTCTGCAACTCGGGAACAATACGCGAAACAATCATGTTCCCGAAATCTTCCGAAGCATCGCGCGGAAGTTCGTTGGGCAGGTTATCAATAGCCATAATGTCTATCGAATCTTCCTGAAAGGTTTGCGTTAGCTCACCGGTTTGTGCATTGTAACCATAGTAAGGGTCGGCTATACTCGAAGCATAAAGCGTGGAAGGGATAGATGAATCGGGAGCAATGTCGCAGGTAATATCGCTAATGGTTTTAATGCGAAAATCTTTCTCCGCCATCTGTTCTTTAGTGAAAAACACCGGAATACGTTTATCCCAGTAAATGCCGTTTATCATTACATCAGCCGCTTTGGTAAACGGATAGAAATTACTTCGGTAATCCTCGGGGTGGGCATGGTATTTTGCCGCATCAAACTTCTCCTCCCCTGCCTTGTGATACATATCGGCTGAAGCCAGTTGTGTGTAAACCGGTTCGTCAAACTCGTTGTAGCAAAAGTTGTAAGGTGATACTTTCTTTATCCCCGCCACATCCAGCATAAAGGCTGCGCCTTCACTCACTCTTCCTGTACCGGTTAATACAATCTTCCAGTTGGGCAGGTCAAGCCGTTCCAACTCTTTCTGTGCTTCGGCAAAGTTGAGACAGTCTATCATTTGGCGTAAGCGGAAACGCGATGTTCTGAAACCAATCATTCTAAGGGCATGGTAAGCCCCCACAATACCCGCCCAACGGCCAAAGGCAATAATGCGCTTGCCGTTTTTGTCCTTCATACATTCCCAGTCAATCAAACGTATTTGCTTTTTCAAAACTGTCTGAAGCATCTTTCGGTTACGTGCCTGTTTCTTTATTACATGCGAAAAGAAAACGTATGTCGTTCCTTCCAGCAACAGTTCTTTCGGTACTTCTTTTACTCCCAGTAAGATATCGCAGCCCGAAAGGTCTTCCTGTAAGGTAACCCCCTGGTAGGTAAATTCCTCGTTGGTAAAGCAGCGATATTTACATGGCTGCACCAGTACTTCAATATCGGGGTTGCGCTCCATTAAAAACTTACACTGCGATGGAGTTAAAGGAACGCGCGAATCGCGGGGGAACTTTTCCTCTCGTAAAATACCAATCTTCATAAAGGCAAAAATAATTTTTAATACCTGCCATTATTACCATTGCCCCCGTTGGCAGGGCATTTGCTATCTTTGCATTGTTCTTTGACAAATGGTTGACAGTTGACAGTTAAAGGTTGACAGCAAGAAATTCCTTTGCTGTGAACTGCGAACCGTGAACCGCTAACCAAACGGGGCTGACCGGTATTGACGGGAAGCATTGGCGGTAAACCCGCGTGCCGTGGGTGTGTAATACCACGTAAATCCATTATGCGACACTATTTAACTGGCGAGTCTAACTACGCCATGGCTGCTTAATCTTAGAGATTAACAACCATTTGCGCCACGCTTGAGGTACCATACACAGCGTGTCCGCAACTAAAACTTGGTAACGTACGTTTAAAGCTTCATCTACTTTAAGCTGTATGAACGACAGATGTAAGAAACAGGTTGGAGGGTTACTTATCCGGCCGGTTTACGAAAACCAATAAGTGACTACGCATGTAGAAAGTCTATCATCAACTTATCCGGACGTGGGTTCGACTCCCACCAGCTCCACTTGTGTTCATTCAAAAACACTCAAACCCTTGTAAATACTATGTTTTACAGGGGTTTTGTTTTTTCATCATCTAAAAAAACACAACAAAAACCAACAAATAGGTTACCTATTCGGTTACCCAAAATCAGTTTTCAGGCAGGTAACCTAAAAGTGCCTGAAACCATTACCTGTCCTACATTTCAGGCTAAAATAATTTTGAAAAAATGAGGAAAGTTTCGGCAATTTTTGCTTAATTTTAGGTCATCTAAAACAGGTAACCAGATGATAAAAAATCTCACCTTCGGCTTACTCTTTTACCTCAGGAAAGACAAACTCAACAAACAGAACGAAGCGCCCGTTTACCTGCGCATTACGGTTGATGGTCAGCGGGCTGCAATCTCTTTAAACCGATACATCGCCCCGGAAAAGTGGAACGCGGAAGCAGGTAGGGCAAAGGGAACCAGAGAAGATGTTCGGGAACTAAACAACTACCTTGATACTGTCAAGAATAAAGTTCTAACTCACCAGCGTGACATGTTAGACCGGAGCAAAGTCATTTCTGCCGAAAGTTTACGTAATGCTTTCTTGGGGTTAAATGATAAAAAGCATACCCTGCTTGAATTGTTCGAATATCATAACAAGCAGATGGCCGAAAAGGTCGGTAAAGATTTTGCCCTTGCCACCCTTACCCGCTATTACACCACATACACCCACATAAAAGAGTTCATCAAACATCAATACCGTAGAACAGATTTGCACTTGGCTGAATTGGACTTCGCTTTCATCAATGATTTAGAACATTACTTTAAAACAGTGCGTAAATGCAACCACAACTCCTCACTAAAATACATTCGCAACCTCCGCAAAATTGTCAACCTCGCGGTTGCCAACGATTGGTTAGATAAGGACCCCTTCCTAAAGTATAAATGCAAGTTAGAAGAAACGGAGCGCACTTTCCTCACAGCCGAAGAATTGCAGTCCATTGAAGAAAAGCAAATCTCCGTTCCACGCTTAGAAGCGGTTCGCGATGTTTTTATTTTCTCCTGCTACACCGGTTTGGCTTATGTAGATGCTGAGAAATTGACAACTACCGATATACACACGGGT
>CAZLXD010000235.1:0-4950 GCA_964563185.1 uncultured Chitinophaga sp.
GAGTTTGCATGACGGCAAACTCGGACACTCCGTTAAGTTCTTCGACCTTGACCACGATATAACAACCAAATCAATTTCGAAAATCACGAACATTCCAAACGTTGAAGTTATTTTGACCTCACATTGGGGAATATCCAAAGACTACAAGGGCATAGTAAAAGGCTGGAAAGAATAGCAAGACCCATCAAATCGGGCAGCAGCTAACAGCGGTAGCCGTTGCACAACACTTGCATAAAAACCAACTTACAAAACAAAGAACCGACCGGTTAGGTCGGTTCTTTGTTTTTAGTATACTATCGTGTATGGGTGTTGTGGTGAGTTGAAAACCCAAAAACAAAGCTTTCTAAGGCTTTGTTCTGCGCTTTGGGGCAATCATTTCCTCCACCTTTCGTGTTTGGGGCTTATAGTTCAACCACTTTTTAAGGTTGTAGGAAGTATAATGCCGCCTGGGATTTAGAATTTCGAATTTAGTCTCTAACTAACCCAAAAACTCCGCCACAGCATCAATTACGGCTTTGTCCTTCATTACCCGGTTGTGGCCCACTCCGTTGGTGCTCATGTGTTGTATTTCGGGGTGCTTGCTCAGGTAGTGCAGCACTTCTTCGGTAGGTATTTCCTCGTCCTTTTCTTCGTACACCAGTAAAACTTTATCGGCTTTAACAGGCTCGGGGCGCTGGGCCAGGTTGTAGTATTCAATAGGCTTACCGAATTTTTCTTCCATAGAATGGAACAACGCCTTGCGCATACGCTGCGGCACCTTCATATAATCAAACGCCATGTCGAAAAATCTTTTCGATACAATAGGAATGGCCAGCAACACTAAGCGCTCTACCTTAACTTCTTCTTCTATTAAAAAATAAGCGCTGCTGCCACCGCCCATGCTGTGGCCTATTATGGCATAAGGCTTCCCTACAATGTGAATGAGTTTGCCTATGGCTTCTTTAAAGTGAATGAGGTTGCTTAGTTCGCCTTCGCTTTGGCCGTGTGCCGGCCCATCAAAGGCAACTACCTTGTACCCCTTTTGTACAAGTACAGGAATCATTTTGTAGTAGTCCAGGGCTTTTGCATCCCAGCCATGTACCAGCAACACAATCTTATGGCCGGTTCCCCAGCTGTAGCAACTCATTTTAATAGTTTTAGAAGGCTCGGCAAAATCGTGCACATCAATAAAAAACTGCTCGCCTTTGTTCATACAATCAATGTGCGGAGGCTTAAGCGTGTGCTTTTGCGGTACAAACATTAACCTGATTAATACCGGTATGGCGGCATGGGGGGCTATGTTGCCCGCAATGCGAAAGAACCATTGCAGCAGATTTACCCTGGCGGGCACTTTAATTTGTTTTTCCATAGGGGGGCGATGTTAGTTGGTTTTAATAAAACACTGTTTGATATTGCCGGAAAAAGCAAAGCCACCCGGTGGGCGGCTTTTTTTGCTAATGTTATTCGGCTGTATTTTAATTCCAGTCTATTACTTCGTCATCGGCAATTTGCGGTGCCGAAGCATTCGGGTTATCTTCTGCAGGGGGGGGTAATTTTTGTTCGGTTTTTTCCTGCTGGTGGTTTTGGCTTACCCCGCTCTGTACATGATTGTTGGGTGTCCACGCTTCGCGCTCTGTTTCGTAATCGTAATCGGGCATCAGGTCGGTCTTTATATAATCCACGGCTTCATTAAGTGCTTCCAGAAATTTCTTGAAGTCTTCCTTGTAAAGGAAAATTTTGTGGTTTTCGTAGTTGTCGCTGTCAAACTTTTTCTTGCTTTCAGTAACGGTTAAAAAAAAGTCGCCCTGCTTGGTGCTTTTTACATCAAAAAAGTAGGTTCTTCTTTTTCCTGCTTTTAATTTTTTGCTGAAATGTCCGTTGTAATTTCCTCCGTTGTTATGCTCCACAGTTTTGTGTTTTAGTTGGTGCCTAAGTTGTTTATTAATTTACTCTTTGGCTAATATAGATTATTCTTTAAAAAATAGGGTTGCAACAGCCTTTTAAGGTTGGTAAGTAAAAAATTAACAATTAACCGGCTGCTTCCTTTTCAGTTACTTCACTTTGTTGCTTGCGGTAGATATCGGCATACAATCCGTTTTGTTGCATCAGTTCGTGGTGGGTGCCCTGTTCGGCAATTTTTCCGTTATCTAACACCAGTATATCATCGAAATGGATAAGTGAAAAAATACGATGGGTAACAATTATGGCTGTTTTGCGCGAAAGCACTTCATCCAGGTTTTGCTGAATTTGTTTTTCGGTAGCGGTGTCAACGGCACTCAGGCTGTCATCTAAAATTAAAACATTAGGTTGCTTTACTAAGGCGCGCGCAATGGAAATTCGTTGCTTTTGTCCGCCCGAAAGGGTTACCCCTCTTTCCCCCACCATGGTTTCAAATCCTTCAGGAAAGCCTTCAATTTCGTTGCCTATGGAGGCATAGTGCGCATAGCGGCTGGCGGTTGCTTTGTCAATTTCCAGCAACCCGAACCCAATGTTTTCAGCAATAGTTTCCGAAAACAAAAAAACATCCTGCGGCACAAAACCAATTTGCCTGCGAAGCGAGCCCAGATTATAATCTTTCAGTTCTGTTCCATCTATTCTGATTCGGCCGGTGGTGGTATCATACATGCGCATCAGCAAATCGGCAATGGTAGATTTGCCGGAACCTGTTCTGCCGATAATGGCTATGCGTTCACCCGGTTTTACATGAAAGGAAACATCTTTTAATGCCTGAATACCGGTGTCGGGGTAAGTAAAAGAAACATGCTCGAAATGTATATCGCCAACAATGGCCTTTTCCGTTTTTCCGGTATCGGCTATGGCAGGTTGTTGTTTCAAAAATTCATTAATTCTTCGCTGCGAAGCAACCGCGCGTTGTATCATGGATGCCGTCCACCCCAGCGAACTTACCGGCCACATAAGCATGTTGGTGTACATAATAAAAGCCGCCAGAGAACCTGCCGAGAGTTTGCCCATACCTACCTGCACCCCACCCAAATAAACCACCAGTATAATGCTGCATCCAATTAAAAAGGTCATAGCCGGGAAATAAATAGAGTCCACCTTGGCCAGGTTCAGTTGTTTCTGCTTATACACTTCCGCTTCCCCGGTAAAGTGTTTCAGCATTTCTTTCTCCCTGGCATAAGCCTGTACCACTCGAATGCCGGAGTAGGTTTCCTGTGCATCGGTAGTAAGGTCCGATAGTTTTGATTGAATGGCTGTGCCGGCTTTTTCCACCAATTCGTTTACATAGTATATGATTACCGAAAGAACGGGCAATGGAATAAGTACCCAAAGCGTTAACTCCGGGTTTATAAGCACCATGGAGATAATGGTAAAGGTGATAGTGAAAAAGAGGTTGACCGAGTACATAATGGCCGGGCCGGCATACATCCTTACCCGGCTTACATCTTCGGTAATCCGGTTCATTAAATCACCGGTATTGTTTTTACGGTAAAAGGTAAGATCTAACTGCTGGTAGTGGTCATATATTTCGCTTTTCATGTCGTATTCAATCAACCGCGACACCACAATAATGCTTTGGCGCATTAAAAAGGTAAAAGCTCCTGCCAGCAATGCCACTCCCAGATATTTCAGGAACAGGAAAAACACCTGCCAGCCTATTTCATCGCGCACTTTGCCCAGCATTTGCTCCGTAGAATTTACATCGGCCAAATGCCCGGCTATTAAATCCACCGCATTTCGTGTAATTAACGGGTTTAGAACGTTCAGAAAGTTGGCACACACTACAAAGAGCATACCTGCCAAAATGCGCCATTTGTATTTCGAAAAATATTTATTGAGGTAGGCTAATTCTTTCACTGATGATGCTTATAACATTAAAATAACGGCAGAGGTTTAACATTCCACTTAACTGAATCCAAGCGGGTTTTCCGAATACAAAATTAGTCTAACTTCGCCCCGTCCTTTGGCAAAACGCAGAGCGAATAAAAGCATTCGCCACGGTATTGAAAAATGCACGGAGAGCGCCAAAGAAGAGTTCATTCAGTAAATGTGAAAAGCTAAGTATGTCGGTGGAAACAATTGAAGTAATGAAGGTGGAGAAGCAAGAAGCGAATGTGTTCGCTATGATGGAACCCATGGAACATGAACAGGTCATGTTCTTTAACGATAAACCAACCGGCTTAAAAGGAATTATAGCGGTACATAACACGGTGCTGGGGCCTTCATTGGGCGGATGCAGAATTTGGAATTACGAGAATGAGTCAGATGCCTTGTGGGATGTGCTGCGCCTTTCGCGCGGAATGACCTTTAAATCCTCTATCAGCGGTATTAATTTAGGCGGAGGCAAGGCGGTTATTATTGGTAACCCGAAGTTAAAGCACGATGAAGCCTTTTGGTGCAGGTTCGGGCAATTTGTAGATAGCCTGAATGGTAAATACATTACTGCTGAAGATGTAGGCACCTCTACCGAAGTAATGAGTATTGTAATGCAGGAAACCCGTCATGTTACCGGCAAGCCGGTTTCAGCCGGAGGAACAGGCGACCCTTCTCCTGTTACAGCGTACGGTGTGTTTTTGGGTTTAAAGGCAACCGTTAAAGAAACTACCGGAAGCGATTCGCTACAGGGAAAGAAAGTGGCGGTGCAGGGTGTTGGCCATGTGGGTTATACTTTAGTGAAACACCTTACCGAGGCCGGGGCTACGGTGTTTGTATGTGATATTAACCAGAAGAATCTGGATGCGGTTACTAAGGACTTTAAAGTAACGGTGGTAAATCCTACTGAGATTTACGATTTGGATGTAGATATTTATTCGCCCTGTGCACTGGGCGCTACGCTTAATTCCGATACCATTTCCCGTTTAAAGTGTTCCATGGTTGCCGGTGCCGCCAACAACCAGTTAGCGGATGAAAGTGTACACGGGAATCTGTTAATGGACAAGGGCATATTGTATGCTCCTGATTTTTTGATTAACGCTGGCGGTGTAATTAATATTTACAGGGAAGTACAAC
>CAZLXD010000236.1:0-4931 GCA_964563185.1 uncultured Chitinophaga sp.
GAGGAAATCATCGTTACCATTGAGCCCGGTAAAAACCTCTTGGTTCGTTTCCGCTATGTAGGCGAACCGAACGAAGATGGAATGCGCGATGTTTACTTTCAAATAAACGGGCAAACCCGCAACGTAAGTGTGCGCGATACCAGCATTAAAGTGCTGAAAGCCGACCACTACAAAGCCAAAGCCGCCAACGAAATTGGCGCGCCACTGCAGGGCAAACTGATAAACGTATTGGTGAAGGAAGGCGAAGAAGTGCGCAAGAATCAGCCGCTGTTTGTGATTGAAGCCATGAAAATGGAAAGCACCATCACATCTCCTGTGGCAGGCAAAATTGCGAAAGTGTATTTAGCCGAAGGGGTAATGGTGGAGCAGGATGACTGCGTGGTGAGTTTGTAGTTTATTTACCACTGCTGCCCGTCATGCGCTTTTCTATATTTGCGCCTCAAAATTTTTAGCATGAGTCTTCAGTGCGGTATTGTAGGATTACCCAACGTAGGGAAATCAACTTTGTTTAATGCGCTTTCATCGGCCAAGGCACAGGCCGCCAATTTTCCCTTTTGCACTATTGACCCTAACATTGGCGTGGTAACTGTTCCCGATGCCCGGTTGAAGGTGTTGGAAGGTTTGGTAAATCCGCAGCGCGTACTGCCAACCACCATTGAGTTTGTTGATATTGCAGGTTTGGTAAAAGGTGCCAGCAAAGGCGAAGGGCTGGGCAACCAGTTTTTGGGCAACATCCGCAGTGTGGATGCTATTATACATGTGGTTCGTTGTTTCGAAAATGAGAACATTATACATGTGGACGGCTCGGTAAACCCCGTACGCGATAAGGAGATTATTGACACCGAACTTCAGCTGAAAGACTTAGACAGCGTTGACAAAAAGATTGACAAGCTGAAGAAAATGAGCAAAGGAGGCGATAAGGAAGTGCTGCGCGGTATTGATGTGTTAGGCGTTTACAAAGCGCATTTAGAAAGCGGACAAAGTGCCCGTACCGCTCCGGTTACTGATGAAGACAAACGTTTTATTGAAGATATTCAACTGCTTACCGCCAAACCGGTTATTTACTGCTGTAACGTAGAAGAAGCCAGCGTGGTAAACGGTAACAAGTATGTAGAAGAAATACGCAAAGCCGTTGCCGGTGAAAATGCCGAGGTGGTAATCATTAGTGCGGCTATTGAAGCCGATATTGCGGTAATGGAAACCGAAGAAGAGCGCGAAATGTTTCTGGCTGAATTGGGTTTAAAAGAATCGGGCCTGAACCGATTGATACAGGCAGCTTACCACCTGCTGAACCTGCAAACCTACTTTACAGCCGGAGTGAAAGAAGTGCGCGCCTGGACCATTCACAAAGGCGACAAAGCCCCGCAGGCTGCCGGTGTTATCCACTCCGATTTTGAGCGCGGCTTTATACGGGCCGAGGTAATGGCGTACAACGATTTTGTGCAGTATAAAAGCGAAGCGGCCTGCCGTGCTGTAGGTAAACTTCGTTCTGAAGGAAAAGAATATGTAGTGCAGGATGGCGACATTATGCACTTTCTGTTCAACGTATAAAAAACAAAAGAGCCACCGCAGGGTGGCTCTTTTGTTTATGGGGTTTCTGTAGCAGGTTATTGTTTCACCAACTTCAATACTTCATGGCGGTTGCCCAAAGTAAGGCGAAGCATATACACCCCGCGGGCTATATTTTTTGTGTTCACTTCATTGGTGTTATCGGTCAGTGTGGCGGTAGCCACTGTTTGCCCCAGTCCGTTTAATAACTCCATAGTAGCCCCCACCCATTCATTGGTAAGGTTAATGTGCAGGTTATCGGTATTTAAAGGATTGGGATATACCTGTATCAATCCCTTAGCAATAGAAGATATTCCATTCACAATGGTATTCGGCACACTTACACTGGTTATTGATTTACACCCGTTGGCATCGGTTACGGTTACAAAGTAAGTGCCTGCGGTAAGGTTAGTAGCCGTTTGGGTGGTTTGCTGCTGCGGGTCGTTCCACTTGTAAGTGTAAGGCGCACTGCCTAAGGTAACATTTACCGTTGCGCTGCCCAGGCCGGTAAGGTCGGTATCGCTTACGGCTACTGCCGAAAGTTGTGCGGGGGCAAACACCTGCACCGCCAAATTCTGTATAAGCGTATCGCTACCGGTGTTATTACCTGCTATTAAGGTTACATCGTAAATGCCGGGCGAAGAGTAGGTTACCAATGGGTTAGGGTCGGTAGAAGCAGACGGGCTGCCACCGGGGAAACTCCACTTAATAGTAGTGGGGCTGCAACTGCTTCCGTTGGTAAAGTTTACCTCAAAGCCGGGGCAAATGCCCTGTAAGTCCTGGGCAAACTGTGCCACCACGCCTTCTACCGTTATAAAACTGTTTTGGGTGGTACTGTTGCTGCCCGCACTATTAGTAGCTACCAGAGTAACAGAATAGGTGCCGGGTGCGCTGTAAGTAACCACGGGGTTCGAAGAGGTAGAAGTAGATGGGGTACCACCGGGAAACTGCCAGCTCCAACCGGTTGGGTTATTACTGGAAAGATCGTTGTAGGTAACGGCCTGGCCTACGCATACGCTTTTAGTGTTGCTGCCAAAGTTGGCTACCGGAGGCTGTGAACTGCTGCCGGTAGAGTCAATTACACGGAAGAAATCTAAAGCAGCCTCTACTAAGTGCCCCGCTGTTACATCGAAGGTGCGGAACTTAATAGTTACGTTACTGCCGGGGTTAGGGAAGAAATCCTTTACGCGGTAGCTTTTGTAAGTCCAGGCATTGGTGTTGGCAGCTGCTGCTACCTTATCAATATCTATGCTTTGTGTTCCGTTGGTAAGCGTAACTATCAGCGAGTCGTTGGGTGTTCCGCTTCCGCCACTATTAAAAAACCAGCGGTAGTAGCGCACTACCGGCTCGGTGTAGGTGCTTAAATCCATGGCCGGTGAGGTGAGTGTGGTGCTGCCGTTGTCTACATCATCATCGCCTGCCGCGCCACCGCCATTTCCGGTTACATAAGCCACATTGCCGTAGTCGCCCGTTACATCTAAGCCCGGGTTGCTTTGGCTGGTAGTGCCGCCCGCAGTATAAGTGGTGCCCACCGGCACGCCTCTTTCCCATTCACCGGTGCTGGCATCTCCGCTTTCGCCCCAACCGAAATCGAAAATAAAATCATCATAATAGCCCGGTTGTAAAGCCACGGTAATTTGCGGGGTAGAAGGAGTAAACGGCTGAGCCGCCACAGTAGCGGTTACATAACCCCACTTGCCTGCGTAAATAGTGTAGTTATCCTGTTGCAGGTTAGGAATGGTAAAGTAACCGTTGGCATCGGTGGTAGGAGTGTAGTCGGCAGGGCCGTCCATCCAAACCTTTGCATTGGGTATGGGTTGATTGCTTATGGCATCAATTACACGGCCGGTGTATGAAAAGGTAAACGGAACCGTACACACGTTCGAAGAAGTAAGCGAAGCTCTGCGCGGGCTTACACTCATTACGGTCATCATGCGTGTTTTCTGGTCGTTGGTAAAAATATTCATGCAGGCATCGTTGGTGTAATCCATGTAATTCTCCACCATATCAATTCCCGCATCGGGGCAGGTGTTTTGCCCGGTGGGGCATCCGTAGTTCGAACCATCCGAAGTAGGAGTATCGTTACAGTAATCGTTTCCGCAGCTTTGGTCGCCCCAAATGTGCCGAAGCCCCAGCCAGTGGCCCAACTCGTGGGTAAGGGTGCGGCCTTTGTTGTAAGGGGCGCTTACGTTGCCAATTCTTCCGCAGGAGTTGTAGCGAATAACCACCCCATCGGTATTAGCCGTGCCCGAACCACCGTTCAGGCCTTGTAAGCCCGAACTGCCGGGGAATTGCGCATAACCCAACAGGCTGGTGCTGCCTCCTCCAAAACGAACGGTCCATACATTGCAATAGCGGGTGGGGTCCCAAATGGTTTGCGGTTTTACGGTGCTGTTAATGGCGGTTTGTTCCCAATCGGCCTGCCCCAGGTTTACGCGGTCAATGCCGGGCTGTGCCAGTATAGTGCCGCTGGGGTCAACCACTGCGGGGCAAAATTCAATTTCGCAATCGGCACCCACGGGGTTGGTATTATAGCCGGTGGTACCAAACAGTTTGCGGAAGTCTTCATTCAACACCTCAATCTGGCTGTTTACCTGTGCCTGTGTAATGTTTTCACCGCTGCCTTCGGCATCGCCATTATGTATAATATGGAAAATGATGGGAATGGTAATTACACTGCGGCTGCCGCTTTGATACTCGGGCGAAGCCTTGTAAACAGCTATGCGCGCCTGTAACCAGTTTTCAAAATCCTGCAGCGACTCTAAGCCTTTGGCTGCGCGAAGGGCCGAGTCGTCTTCCATAGTAGTGCAGCGCACCACCTGCTGGCTGTAAGAAGAAATAGAAAAAGTGAGGAGGAGAAAAGAGAAAGCAAACTGTTTAAACATGGTTATCGCAAATTAAGCGGACGAATATAATTATCCCGCCATAAGGCACTTGTAGTATAAAATTCCCATTTGCTGTAGTTGATAAGATGACAGAAATATTGTTGCGCACCAGGCAGCAGAAAGGTTTCGCCCCTACGGGCAATGCTCTTTTTTTTTGAAACCGGCTACCGCTATTTAGTGCCTGCGGCACAAAAAAAGCCATCAGAGATTTGATTTGGCAGAAGAAAGAGGCCGGCCACCAAAAGTTTGCCCCGTAGGGCAAAACTATCATTGGTCTATCAAAAGCTGTTCGACTGCTTCGCAGCCGAACCATCACTTAAAATCTTGTGCATCCGCTTTTTGGGCAAAACTCCACTGCCCGAGTGCAAAAAACGTAAAAGATGCTGTTTTAACACAAAAAGCGGGTGTTTTTGCCAAAAAGCCATGGCGCGCTGTCGCAACCGGAAGGCGTGCTGCCGCACCGCGAAGGCGTGCTGCCACACCGCGAAGGCGTGCTGC
>CAZLXD010000237.1:0-4915 GCA_964563185.1 uncultured Chitinophaga sp.
CCGTAAAGTTGGCAATCAGCGTATCGTTCTGTGTAATAACAAACGAAGCGTTGGCAGCAGTGTTGCTGGGGTTAAGCGTGTGGTGCAGTATAGTCCAGTTGCTAAAGGTAAAACCGCCATTGGCCAGTGCGGCAACATTAACCAACGTGCCATCGGTAAACTGCAACACGGTGGGGTACGATGAAGGAATGGTGCCGTTCACATCTACATTTCCCGCTCCCGGAGGCACTACCAACACCGTCAGATTAAAAGTATCGGGCGGAATAGGGTTCAATGTAAAGTTGGCAACCAGTGTGTCGTTCTGCGTAATGTAGAAAGAAGCATTAGCCGAAGTATTATTCGGGTTCAGCGAATGATGCAGAATAGTCCAGTTGCTGAAGGTATAACCTCCATTAGCCAGAGCGGCAATATTAATCAGCGTGCTATCGGTAAACTGCAACACCGTAGGGTAAGTAGCCGGAGTGGTTCCGTTCACGGTTACATTACCGCCACCCAAAGGGTTCACTAATACTGTTAAACTAAAAGTATCGGGCGGAATGGGGTTGGCCGTAAAGTTAGCCACCAGTGTATCGTTCTGGGTAATGGTAAAGCTGGCGCTGGCAGTAGTGTTGTTGGGCGCAAGGGTGTGGTGCAACAGCGTCCAGTTGCTAAAGGTAAAACCGCCATTAGCGGTAGCTACAATGTTCACCGGTGTTCCGTCCACAATTTTTAATACTGTAGGGTAATTGGGTGGTGTGCTGCCGTTTACGCTTACATTTCCTCCACCCACGGGGTTCACTAACACCGTTAAATCAAAAGTATCGGGCGGAAGAAAGATAGCTATCAGCGTATCGCGCTGGTTAAAGGTAAAGCTGGCGGTGGCCGAAGTATTGTTAGGGTTTATAGTGTGGTGGAACACCTGCCAGTTGCTGAAAGTATAACCCGCGGTAGGCGTAGCTACAATATTCAGCAGGGTTCCGGCATTCATAGGCACCGTTACAGGCGCAGGAACCGGAATACCGTTTATGGTAACCGTTCCATAGCCTGGCTGTTGAACTATAACCGTAAGGGAATCGGGCACAATGTTACACTGGTCGAAAACGGCATACAGCGTATCGTTCTGCCTAAAGCAGAAGGAGCCTGTTTCTAAAGTATCGTTCGGGTAAACCAGAGTGTGATTCAGCGTCCACTTAAAGAAGGTACAACCGGCTATTGGTGTAGCTGAAACCGCCACACTACTACCATAAGGAACACTTACAACCTGCCCGTTAGTGGCAGGGGTTCCGTTCACGGTTACTAAGCCCGGATTGTTGCCCTGCAAAATAACCGTTAGCTGCCCGGGAGTAGGGCTTACCTGAGTAAACACGGCTACTACCGAGTCGCCTGTGCTGCCTAAGTCAAACCAAATACTGTCGGCTGTAGTACTTGGGTTAGGAGTATGCGTTAACTGCCAGTGGCTAAGCTGCCATCCGGTAGCCGGTGTAGCTTCAAAAGAAACATTAATACCACCGTAGTAATTTCCAGTCCACGGATATTGATCGGGAGTAGTAGTGTTAACTTTCACGGTTCCTGCACAGGCAGGCGATACGTTTACTTTAACCGGGTAAGGGCCGGTAACATTATAGCAGGGGCCTAAGCCTGTAACCACGTTGTTACATCTGCCTGAAATTTGGTTGCGGGTATAAGTAACGGCCGTGTTCCACTGCGCCACCGTTCCACCCCAGCGAGTGCCGTGCCGCTGCACTTCAGGTGCCAAGCGCGCAATCATAGTATCGAAGTGGTTGAGCATGTTAGGGCAGTAGAATGCTGTATTTATTAAGTCGGCATAGCGGTTAATGTACAGTTGTTCAAACTGCGGGTTGGTCATCAGTTTATTAAAAATGCGCACGTGCCCTTCATCGGGGTTAGTAGTGTTGGCATAATTACCTATGCTTTGCACATCGCAGGGGTCGGCAGTATTTCCGGTGGTTGGTAACCCGGTGTAGTTTTGCCCCAGGTTAAAGGTATTGTCCTGGTCCCAGAGTTTGTATCGCCATTTAACTTCCTGGCCGGGTTTTCTTCCTCTCCACCATGCGGTGTTCCAGTTCAGCCAGTCGCTGTTTACGGTATAAGTGTTCAGCACAAAGTAGTCTATCAAACTCATGAAATCTAACCGCTGATTTACATAGCTGTAGTTTGCCGCGTTCGTCATGCTGTTATTCACAATAAAGTTGAACAGGTTGTTCCACGCGGTATCGCTGCCGGCTACAATTTGCAAACCGCCCCAGTACTCCAGCATATCCACCCACTTTTCGCCATTGCCGTAATAATGCTCGGTATAGTCCACATCTATCCGCTCGCGGCTTTCGTAAATTCCGTAGTAGCCACCATTAACGTAGGTAATAGCATTTTTAAACCTCCTCACATCTACATTCAAATCAAACTTTTCGGCCAGCGTCTGCACGTAAGCATCGCGGTTGTGGGTACAACGGCTGGGAGGATTGCTTCCTCCATCGGGAAAATTATCAGAACCGGCAGCTTTAATAATTACCACATCAAATTCATTGCGGGTAGTGGTAGGAAAAAGCGGGTAGTCAATTTTGTTGGCATAGCCATAATCATCGCGGGTATAAAAGCGGAACCCCTTTTGAGAATATGCCCACGAGTCGTTTCCGTGGCGCTTTATATCGCCTTCCATTTGAAACATACGCTGGCCGTTGTGCGAGCCGAAGTATTCGATGCTCACCATAGTTTCGCTACCGCATTGCCCCCCGCTGTTACAGAAAAAGCCGCTCGGGTTTGCCAAAACTACCGACCAAACAGGATAGGAGTTGACAGGTTCGTTAATAAAGAAAGTTCCTGTGTTGGTGAAACTGCCGGCATCCACATTGTTGTTATCGAAAGCTCTTGCACGTATGGGCCTGGTGGTAGAAATGGTAATTGGCCCGCTGTATAAAAGGTTTGTTCCTGAAACCGTGTTGGTTGGAATAGCTCCGTTAGTGGTATAGTAGATAGATGTATTAGCCTGTGAACAGGTAATGGTAAGGGTTTGCGTACCGGAATAAAACCCCGGCTGCAAACTGAATACAGGCATAGGAACATACTCAGGCTTTGCAGGTACGCCTGTTGTTGCATTGCTTAAATTGGGAGTGGGATCTTCAAAAACACTCCAGGTAGCTGCGCCATCGGTTGTCCTTCCTCTTGAGTGGTTTCTTCTGTGCTTTTTAATACTTAAAGAATCAATAAAGTTACCGGCAACATCAGTAAGGCAAATTTCCTCGCTACCACTGCTTTGGGTCATTTTAAAATTGGTGTGAAACTGACCGCTAATTACTCCATCGCGGCTGGAGCAGTAAAACATTCTACGAGCGCCCGCTGCCAATGATGTGCCAGCCGGTATAGTCCACTTTAGTGGCTGCCCCTTTTGGTCGGTTAAGTGCCATCCGCTAATATTTACAGCAGAGGCTCCTGCATTGTAAAGTTCCACCCAGTCTTCATATCCACCGGTGGCATCTGTATGGTCGCTTTTATTTGCACAACTATATTCATTTATAACTACCTGCGATGAAATGGATAAACCTGTAAGCAGCAAAAACATTGCTGAAACAATCCTGTAAATGTTTTTCATAAATAACTTAATGACAAGCGATAAATGTAACTATTTGAAAACAATTCCGACAAGTGTGATACACCCCTTCATAAGACAGTTAAAGTAAGATAAAGGTTTGCAAAAAGGCATGAGGAACTACCACCTTTTGCCAAAATGGAAGGCCAGGTATAAGCCTATCTGGTAAAAGCGGTTGCTTTTGTTAATCATAACCGGCACTCGCTTATAGTACAAATCAAGCATAATGCCCGCTTCCAGTGCTTTTACAAAGGCATCTTTAGTGCCCCAGTCAAAATCCAGACTTGATTTCAGATGCACTCCCGGTATTGGCTGCATTTGGTTCAGTCCGTAACGAATGGGGGCAGCTTCTACAATAGAATCAAGCGAAAGAAAACGGGAAGCATTTGCCTCGGAATAGCGTTCCGGTTTTATTACAATGTCTCCATCAACCGAAGGTTGCAGTAAGTTGAGGTAATACGGCTTGGCCAGCCCTAACGAAAAGCCACCAAAGAAACTTACTGACAGCCGCACCCCGTTACGGTTGGCTTTGTCGGCAATGGCACGCTTAAATCCATAACTTACACGTATGGCATGAAAGTTATTCTGCTTGCCATAATAAAACGAGCGGCCGCTTTGGCGCTGTGCTTTTTGTATTTTTTGCTGGTAGTTAATGTGGTAGAAATATTCCACCTGCAACAGGCGGGTGCGCTTCATATCTTTAATCCAACCGTACTCCAGATAAAGCGCAATGCCGTTGGTTTGAACTCTTAAACCTCCCGATGCTTCTTTCTTATAAAGGTAATCCTGAAGGTCAGGATTCTTTTTAAAAACACTTTGAGCAGCTAAACCTGTAGTGAAGAATAAAAACAGAAACAAAAAAGCGGTGCGAAACATCAAATCAATATTACAGAATTAAAACGATAAAACTTTGAATTACGTTTGCCGGTAAATGACCAACATATGACCTCGAAAATAGTTTACGAAGGCAACCTACGCACCCGAATGACCCATCTTTATTCCGGCAGCGAAGTAGTTACCGATGCCCCTTTAGATAACCACGGTTTGGCTCAGGCTTT
The DNA here is from genome assembly GCA_964563185.1 of uncultured Chitinophaga sp. Classification (GTDB taxonomy): domain Bacteria; phylum Bacteroidota; class Bacteroidia; order Chitinophagales; family LD1; genus Bog-950. Next base: position 4,642 of record CAZLXD010000237.1, read on the forward strand.
TTCGCCTACCGATATGGTGGCTACAGCATTGGGCAGTTGCATGCTTACTGTTATGGGTATAAAGGCCCGCGATATGAATGTGGAACTAAAAGGCACTGAAATAGAAGTTACCAAACACATGACAAGCAATCCGCGAAGAATATCGGGAGTGGATGTGGTAATAAAATTTGCAGCAGGCAGTTATACCGACAAGGAGAAAGCTATTTTGCAGAACACCGCCAAAACCTGCCCGGTGGCATTGTCACTTCATCCTGAAATAGAACAGAGGCTGGAA
>CAZLXD010000238.1:0-4913 GCA_964563185.1 uncultured Chitinophaga sp.
ACTGAATGTTGTGATATTGCTTCAAATCCCTGCCCTAAAAGTGTAATCTTCATACTTCTAATTGGTGATACAGATGTTAACAAATGTAGGAATTATAGTTTCATGCATCAGACTTCCTCTTCCCCACCTCGCGTGAGCGTCTCGCTCGTGCGTTCTACGTAGGTAAACCGTTTTTGCTAACAGGGTAAATGTAGGTTCGCATACGACTCTGCGCGAACAGGGGCAAAGTACACTCTCAGTTTCCCCTTCCGCCACTATTTAAGCAAATTTTCAAAATCGGTTTTTAGTTGTGGCAGATGAATCTGAATGGCTGCCCAAACAATGTTTTCATCTACACCAAAGTAATCGTGTGCTACAAAATTTCTAAAGCCTTTAATGGCACGCCAGTCAACATGCGGTAGGGCTGTTTTTATTTCCTCGTGAGTTTAGAGGAAGATTCGCCCAAAACAATAAAATTCATTTGCACAGCATCGTACAGCATGTTGTTATTCTTCATTGCTCCATATTTTTTACATCGCGTGTGTATTCTAAAATATGGTTGATAACGTAGAGGCATTCCTCTAAAGCAATGCGGTCTGTTTCAAGCATACACCGCCTGTTTTAAAATTCGCTGTTTGTAAAATGGTTTCAGCGATTGAGGGTTGGCTAAATCAACTTCGCGGCTGAAAAGATTTTGCAAATAATCGCTGAGGGCGTAGCGGTTCTTAATGTAAATTTCCAATGGCGCATCCAACTCCACCAAAAAATCAATGTCGCTGTTTTCGTTGGCCTCATTGCGGGCAAACGAACCAAAAATGCCTATGCTTTTTACATAAAACTTCGTGCACAGTAAATCTTTTTGCTGGCGCAGGGTATTAATAATTTCTTCTTTAGTGAGTGGCTTACTCATAGTTTCAAAAATAAACAATGTTCTTTTACCCAAATGCCGCGAGCGTCTCGCTCATGCCAACCACAAAAAACGCAAAGTGCCCCGTTCTACGTAGTAAACCGTTTTTGCTAATAGGGTAAATGTAGGTTTGCAGACGACCCTGCGCGAACAAGGGCAAAATACACCCTTAGTTTCCCTTCCCTCTTTTGATGAATCATTTAAATAGCCTGGTCTTTAAAAACTTCTTCCCTTATTCAACCTCCCCTAAAACTACAGGCGGGGTGGCTCATTACTTCCTGTTGCCGTACCGTAAAAGCAAACCCCGTTTTTAGCAAACCAAATCTCTTTAAAACCAGCCTGCCTGTTTCTCGGGGCAGAGCACAATAAATTCCCTTTTTGCTACCATTTTACATCGTTTTGCGGGTTTTTCAACATGTTACCCTTGCTTCTGCCAATGCCTGCCCGGCTTCTGCCGGTGTAAATCCTGTTTCTGCCAATGTACCTTTAACTTCTATTAACGTAAATCCGGTTTCTGCCGGTGTAAATTTGATTCCTGCCGGTGTTCCTTACCTGTCTGCCAATGTAGGGCCGGCTTCTGCCGGTGTAAATCCGCTTTCTGCCAATGCCTGCCCGGCTTCTGCCGTTGTAAATCCGGTATCTGCCAATGTAAGCCCGGCTTCTAACAGTGTAAAATTGGTCCCTGCTCCTGTGTTAAAGGAAACATACCGGCTACATCACCTTCACTTCCTGCTGCAATACCGCATTATCTGAAGCGTTGCCTACCAATATAGTGTAATCGCCTTTTTCCAATTCCCATTGTTGGGTGGTTTCGTTGTAGTATTTCAGGCCATCAACGGGTATTTGCAGTTGCACCCGTTGGCTTTCTCCTTTTTGTAAGTACACTTTGCTAAAAGCCTTCAGCAACTTAGCCGGGCGTTCCACTTTTGCATTGCCGAATGAAACGTAGGCCTGCACTACTTCGGCACCCTCGCGGTTGCCTGTGTTGGTCACCTCAGCCGATAACGAAATTGTTTGGCCCTGAGTGTAAACATCGGTTGCCGGTTGTAAGTTGGAGATGGTAAAAGAGGTATAGCTTAACCCAAACCCGAAAGGATAGCGCGGTTCTTTTTTCTCTTTGTCGAACAACGTATACCCGTGGTAGTAACCATAGTCTGCATTTTCGGCATAACTGTCAAAGGGAGGTAAATCGCTTTCTGTTTTAGGAACGGTAAAGGGCAGTTTGCCACCGGGGTTTACATCGCCAAACAGTATGCGCGCCAGGGCATTGCCGCCTTCCATACCATTGTAGAAAGTTTGAAGGATAGCGGGCACCCGGTGGTGCCATTCTTCCACCGTAATGGCGCTGCCTGCCACCAAACAAACCACTACGTTTTTGTTTACAGATGCTGCGGCCTGTATAGCTTCTATATCGGGCTGGTGCAGGTGCAGATACTTTCTATCGCCCCCCAGGCCGAGGATACCCGCCTTTACCACAAAGTTCTTTTTATCGGGGTTGTTGCGGTCGCGTATGCTGAAGTCGCCAATGTATTCACCCTCGTCTAAATAAGTGGTGCCGGCAGCCACAATCACCACATCGGCATTTTGGCAAACAGCTTTAATGATTTCGGCATTGTTGCCTTCGGTTGTTAGTATTTCAACCGCAGTGCCGCTGAAATAATTTCTGATGCCTTGTAAAGGAGAAACAATGTAAGCCGGAGTAACACTGCTGCTGCCACGGTCGCCCGTTTGTTCCACATCGGCCAGCGAACCTATTACGGCAATGCGCTTTACTTTGGTTTTACTGAGCGGTAAGAAGTTGCTGTCGTTCTTCAGTAACACCGCACTTTTTTCGGCCACCTCGCGCGCTAAGTCAATATGCTCTTTACAACCCACTAATTGTTTCGGATAGTCCTCATTATCTTTCCGTGCTTCGAAAAGCAGCTTGGTGGTAATTATGGGCAACACCAGTTCATCTATCTGATTTTCTTTAACAGCCCCGCTGCTTATCAGTTTTTTTACGGTGCTGTATTTGTACACCTTGCCTACGGGCATCTCTACATTCATACCCGCTTCAATTCCTTTTTGTGCATCGAACAAACCGTAGCTCCAATCGGAAGTAACGTACCCTTTAAAGCCCCATTGCTTTCGCAGAATATCGGTAAGCAGAAATTTATTGTGGCCGCTGTATTCGCCATTCAGTTTGTTATAAGCGCTCATTACCGATACGGCACCGCGCTCAATGGCTTTTCGAAAATGGGGCAGGTATACTTCCTGCAAAGTACGCAGGCTCATGTTCATGCTTCCGCCAAAGCGGTTGTTCTCCATACTGTTGGCGGCAAAGTGTTTTATACAGGCCTGCACATTATGCTGCTGTATGCCTGCTACCAAAGCACTCGCCATTTCGCCTAGGTGGTAGGTATCTTCTCCATAAGTTTCTTGTGCGCGCCCCCAGGCAGGATGGCGCAGTAAATTCATACACACCGCACCACTGTAGTTACCGCCCACGGCACGCACCTCTTTCGCCATGGCTTCGCCTACCCGCTTTTCCAAATCCAAATCCCAGTTGGCACCCCTGGCCATAGTAACGGGAAAAGCCGTAGCGCCTTTGTAATGAAACAAACCGCGGGGCCCATCATTAAAAATGGTTGGCGGAATTCCCATCTTTTTGTTCCCTCCGGCATGTATCTGCTTCAGTTTTTTTGAAAACACCATGCTTACCCCAAAGCGGGCAATGCCGTGTCCGCTCATTTCGTACACCTTTTCTTTCAGGCTCATACGCGAAAGAATATCTAAAGCCTTTTGATGGGCCTGTGCCCATTCCGTTTCGGTGATAGTGGTATTTTGAGCCTGCATAACGAAGGTGGTGTGTAGGAGTAGTAGAAAAATAAAAATCCTGCGCATGATTTAAATGTAGCAGGATTTTGGAAAGCCCTAATGCTATTTGCCTCTGCCGTAAATGATGGTAAGCACGGTGTAGAGCATAATTTTGAGGTCGAGCATAAAGCTCATGTTCTCCATATAAATAATGTCGTACTTAAGGCGCTTTACCATTTCCTCCACGGTGGAAGCATAGCCGTATTTAACCATGCCCAGCGAGGTAATGCCCGGCTGCACTTTAAACACATGGCGGTAATAAGGAGCAACCCTGGCAATGCGGTCGGCAAAGTACTTGCGCTCGGCACGCGGGCCTACAATACTCATTTCGCCTTTCAGCACATTAATAAACTGCGGAAACTCATCGATACGGTACTTGCGGATAATACGCCCTACAGGAGTAATGCGCGGGTCATTTTCAGAAGTAAGTTGCGGCCCGTTGCTTTCGGCATTTAAGTACATGGAGCGAAACTTAAGAATGTGGAAAGGCCTGCCGTACTGCCCCAGGCGTTCCTGCGTGTAAAACACGGGGCCTTTGTCCGTCCACCAAATGCGAAAAGCAATGTAAAGCGAAACCGGCAGCGTGAACAGAATAGCCAGGGCTGAAGCAATTACATCGAACCAGCGCTTGGTAATGCGCTCCCATTCGTTTAACAGGGTGGGGGGTATTTCAATAAAGCCTTCACCAATCAGGTGGTTCATCTTCACTGTTCCCGAAAGAATATCATACATATCGGGAATAATGCGCACGGTTACATTGCGGTCGGCCAGCCGGTTGAGTATGTCGTTCAGTTGCGGATGCTCAGAGGTTTCAATGGCAATAATCACCTCTTCAATTTCAGGGGTATCGTCCAGCACTTTTTCAAGGGTGGAAAGGTTGCCCAGTTGTTTCAGTTCGTTAGTGAGGGTATTGTGCTTTGCCCCGTTTAGTTCCAGGTAGCCGGTAAAATGAAAGCCGAACGATTCTTCCTTTGTCTTGAGTTCCTCATACAATTCGTTCGCTTTTCCGCTGCTGCCAATCATTAAAGTAGCAAAGCCAACTTTGCCATTGCGGATAGTTTTTTTCAGGTAGTTGAGTATAAGCGTGCGGCCGGTAGTAGTAAACAAAAACTGAAAAACGAACAGCACAAAAAACGTAAAGTAGTAGTCGGAGTATTTCCGAACGTAGTCA
>CAZLXD010000239.1:0-4888 GCA_964563185.1 uncultured Chitinophaga sp.
CAACAACAAAAAAGGCTGTATTATTTTTCATCGCAAGTAACTTTTTTGCCCTTATTGAAGTAATTCAGGTAGCTGTCTTTACCGGGTTGATTGGTGCAGAAATCATAATCATAAGTTGGCGCAGTGGGGATGCAGGTATATCCCAATCCAGTATCGGCTGCTATAGCGGCCTGATATTGTTCGGTTGTGTTAAAGCTATCTTTGCACAACACATGGCTAAAAGTATTAGAGTTAACAGTAATGCTGCACTGCACACATTCATTGTAACAACGATAGCATTTTTTACATCCGCTGGAGATAACTAGAATGCCAATTACAAGTGCGGGAAAGATCAGTTTTTTCATTCAATTGGTTATTGGTGTAAAGATAGAAAGCCGTTTCATCGGAGCAAGTTTGCTAAAAGTGTAAATGTTTAGATTTGCCGCATGTCGCAAAAAGTATACTTAGATAATGCTGCCACTACCCCTGTAGCCAAAGAAGTGCTGGATGAAATGCTTCCGTATCTGACAGAACATTTCGGAAATCCGTCTTCGATACACAGTTACGGACGTAAGGCTAAAACAGCAATTGAGAAGGTAAGGAAATCTGTAGCCAGGTATCTGAACGCTTCTACTGCTGAAATTTTCTTTACCGGTTCAGGAACTGAAAGTAACAACACCGTGATTAAATGCGCAGTGCGTGATTTGGGGGTTACCCGTATCATTTCTACCAAAGCTGAGCATCATTGTGTGTTACATTCAGTTGAAGCAATGGAAACGGCTGGTGTAAAGGTGGAGTACCTTTCAATAGACAAGCAGGGAAAGCCTTCGCTTGAAGAATTAAGATTTCTACTGACGGAGGGTGGACAAACTACTCTGGTAAGTCTGATGCATGCTAACAATGAGATTGGGACCATGATTGACCTTGCAACAGTTTCAGAACTGTGCAAACATTATGGCGCATATTTTCATTCTGATACGGTGCAAACAATTGGCTATGTGCCTTTTGATGTTCAGCAGGTACCTATTCATTTTTTAAGTGGTTCTGCACACAAGTTTCACGGTCCTAAGGGGGTAGGTTTTTTGTATATCAATAGTGAAGTATCCCTAAAGCCTTTTATAGATGGTGGCTCACAGGAGAGAAACATGCGTGCAGGTACCGAGAATGTTCCCGGCATTGTAGGGCTGGGCAGGGCGTTAGAACTTTCCGTTGATAATATGCAGTCGAATAAGGAGTATATTCTGACGCTAAAGCATTACATGATGGAGAAGTTGCAAGCGCAAATTGAGGGGGTAACATTTAACGGGGACACTACTGACTCGGGCAGTAATTATAAGGTGTTGAGCGTTTCTCTTCCGCCTCATGAAAAGGCAGAACTTATTCTGTTTAATCTTGATGTGGCAGGCATTGCAGCGAGTGGAGGAAGTGCCTGCACATCAGGTTCAGAAAAAGGGTCCCATGTATTAGAAGCTATCGGTGCCGACCCTAAACGAAAGGCTGTGCGTTTTTCTTTCAGTAAATACAATACAAAAGGCGAGATAGATTATATAGTAGAAATACTACGTAAAGCATTTGTAGAGAAAGCCGTTGCCGGTTCGTAAACCTTAGCTGCTCGTATTGCTTTGATACACTCTACAGCTGTTGTTTACCGCTAAAGGCCGTATCTCACTCCTTTATAAAAAACACCCAACCGTTTTTGCGGTAAAGTTCCTTTAGGTTAGGATACCAGCCCATTACTTCGGCTACCTTGTTTACCTTGGTTACTACATAAGTTTTGCGGGTATGGTCTGGTGGCAGCACAGCGGGTTTTTGAGTATAAAACCAGTGGGCGTAACTGCGAAACCCTTCGGTTTGCACCACACAGTTTTCGTTACGTTTCTCCTTTAAAAAATCAATAAGTGCCCTCTGCGAGTACCGCTCTACGCGCGGCACTACGCGTATCATCATGGTATTTACAAAAACGGTACTGCTTATTAAAAGCAAATAAGTGCCCCAGCGCACATGCTTTGTTTGCGCCATCGAAAGGGTAACAATAATGCACACTAAGTACGCTGCCCCAAAGAAAATATCGTTGCGCGTCCACTGCACATCTGCTTTCAGGCATTCAACGGCAAACTCATCTTTTATGTAGTTAACAAAGGTTTCGGGCCGCTGCATTACCAATATGCCGGCAGTGATACCAATTACTATTACAAGGCCTATGGTTAACAGTGGTACGGTTTGTTTCCATGTCCACTGCATTTTATTATCAAACAGGTAGTTAAGGTAGTAGGCGGCTAAAAAGGTAAGCGGAAAGTAGCACAGCGATGAGTAGTGTACAATTTTGGTTTCGGCAATACTGAAAATGCACAGGTTAACAATAAACAGGTAAACCATCCAGCGCTTAAAGTTCAGTTGAATGCTGTCATCTAAATTACTTTTGGGAAAAGCGCTGAAAACAAGTGCCGAAGCCGGAAACATACCAATAAGCAATACCAGTATGTGATAAAACCAGGGCCCGCTGTGCCCTTCGGCTTTGGTGCCTATCAGTTTTTCGTAAAAGCCCGCCAGCCCCTCAATAAAGCGGGTTCCGTTGTGGTAGAGTTCAAAGCCCAGCCAGCCAAATACCACGGCTGTGCTTACCACCCACCAAATAGCAATATCAAGCACGCCTATTTTCAGTTTGCCGCGGTTAAGTGCAAAGTACAGGGTAGCTGTTACTACCACTACCACTATTCCGGCAGGGCCTTTTACCAAAGCGGCCATTCCCATAAAAATGCCCGACAGGAACAGGTTTCGCCAGCGTTTTAAGTTCTGCACTTTGCGTGGCTCAAAATCGTTGATGGCGGTTATCTTGAAAAAGTAGAAAATGCTGAGGAAGGTGAGGAGGTCGTAAAGAGGGTGCATAAACCCCGAGCGAAAATAAAACTGCGGCAGAATAGAAGCGGCAAACAGCAGCGCCCACAATACCCCCAGCTGAGATTTATAAACATTTCGGCCCACAGCAAACAGCACCAGCATGGTAAGTATACCTATTACAGCATTCGGAAGGCGGGCGCCCAATTCATTTACCCCAAAGTATCTCATGCTGGTAGCCTGTATCCAAAAAAACAACGGAGGCTTTTCGTAAAAAGGCTGGTAGTCTATCTGCACCATTTCGTAGTTGCCTGTTACAAGCATTTCGCGGCTGCTCTCTGCCGGCATCAGTTCGTCCCAGTCGAACAGGTTAACCGAACCCAACTCTGGAAAAAACAGCAGGGCACCAATCACAATCAGAAAAAACTGTGTAGGGAAACTGAGCCAGCGCTTAAAGGTTTCTTCTATCATTTCAGTACCGCTTTATCTTTCCACTTTAAGTTTTGGTAAAAGGAAGACTGCGCGAAGGTAAGCCAGAAAATGGTGGTAATGGACATAGCCAGTAAAGAACCCACATACACATCGCGAAAGAAATGCTGTAATAAATACACCCTTGATACACCAATAAAAAGGGCAATAAAAAAGAAAACAGTCTTCAGAAATTTGTTGTTTGTAAACAGGCAAAGCGTAAAGCAAACTGCAAAGCCAATAGCCGTGTGCCCCGAAGGGTGGCTGTTTTGTGTAAACACCTGCACGCCTTCAATAAAGTTCAGTTCTGCTTTACCCTGAAAGAAAGCGGCAGGGCGAACCGACTCGGTAAACACTATTAGTTTTAAAAACTGCACCGCACCCGATACCAGCCCCAGATTAATGCCCAGCAACAACCCTTTGCCATACGAAGAGAAGAACATGAAAAGGAATATAAGTGCAAAGGCAGGCGCCTCGGCCAGACGCGATGCCCACTTAAAAAACTCGTTGCCAAAGCGGCTATGCAGGTTATTTATGTATAATATTTCGTCACCCTTTTCAAGCGTTAAAATCAGGTAAGCCCCTATCACCAGAAACAGAAAGTACAAAACCAGAAAGACAATGTTTTCCGAAACAAATTTTTTCAAGTTGCAGGGCTTTTCCGTTTCAACCAGCCGCTTAGCAGGTTGCGGTAATAATCGGTGTTGTAAATTTTCGAATCGCTGCTGGCTTTCATAGTTAAAAAGAAACCAAGCGGTAACAGTATAAAAGTAGAAAGCCACATGCCGCCAAAAGGGGTCAGCACATTATTTTCAGCCAGCTTTTCGCCAATTATAGACGTAACGTGGTAAAGGATAAAAAAGATAACCGAATAGAACAGCGGCCATCCCAAACCTCCTTTACGGATGATAGAACCCAGCGGAGCCCCGATAAAAAACAGCACCAGGCAAGCTACCGATAAAGTAAACTTGCGGTATACCTCTATCATGTGCGATACAAAGTCGCGCTCCTTGTATACCAACTGCTTTTCAGTAACATCGGTAAAATTTTTAATGTTGCGTGCCTTGTTAATGGCGCGCTCGTATATCTGTAACTGTGTAGCACGATCGTATGGCACTACCAAATCGGAAATTTTTTGAAAGGTCGCTGGTTTTAGCTTAGGGTCAACAAGCGAAGTGTCTAAACCGAATTTCAGGAAGTTGCTGTAAGGTGCCAGCGAGCTGTGCAACCCGGCTCGAAGGCTTTGTTCCTCTATGTGTATGGTGTCAATTTCGGCATACAGTTGTTGCAGGTTGAGCATTTGCTTTAAGTCTTTAAAGAAATTCTCATCGGTTCGGTTTAGTTTAAACTGCGAAAGGTCGAAGCGCTTTTCCCAGGATTTGAAGGTGGTGGAAATCATTTCGTAACTCTTGCGGTCGGGGTCATCAGACCGTTGGTCCTTGGGGTCTATTTCGCGGTACTGCTTTCCATTTTCCAACTTAAGGGTAAGTGCCAAAGCCTGCTCATCCTGGGTCATGGTTCCTTTTTCGGCAAGTATCACATGGTCGTTGCCTTTACCGCTGGTGTGGTCGTAAACCGTAATATTATACAGCGTGTTGGTTTCATC
>CAZLXD010000240.1:0-4885 GCA_964563185.1 uncultured Chitinophaga sp.
ATATGTATTTGTAAACAGGCATGCCACCCTTTAAAGCTCCACCGCCCAATATGCGTGAGCCTAACACCACCGGGTAAACATCGTTGCCGATAATGCTAATCATGGCCATGAGCAGTTTAGGCGTGTATTGGTAATCAGGGTGCAGCATTACTACAATGTCAGCTCCTAAACTTAGTGCCTTGTTGTAGCAGGTTTTTTGGTTACCACCATAGCCTTTGTTGCGCTCGTGTTTAATTATATGGTTAATGCCCACCGCTCTGGCCGCTTGTACGGTGTTATCGGTACTGTTATCATCTACCAGTATTACCTCGTCCACCACATCCAGCGGAATTTCGCGATAGGTTTGTTCCAGTGTTTTTTCGGCATTGTAAGCAGGTAATACTACCGCTACTTTTTTCCCTAGGTACATGGCGTGGTATTGAAGCGGGCAAATATATTATTTACTTACTTTGCGCCCTCTTTTTAGAGAATGCCCTTGTCTGCTTCCAAACTTAAAATATTAGTCCTTCTAAACCGCGTTCCTTATCCGTTAAACGATGGGGGGGCCATAGGCGCTTACAATTTTGTAAAGGGTTATGCCGGGGCGGGCTGCGAGGTTACTATACTGACTATGAACACCGCCCGCCATTACGTGGAAAGCGAAAAAGTAAAGGAAGTGTTAGGCGCCTTCGGAAAAGGCAGGGCGGTATATGTAGATAACCGCATCAAGCCACTGGGAGCGCTGCGCAACCTGTTTACCGGTGGGTCTTACATTATAGAACGGTTTGTTTCGAGCGAATACACCGATGTGCTTACTCAACTGCTTACAAAGAACCGGTACGATGTCGTACACATGGACGGTATTCCACCCGCTGCTTATATCAACACTATCCGCCAACATTCAACTGCTAAAGTTTCTATGCGGGCCCACAATGTAGAGTACATGATATGGAAGCGTATAGCCGAAAAAGAAAGTAACCCTTTTAAAAAGCTTTACCTCCGCATACAGTCAAAACGGTTGGAAAAGTTTGAGAAACAAGCATGGGCTAAGTGCGATGTGGTAATGGCCATTAGTAAGGAAGATGAGGATACCATACTGCACGATGTGCCCAACGCAAAAACGGTGGTGGTGCCGGCCGGTATGGATATTTTACCCAAATTATCTAACGCCAACTTTAATCCGCTCGACCTCTGCTTTATTGGCGCCATGGATTGGATGCCCAACATACAAGGGATGGAGTGGTTTGTGGGCGAAGTGTTGCCGGTTTTGGCGGCAAAGTTCCCCACCATAACAGTAACTGTGGCGGGAAAGAAAACGCCCGATTCTTTTATGGCTTTAGAATCGGAGAACCTTTTGCCCGTTGGCGAAGTGCCCGATGCGAAAGATTTTATGCTGCAGCACGGCTTAATGATTGTGCCGATTGTTTCGGGCAGCGGCATACGCATTAAAATACTGGAAGGAATGGCTTTAGGTAAGGCCATACTGGCTACCACTATTGCTGCCGAAGGCTTAGGCTTAACCAATGGTGAGAATATTCTGATAGCCGATACGCCCGAACAGTTTGCCACGCAACTACAGCGGTGTATGAGTGATGCTGCTTTAGTAAAAAAGATTGGGGTAAGCGCCCATCGTTTTGCTTATGATAACTACCGCAATACTTCCATTTTCAATAAACTGATTGCGCACTACAAACAACTGAAATGATAGCCGCAGCAATTGTTTTCTGGTTATGCGTGTGGGCGGTAGCGCATTCGTATGTGTTTTATCCTTGGCTGCTTCAGTTGTTTTCGTTCGGTAAGGAAGAGAATAAAGAAATATACGAGTTATATAACAGTAACTTGCCGCAGGTATTTGTAGTGTTCTCCGCTTTCAACGAAGAGAAAGTAATTACAGAGAAGTTAGAGAGCGTTTTCAATACTACCTATCCGCTTGATAAATTACAGGTGTATGTAGGCTCCGATAACTCCACCGACCGCACCAATGAAATTATCCGGTCATTTGTAGCAAAACATCCTCAGTTAAAGTTTTATCCTTTTACCGATAGGAATGGTAAAGCAACCGTGCTGAACCGTTTAGTGGCAGAAATAGAGAAAACGGATTTAGATAGGGCCAACTCTGTTTTCATTTTCACCGATGCTAACGTAATGTTTACCCCGAATACCATTTACGAGTTGGCGAAGCACTTTAAGAACGAAAAAATAGGGCAGGTAGGGGCTAACATTCTCAACCGCGGCCAAAAGGACGATGGCATTTCGCATCAGGAAAGCTCCTACATAAAGCGCGAGAATAAGATTAAATATCTCGAAGGCTTAAACTGGGGCACCATGATGGGCGCTTTTGGAGCCTGCCATGCCATGCGTGCCAATTTATGGCCGGTGTTGCCCTTTAATTCTTTAATGGAAGATTTTTACCTGAGCATGTATGTACTTAAAAACAACGGAAAGGCTATTAAAGAACTAAAGGCGGTATGCCACGAAGATGTTTCGAACGAAGTGGGCGAGGAGTTTAAACGCAAAACGCGCATACAGGCGGGCAACTTTCAAAACCTGGCGGTGTACTGGCCGCTGTTGTTCCGCTTTAATGCCGTTTCGTTCTGTTTTCTATCGCATAAGGTGCTGCGCTGGCTGGGGCCGGTGTTTATTGCGCTGGCTTACGTTAGCAATTTAATTTTGGTGGTGGAAAGAACAGAACTGTTTGGAACTGTGCTTATTTATTCAGCAGCCTTTTTCCTTCAAAACCTATTCCTAATATCCCCCTCGCTCGATAAACTTTTGCAATCGAACCATGTTCATTTAAAATTCCTCAGGTTTGTGTCCTATTTCTACTGGATGAATCTTGCCTTGGTAAAAGGCTTTTGGATGTATGCAAAAGGCGTTAAAACCAGTGCATGGAATCCCACTAAACGAAATTTGTAAGCAGGCAACAACGGTATCCTCATCCAACATCTGTCCCATTCTCAAATTCTCAAATCATCACATTCCTTTCGGTCTCCATTGCGCTTTTTGCGTTGCAACACCCTGCCGCTTTTTCTCTTTCCGTTTTCACTCCACCACCAATTTACCTCTTGCAAACTTCCCTTCCTTTTCTGCTGTTACCACATACAACCCCTTCCCCCAATCACTCACATCCACCTTCCACTTCTCACTCGCCACCCGCCACTCTTTCACTACTCGTCCATGCACATCATACACCTTCACCTCACCACCCACCATTTCACTACTCACTTCTAACTGCACACTCCTACTTGCCGGGTTCGGGTAAACCTGTATTTGCCTTGGTTCTTGGTTCTCGTTTCTTGGCTCTTCCAGTCCTACCAAGCAATTCTCCACCACACACCCATTACTATCCGTCCTTAATATCCACCCTTGCTGTATGGGCGTAATGCCTACATTAAACGTAAACTTTAACTCACCGCAAGCCAGCAAATCTCCGTTGGGTAGTATGTCAATGTCATACAGGTAACTATGTGTGCCAAACCTCTCATAAGCAATGTAGGTTTTGTCCCATAATATCGTTCCATCTGTATCTAATTTCATTATCCATCCAAACCTGTAGGCAGAATCATTTCCCGAAATGGGTTTAGTGCCACATACTATGTATTTGCCATCCGGTAAAATTTCCACATCATACATACCACACTCTTGCGAGGCGTCACCTGTATCTATCTCCCATTCTTTAGTATAGTTCTTATCTAACTTTAGTATGGAGGCATTATAAGCCTGAAACCCGCTCACATCATAGGCCAAGTGCTGCCGTACTATTATCCAGCCGCTATCGGCTGTTTGCTGCATGCCATAAGGCCACAGGTTTTTGTTGTCGGTATCTATCCACTGGTTTACATAGTTGCCCATGCTGTCTATTTCTATTAGCCAGGTCTTGTTGATTGAGCCGGAACTACTAATACTACCAGCGCCCACCATATAATTTTTGTTTAGCATGGGTTTAATTAACCACGGGGCTTCCAACAAACCCGCACCATAAACTTGTTTGTTTAATATAACACCTGAGGCATCTGTTCTGATAACCATTACCTCTGAATTTCCGTTGTTGAATCCTGCATTAACCACAATTAGGTAACCTTCGCTACCTAATTCAACTAAATCTTGCGCCTGAAATATTTGCAAATTAGTATCTGTGTAGTTCTTAAAAAAAAGAACGTTGCCGCTTGTGTCAAACTTCGCAATAAAAATTTTACCGCTTGTGTCAATCATTTCTCCACACGCAATTAAGCCGCCACCAACGCTCCTTTTTAAATTGTTAGACCACAAGGTGTAGGAATACGGTAAGGTATCTACTATTCCGTTTAGGTAATCTACATTGCCATCATCGTCAAAACGTGCAAAAACAGCTTTTAAATAATGCGGACTATCAATAGCTGCAGTAAGGCCGGTTAAGTAGATAGATTCGTCTATTCGTTCCAATGAACTAAATAATAACAAAGGTCTGCTTTCTGTATAAATGCGGCTGAACTTTTGTGAGTATATCTGTTGAACGAAAAAAGCAGATAAGAAAGTTGCTAAGAGCAACTTTCTTATCTGCTTGTAAGTTTTGCCGTTGTTGGTGTTATAGCTTCGGCTTTGCCGATGCGTCACCAACAACCCAAACTTAACCATCTCTATTATCAATGCTATCATTCGTTATTCTTTATAATGCGTTAAAAAGCCAAACCGGTCCTTACCGGTAGCATAAAATTCTGCCGATGACCAATAATAATCCTCAGGAACTTCTGCCAGCTTCCATTTATCATGCACCGGATTGTTATGAATATAAGTTAGTTTTTGCTGAAACACCGCTTCGGTAAACAGGTCAACACTCAAGGCATTGCGCTCCCAAAACTGAAACTCCCGGTCTTTTGCCGTTGTTGGTGTTATAGCTTCGGCTTTGCCGATGCGTCACCAACAACCC
>CAZLXD010000241.1:0-4762 GCA_964563185.1 uncultured Chitinophaga sp.
ATAGGCTTTATCGTTGGCAAAGCGAATAAGGTTATCGCGATTGATAATCATTACCCCTTCGCCCACCTGATTCAGGATAAAGGAAAAGGTTTCCTGACGGGCAGAATATTCTTCTACCGCGCTATCGAGGCGGCTGGTAGTTTCGTTAAGCTTTAAGGTGTTTACTATTATTTTTTGCAGGCTAAAAAGGTTCACCTTGTTCTTTACCATTGAATCATCAGCTCCCGCTTTTTCGGTTTGCTGGCGCAACTCGGCACCCGCTGCTTCGGAAAGCAGGATAACAGGCACTTTGTTCTGTTCCAGTATCTTTTTTACCGAGTCGTATTTAGGCAAATCGGGAAAGGCTCCGTCCAACAACACCAATTCGGGCCGGTGGTTTTTTAAATAATCCAGTGCTTCCTGAACACCCGCGGCATGGCTAAGGGCAAAGGTAAAAGCACTCACCTTCAGGAAACGCTGAATATCCTGAGCGCTTTTATCATTGGTATCGAGCAATAAAATGGAGCGGTTATACGCCATAGCTAACCCCACAAAGTAATGTGCTTTTGCTGCTAAGTCAAGTTGAAACTTTTAAACAGTATGGGATTACAGGAATACCCTGTTTGGGAAGACCGCGGACCCCGTAAGCCCAAACCAAGAAACCCTATTCGGGAATGCCGCATTTTCCTATATTTGCGCCCCGCTTTTAAAAGGGCGGGAAATCCATTTTTCAAAAAACTAAACCCGCTACCGGTGCGGGAATAAATAAAACCGGGCAGAACAAATGGAAGAAAATACTTTAGTTAACGAGGCTCCTCAGGTAAACATCGCGCATGATGATTTTGACTGGAGCGTGGACAAACGCAATGTAGTTCGCTATAATGCCGAAGACCACAAGAAGTACGATGAGCAGTATGGTTCAACGCTGCGCACCATCGAGAACGATGAAATTGTAAAAGGAACCGTAGTAGCCATTACCGGAACCGATGTGGTTTTGAATGTAGGCTTTAAGTCGGACGGACTGGTGCCGCTTTCGGAATTCCGCGATTTGGAAGAGTTGAATGTGGGCGATGTATACGATGTATATGTTGTAAACAAGGAAGACAAGAAAGGGGTACTGCAGTTAAGCCGCAAAAACGCCCGTATGGTGAAAGCCTGGGATGAAATTGTTGCTGCACATGCCAACGGAACAGTGGTGAGCGGTAAAATTATTTCTAAAACCAAGGGTGGACTTATTGCTACCGTGTTTGGAATGGAAACCTTCTTACCGGGTTCGCAAATTGATGTGAAGCCTATTACCGACTACGATGTATACGTGGGTAAGACCATGGAACTGAAAGTGGTTAAAATTAACGAGGCTATTAAGAATGCCGTTGTTTCGCACAAAGCGCTTATTGAAAGCGATATTGAAGCACAGCGCGAAGCCATTATCGGTAAACTGGAGAAAGGCCAGGTGTTGGAAGGTATTATTAAGAACATTACCGACTTTGGTGCCTTTATTGACCTGGGTGGCGTTGACGGGCTTCTTTACATTACCGATATTTCGTGGGGACGTATTGCACATCCGAAGGAAGTGCTGGAACTGAACCAGAACCTGAACGTGGTGGTGTTGGATTACGATGACAACAAGAAGAGAATTTCATTAGGCCTGAAGCAGTTGCAGCCGCACCCATGGGATACCTTAGACAAGGATATTGACGTGGGCAGCAAAGTAACCGGCAAAATTGTAAACATTGAAGACTACGGTGCATTCCTTGAAATTACTCCGGGTGTTGAAGGTTTGATTCACGTTTCGGAAGTTTCGTGGAGCAACACTCCTATTAACAGCCGCGAATTCTTCCAGTTAAACAGCAACTACGAAGCCGTAGTAATGACCATTAACCGCGAAGAGCGCAAAATGTCGTTATCATTAAAGAGAATGACCGAAGACCCTTGGGTGAAGATTGCCGAAAAATTCCCTGTAGGAACCAGAACCAAAGGCTTAGTAAAGAACCTTACACCGTTTGGTGTATTTGTTGAACTGGCTGAAGGTATTGGCGGTATGATTCACGTAAGCGACCTTTCGTGGGTGAAGCGCTACAACCACCCCAGCGAGTTTACCAAAACAGGTGCCGAACTGGAAGTGGTAGTGCTGGATATTGACAACGATAACCGCAAACTTACCCTTGGCCACAAGCAAATTGAGGAAGACCCATGGGATACTTTTGAAAATGTATTCCCCGTAGGTTCGGTGCATGAGGCAACTGTGCTTAGCGTGGAAGATAAAGGCGCTATTGTTCTTTTACCTTACGGACTGGAGGCATTTGCCCCGAAAAAACACCTTACTAAAGAACAGGGTGGAGTTTTAGCAGCCGATGAGAAAGCTGAATTCAAAGTAATTGAGTTTAGCCGTAACGATAAGAAGATTATTGTTTCTCATGCCCGTATATGGGAAGAAGCTACCAAAGCAGCCATAGAAGGTGAAAAGAAGGAGAAGAAGGCTGAACGCGAAAACGCTTCGAAGACGGTGAAGAACATTCAAAAGAATATCGAAAAAGCTACTTTGGGCGACCTGAGCGCTTTAAGCGAACTGAAAGAAAGAATGGATGCTAAAGAAAGCAAGGCTAAGAAAGATGCTGCCGATGCTGCGAAAGCAGAGGAAGCTGCAGAAGATGGCAATGCTGAGTAATTAGCTTACCTTACCACACAGAAAAAAGTCCTGCCCTAAAAAGGCGGGACTTTTTGTTTTTATATATCTAACGGCAAAAGGCAAAGAGAAAGAGCGCGGAGGCGCGGAGAGGAATTTGAGAATATGAGAATGTGAGAATGGAGAAAAGGCAAAGGGCAAATAGCAAAGGGCAAAGAGGTAGCGCGCGGAGGAATTGAAGAATATGAGGATATGAGAATGAAGCAGGTGGTGGGTTGTCCTCCGCTGCCCGCCCGGATGAACATCCGTTCGGACGGGGCGGAGGTGGTTCTGCCGCAGGCAGAATCGGAGGTGGTTGTAAACACAAAAGCCCTCCAAAGTTTTTTACAACTGCGGAAGGCTTTTGGTTGAAGGCGGGTGCGGCTACTGGGCAATTATTACTTTATAGCTGCCCGCATTGCCGCCCAGGTTTTGCACCAAAAGGTAAGGGCGGCTGCCGTTAAAGCCAAGGTCGCTTGCCCGGTAAACGGCATCGGTGCTTGGGTCAACATCTACAAAAGGGTCGCTAAGGTTGGCAGGGGTGCCCTCGGTGGCACTGTAGTACCAGCGGGTAACAGTGCCCGGGCGACCAAACAGGTGCATGTTAGTAGTGGCTGTAATAGTTAAGCCGGTGGTATTAATGGTTTTAATTTCGTTGCCCTCCAGGCCTCCCTCGCGGGTTACGCTGTTGCTGCCCGTGCCGGTGTAGTTTTCAATTACATAATCATTGTAGGTGGCTTCGCTGGTGGTTACAAATACATCTTTACCAATGTTGCACACGCGCACAATTTCTTTGTAAAGGGTGTTGCCTTTTTGTATGCGCACTTCGGTATGGTGCTCGCGGTTTTCTTCCGCCACATCTACGGCATCTAAGGCATCGTCATAGCTGCCAATGCTGCCTGCAAAGGCGGTTAAAAAGGTGGCATCAATTCCCTCGGCTGCCAGGTCGGCTATAAGGGCAGTGCCGGTGCGGTGCATTCTGCGCAGGGCACGGGGCAGGTCGTTTTCTTTTAACTTATCCATATCCTCAAAACCAAAACGCTTGTACTTGCCCGCCTGTAAACCATACACATTTTGCGCTGCGGTGCGCAGCCTGCGGGCATTAACCAGTGCCGCTTCGCGGGCGGTATCTTTTGCCTCTACGGCTTCGGTTATTACCGCCTGCAATTCAATGTCGGTAGGCGTGTTTATAAAATCGGTGCGCAGGCTTTGCAGGTTTAGTACCGTATCGGAGGTAATGCCCCGTGCGGCCAGTTGTGCTAAATCGCGCGTAATATTGCCGGCAGTGTAATCGGCTAACTGCTCTAATAAGCCATCGCTGAATTTATAATCGCGAACGGCTTCGGTAACGGTTGTTCCCATACTAAGTGTTTACGTTAAACAATAAAGTTGAATGCCCTATAGTGCTTGCAGGTAGTGATATCAGGCCTGCAAAAGCGAACCAAAATTATAAAGTATGAATAAACAGGCAAAATTTTATAGAAACTTTTTTTGCTGCTTTGGTGGCCTTTGGCAGCCCCTTGCAACAGGAGCAGAACATGCCCGATAACCGGTTTTTTGTGCCCGCTTTTACTCGAAGAACCCACCCTGCCCGGCTTAAAAACGGGGTTTCCGTGCAAAGGGGAAACTGCTTTTTTAACCACGGAAGCAAGCCTGCCGGGCACGGAAGCTTAATTTTTATGGCAGGAAGTTGCGTTTTAATGCACGGCTGCAACATTTTAGGGCACGGAAGCAGCATTTTTACCCGCGGACGCAAAAACCGCACAGGCGGAAGCTTATTCCTTAAAGGCGGCAGCGTAATTTCTATGCACGGAAGCTGAAAACGCATGCACGGAAGCTGCTTTTCCGTTGGTTTTCAATGGGTTTTGCTGGCGGGCAGTAAAAAAAGCACCCCCGGCAGCCGGGGCGGCAAAGGCGGTTGGTAATTTGTTAAAATTAGAAGTTGGGGCGGAGGAATAAGATGGGGGATTGGGGATTTGGGATGTGGGATTTAGGATTTGGGATGTGGGATTTAGGATTTGGGAGGTGGGATTTAGGATTTTGGATGTGGGATTTAGGATTTGGGATGTGGGATTTAGGATTTGGGATGTGGGATTTAGGATTTGGGATGTGGGATTT
>CAZLXD010000242.1:0-4085 GCA_964563185.1 uncultured Chitinophaga sp.
GGCTTCAGCCCATAGTTTCACCTTATACTTTTCTTCCTTACTGATTTTTGCTGCGAGTTGGTTGGTGTACCATACGGTAGCAATGCCAATCACTACGCCTGTTATCAGCAGTATTAGTTTGAGGTTGCTCTTTCGGGTGTAAATATCCATGGCGTAAATGCTGGTAAAAGTAAGAGAGTTGCTTAAATGCAATACTGCCGTTCGTAAACGCGCAAATGGGTTGCATAATGTGTTTTAAGTATGTTTTGTTAACACTAATTCTAAATGTTCACCGATAGTTTGACATTTACCTGGCGATTTTCAAGAAAAAATAGATCCTTATTTGCGCCCGCTTTATGAAAAAGGGTGTATTGTTACTTTTAGTAAGCCTGATAATGGGTATTATGCAGTTGCAGGCACAGTGCATTACTTCATTTCCCTATTACGAAGATTTTGAAACTACCAATGGCAGCTGGACGAGTGGCGGTATCGGTAACGATTGGGCATGGGGGCAGGTTTCTAAGTCAGTTATTTCGCAGGCAGCCAGTGGTAGTAAGTGTTGGGTGCAGGGAGGGTTAACCGCTTCGTTTTACAATCTTGGCCAGCGCTCTTACCTGCAAAGTCCCTGCTTTAACTTCAGTGCGTTACAATACCCTTACATATCCTTCAATATTTTCTGGGAAAGCGAGAAAACGTACGATGGCAGTAACCTGCAATATTCGTTGAATGGCGGAACCACTTGGGTAAATGTTGGCAGTTACAACGAGCCGGTTAATTGTATGACACAGAACTGGTACAATACTTCTAATATCAATAACCTGAATAATTTGGTAACTGTAAAAGAGGGCTGGGCCGGAAACATACAACCCACACAAGGGAGTTGCCAGGGCGGTAGCGGAAGTAACGGTTGGAAATTGGCCAAGCATTGTTTGAATGCTCTTGCCGGGCAGCCAAGCGTTACTTTCCGGTTTACATTTGGTGCGGGCACTGCTTGTAATGATTTTGATGGTATTGCTTTTGACGATGTTACAATAGGAGAAGCACCTGCTAACACAGCCGATTTTATATACACCTGCAATGGAAACTCCGTTTCATTTACCGGCATTACTACTCTTTGCCCCGATAACCTGCTATGGGATTTTGGCGATGGCAGTACAGCTACCGGCTTAACTGCTACCCATACTTTTACTACTACCGGACCTCACAATGTTACCTTTACTGCTAGTGGCCCCTGCAATGCACCGGGCACTGTTACCAAACAAATAGCGGGAGTTAATGTAACCGTATCCGCTATTGATGTAAGCTGCCATGGCGGCAATAATGGTAAAGCTATTGCTTTCACCAACTCACCCGGTGGCCCTTTTACATATCAATGGAGCACCAACCCTGTTCAAAGTACCGATACCGTATTTAATCTTAACGAGGGCACTTATAGTGTTACTGTTTCAGGTGCAAATGTTTGTGCCGGAACTGCGAGCGTAATTATTAATCAACCTTCAGTTGTAGGCATTTCCTTGACTGCTTCACCGGATACTTGTTCTGTAGGTGTAGGGGCGGTTACTGCCAATGCTACCGGTGGAAACGGTGCTTACCAATTCAGTTGGAATAATGGAGCTACCGGCAATCAGCTCACGCAACTTTTGTCGGGTGATTACACGGTAACTGTTACCGATGCTAGAAGTTGTTCGGCTTCAGCCACGGTTTCTGTTCCGCTAACATCCGGTATCAGTATTCAGTTTACAGATGTAAAGAATGTTACCTGTTTGCAGGGAAATGATGGGAGTGCTACGGCTGTGGTTATAGGTGGAACTTCTCCTTATCAGTATCAGTGGTCGAACAATACAGTTGCCGATAAAGCAAGTATGCTCACCCCCGGTGTATACACTGTTACGATTACCGATGCTGTAAATTGTAGTAATAGTGATTCGGTAGAAATGAAAAAGGTAGGTTGTGAATCCTACGTAGACTTTCCAACCGGTTTTAGCCCCAATGGGGATGGCTTGAATGACGTGTTCCGTGCCCGCTATTCTTACGATGTCAGAAAGTTTGCTCTGCGCATTTACAACCGTTGGGGAGAATTAGTATTTGAAACCGCAGATGTAAACGAAGGGTGGAATGGCATTTACAAGTCGGAAACACAGCCCATGAGTGTGTATGTTTGGGTTGCTGAATATTCTTTTCTAAACGGAAGTAGAAATCTTCAATCAGGAAATGTTAGCCTGATAAGGTAACCGATGCACTAAATGAGGCGATATCGTTTGCCGGGCAGCATCAGTATTAAGTCGTTCATCTCCATTTCCAACAGCACCGCTGCCAACACACTGTTGTTTAGCTGTGTGCGGTCGGCAAGTGCATCAATGTCCAACTCTCTGGCTTCGTTTAAAATGTTGTAAATTTTTTGTTCGTCTTCGTCTAGGTTCAGCAATAGTTCGCGTTGCTTCTTTACCTTTTTGCCGGCTATTTCGGGTTCAATCCAGTTTAGTGCTTCCAGTACATCCTCTCCGTTTTCAATTAACTGGGCGCGGTTGGTTTTTATAAGCGCATTACAACCCCGGCTCCATTTGTCGGTGGTTTTTCCCGGCACGGCCAGTACATCTCGGTTATAGGAGGTGGCAATGTTGGCGGTAAGAATAGCGCCCCCGTCCTCGGCTGATTCGATAACAATTAATGCATCGCTCATGCCGGCTACAATGCGGTTCCGATCGGGGAAATTGTGCGGAAGCATCTTTTCTGTAGAGCGGTATTCTGTGAGCAATCCGCCTTGCTCTACCATTTTCTTTGCGGTGGCTTTGTGTTGCTGCGGGTAGAGTGTATTTAAACCATGCCCCAGCACCCCTACTGTTTTAAGGTTATTTTCTAAAGCAGCATTGTGGGCAGCTATATCAATACCATAAGCCAGCCCGCTTACAATCAGCGCATCGTGTGCTGTAAGTGTTTCTGTAATCTTCTTTGTTAGTTCTTTGCCATAATCGGTACAGCGCCTGGTGCCAACAATGGCGACAACTTTTTCGGTGTTTAAATCCGCTTTGCCTTTGTAGTAAAGCAGCAGAGGAGAGTCAGAGCACTCCTTTAATCGGTACGGATAATCCGAATCGGTGAAGAAAAGAGGAGAGATATTGTAATCTGAAATAAACTTTAGTTCTACTTCTGCTTCGCGCAGTACATCTGCTTTGGTAATGATATCCGCCCGTTCCTCTCCTATAGAGGGAACCTTTACGAGTTTTGCTTTCGATGATTTAAAAACAATTTCGGCACTTCCGCAATAAGCCAGCAGGTTTTTAGCAAGAGCCGGCCCAATGTTGGGTATAAGCGTAAGCGCAATGCGATATAGAAGTTCGTTGGAGGTGGTATTCGTCAAAACGGCTTATTTTGAGTTTCTCAAATTTATGAAACTTACTTATTTTTTTGTGATGAAGCATATACTACTTCTGCTTGCTATCTTCTGTCAGCTGTCAACCGTTAATTGTCAGCAGGTGTATAACGACAAGGGGCCCGAGGATAACTTCCGCACTTCTTCCAATCCTCACTATTAGAAAAACAAGATGCCTTTTGACGGCTACTGGCAGCAGGATGTTCACTATCGTATAGATGCCTCACTTGATGATTCAACTGATATCATCACAGGTAAGGAGGCACTTACTTACTGGAACAATTCACCCGATACGCTTTACTTCATTTACTTCAATTTGTATCAGAATGCTTTTCAGCCGGGCTCGTATTTAGATAAGCTGCAACAGGTGAATGATGTGCATCCCAACTATGGTAAATACGAAAAAAATAAGCAGGGAACATTGATTGATGAAATTAGTAGCAATGGTGTTGAACTGAAAATAGAATTAGATAATACTATCCTGAAAGTTTTTTTGGAGAAACCCCTTGCTCCAAATTCCTCGCAAAGTTTCTCTGTTCACTTTCGCACTTTTTACGATAGCGGCTCTACCCGCAGAAGGATGAAGAAGTATAAAGTAAGCGGAGCTACGCATTACAACGGTTGCCAGTGGTATCCTAAGTTTTGTGTGTACGACCGCAAGAGCGGATGGAATACCGACCAGCACATGAACCGAGAGTTTTATGGCGATTTCGGAACGTTTGATGTAAACCTCACT
>CAZLXD010000242.1:4095-4841 GCA_964563185.1 uncultured Chitinophaga sp.
TATGTTTTGGAGGCAACCGGAGTGCTGCAAAACGAAAACGAAGTGTTGCCTGATACCCTGAAGAAGCAGTTGGATATTTACAACTTTAAAGACAAGAAGTGGGGCGAGAAACCTACGCTGGCATTGAAGTATGCGAAAGCCGAAACTAAAATTTGGAAGTATCATGCCGAGAATGTACACGACTTTGCTTTTACTGCCGACCCTACCTACCGAATTCATGACACGATTATTTACCCCGGACGAAAGAACGGAGAAGGAGTTCGCTGTGTAGCTATTGTGCAGGAGCCACATGCGGCCGGTTGGCAGAACGCAGCTGATTACTTAGCCAAAATCATTTCTGTTTTCTCGCGCGATTTTGGTGTGTTTGAATATCCGAAAATTGTAGTGGCCGATGCGGCTGATGGTATGGAGTATCCCATGCTGACTTTAGATGGCGGAAGAGATAAAGAATACCGCGGCTTACTGGTGCACGAAGTAGCGCACAACTGGTTTTACGGAATGATAGGCAACAATGAAACCTACCGCGCTATGCTGGATGAAGGCTTTACGCAGTTTCTTACCGCATGGGGGCTTGAGGCCATAGATGGCGATACAGTGGCTTACGACTTAGGGAAGAATAAGTACTACAATCACTTTTTCGAGCCTACCAATGTGCGCGACAGCAAAGTGTACTACAGTTACCTGAGCGATGCTATTCGTTACAACGATGAACCGTTGAACACACATAGCGATGGCTTTAACGGTGC
>CAZLXD010000243.1:0-4804 GCA_964563185.1 uncultured Chitinophaga sp.
GTTGTTTAAAGCGAAATAAACACCTTTCCTTAAAACTTACTCGGGCCGGTCGGTAATGGTTATGTATTCCGAGGCTAAGCGGTTTAGTTTTTCATCATACACTTCTACCTTATAGTAGCCGGGTTTTACAAAGTACATTTTTTTGAAGGCGTATTTCGCTTCGGCTTTAACGGCAGTTTTTACTTCGGCATAAATTTCTCCGCCTAAGTCGTTCTTCATTTCAAAAACCTTAAACAGCAGTTTTCCTTCCGTAAAACCATTTTTGCTATCCAGCCGGGCAAACACCGCCAGGTTTTCACCGTTCCATACAAACAAATCGGCCTTGCCGTGGCATACCCCACCGCTGTCGGTTGCGCAAAAAACAAGCTCCCATTGGGCTGTGGCCACCGAAATGCAGCATACCATTATAGTGGTTAAAAGCAGCGGTTTCACCCCCCCAATATACAGCTAATTTGCACTCGCTTCAACTTTTATTCGGGGCTGTAGTGCCGCTCAAAACTTTGCATATCTTCGCGCCCCTATGGAAAACATCCGTAATTTCTGCATTATAGCACACATTGACCACGGCAAAAGCACCCTTGCCGACCGACTGATTGAAACCACTAAAACCATCAGCGAACGCAAGATGATGGACACCGTGCTGGATAACATGGATTTGGAACGTGAGCGGGGCATTACCATTAAAAGCCACGCCATACAAATGGACCTGCTGCATAGCGGAAAAAAGTATGTGCTGAACCTGATTGATACCCCCGGCCACGTGGACTTTAGTTACGAAGTTTCGCGTTCATTAGCCGCCTGCGAAGGCGCTCTGCTTTTGGTTGATGCCTCGCAGGGTATTCAGGCGCAAACTATTTCAAACCTTTACTTGGCGGTGGAACAAAACCTGACCATTATTCCGGTTATTAATAAAATAGATATGCCGGGTGCCAACCCCGAGGCGGTGGAAGAGCAAATGATGGCACTGGTGGGCTGCAAGCGCGAGGAAATTATCCGTGCCTCGGGCAGAACAGGCGAGGGAGTAGATAAGATATTCGATGCCATTATTGAAAAAATACCTGCACCGAAAGGCAACCCCGATGCACCTCTGCGTGCCCTGATTTTTGATTCCATGTTCAACTCCTTCCGCGGGGTAATTGCTTACTACCGCATACTGGACGGTAGTTTAAGGAAAGGCGAGCACGTAAAGTTTGTAAACACAGGCGCTTCATATATTGCTGATGAAGTAGGAATACTTCGCTTTGATTTAGAGCCCCGCAACGAAGTAGGCACCGGTGATGTGGGTTATATTATTACCGGTATAAAGAACGCCAAAGAGATTAAGGTAGGTGATACCATTACCTCTTTTGCTAATCCGTGTAAGGAAGCTATTCATGGTTTTGAAGATGTAAAGCCCATGGTGTTTGCCGGTATTTACCCCATGGATAACGATGACTATGCCGACCTGCGCGATTCGTTGGAGAAACTGCAACTGAACGATGCCTCGCTGGTGTTTGAGCCCGAAACTTCCATAGCCCTGGGCTTTGGTTTCCGTTGCGGATTTCTTGGATTGTTGCACTTGGATATTGTAAAGGAGCGCCTGGAGCGCGAATACGATATGACCATTCTTTGCACCGTGCCGCAGGTAAGTTACGATGCCTACCTGACCAGCGGTGAAAAGATAACCATACACAACCCGGCCGATATGCCCGAGATACAGCGCATTGAACGCCTGGAGGAGCCTTACATAAAGGCGCAGGTTATTACCAAGCCCGAATACATAGGCGCTATTATGACTTTGTGCATGGATAAGCGCGGAATACTGTTGAACCAAAACTACTTAACCGAAGACCGCGTGGAGCTGATGTTTGAAATGCCGCTGGCGGAAATTGTGTTCGATTTTTACGATAAGCTGAAATCCATTTCGCGGGGGTATGCTTCGTTCGATTACCACCCCATTGGCTACCGCCCGGGTGATTTAATTAAACTGGATATATTGCTGAACAGCGAGCAGGTAGATGCCTTTAGCGCTATGATACACCGCAGCAAGGCCGAAGAGTTTGGCCGCAAAATGTGCGAGAAGCTGAAGGAACTGATACCCCGCCAAATGTTTATGATTCCTATACAGGCGGCTATTGGTGCCAAAATTATTGCCCGCGAAAACATTTCGGCTATGCGTAAAGATGTTACCGCCAAGTGTTACGGGGGCGATATTTCGCGTAAGCGCAAACTGTTGGAAAAGCAGAAGAAGGGAAAGAAGAAAATGCGCCAGTTTGGTAAGGTAGAAGTGCCGCAGGAAGCCTTTATTGCGGTGCTGAAACTGAACGACTAATTGCACGTTGTTTAGCGGTTTAATTGTTTAACTGTTTAGCTGTATAAAACCGATGCCATCCCTTTAAGGGATGGCATCGGTTGTTTTTTGTGGTGGAGGTTATTGCCATTTGGGCTGCCGGTCAGGCGACCGGCACGAGCGGGATGCTCGCCAGTTAGGGGTTACTTTACATGTCCCCGTGCAATATTGGGGCTATCGGGGTTAACGGTCAGTTTTAATAGTTTGGGATGAACTATTAAGTCCATGTCTTCCATAGGAACTGCCCCAAGTAAAACTTCATCGCCCATAATAAGCGCCCCTACAAAGCAGTTGCGGTTATCGAATGTAATTTTTACCGGGCCGGCATACGGAACCGTGTGCGAACTGCCATCGGCTGTTGTGGCTTCGCGGGTTTCGAGCGGTGTAAGTTGTAGTTGAGTAGCTATGTGTTGCGGCAATACCAAATAGGTAGAACCGGTATCGGCAAGGCACTTTACCTGTAGTGGCTGCAAACTGGTGTTTACCGGATTGGATAACGTTATTTCGGAATACACTAACCCCATATTGCACTTGTTTTACAGCAAATATAAAGTATGCTTTGGCCTTCCATTACAAAAAATGTTTCCGTTTGCCCTATATGCACCGATGCCATCCCTTAAAGGGATGGCATCGGTTGTTTTTTGTGGTGGAGGTTATTGCCATTTGGGCTGCCGGTCAGGCGACCGGCATAGGCTGAGTTTAAGCACCCCCGCGGTGGCGCGTTCTCACCAACCGCAACGCTGGCTTGGTGGTTATTGGCTGTTGGCACGAGCGAGACGCTCGCCTTTTGAGGTTTTATTCCTGCTGCGGATAATAAGTAATGGTAAGGGTGCCTTTTTGGGTGCCGGTGTTTTGGGCGTAGGCGTATAGTTTTTGTTCCTCGTTTTCCGGTTTCAGCAGTGTTAATAATTCCTTTATGGTTTTAGAAACTATTTTACCCCGTGGTATTTGCAGTTGTTTTTCGGTGAGGGGGCCGTTGGGTATTTCGGTGGCATATACGGTAAAGGAACTGCCGCTGGCGCTCAGGCGTACTTTTTCGTGGGGCAGGGGTTGGTGGTTCTCGGGCACAGGCGGTTGTACATCGTTAATTTTTATTTCGCGGGTGGCACCTGCGGGTATGGCTGTTTTAAGGCGGTGGGCCGGGCGGTGGTTTACGGGCGGGTTGTAGGTGTATTGGCCTAGCTTGGCGGGGTTGGTGCGGTATATTATTTGGGCAGCATCA
The DNA here is from genome assembly GCA_964563185.1 of uncultured Chitinophaga sp. Classification (GTDB taxonomy): domain Bacteria; phylum Bacteroidota; class Bacteroidia; order Chitinophagales; family LD1; genus Bog-950. Next base: position 3,552 of record CAZLXD010000243.1, read on the forward strand.
ATTATTTGTGCCATAGGGGCATAGGCGGCATTTAGTTCGGTTACGCGGGCGTTGGTTACCATAGGGGAGTTTTTGATTAATGATGTAAGTTAGATATAAGTATTAATTGATGCAAATTTTCCGGCAATAAAAAAAGACATACACCTCTTTATAGTATGCATGTCGTTGGTTGTTGGGTGGTTGGCGGTGATGGTGAAGGGGCGGGGGGCTTAAGCCGCAGGTTCCTTTTAAGTTTGTAAAAGGAACCTGTGGCGATATGAAGCACCTGTTTCATTTTTACCTTACTGTATGGGCACATACTTATACTTTACCTCTACTGTGTAATCGGCTGGGATGTTTTCAACTGAACAAAACATATACAGCGGCCAAGCAAAAGAACCAAGCGAAGAATCTGTGCGTTGTATCATCTTAACATCGTAAGTAAGTTTTTTGTTACAAGTGTCTTTATATAAAGCCGTTTCAAAGGTATCTCTACGGTAGTATGACATCTTGCCAAAAATTATGTAAGCCATATCTGTTTCATCAACAGGATATGCTATTGGAAAGGGAATAACGCAATGAGGTTCTAATGAGTCAATTTGACTTTTTCTTGTTAAAACATACAGCCTTTCAGAACTATCATCGCACATTACATAATTAAATTTCTCAACGAAAGGAAGTGTGGAGTGGTTTTCTTGCTTACATAAATCATCCTGTTTATGCTTACAACAGGCGGACAAGAAAAATATCACGGCAACCATTACTATAGTATTAGGCTTCATTGTATAACAATTTTTTGTGTAAGTGTTGATTCGCTTGTTCTAACATGGAGTATATACACGCCAGGTGAGTTGTCACCCCCCTCCACTGGGTTCTATTCCTGCTGCGGATAGTAAGTAATGGTTAATGTTCCTTTTTGGGTGCCGGTGTTTTGGGCATAGCCGTATAGTTTTTGTTCCTCGTTCTCCGGTTTCAACAGACTCAATAATTCCTTTATGGTTTTAGAAACTATTTTACCCCGTGGTATTTGCAGTTGTTTTTCGGTGAGGGGGCCGTTGGGTATTTCGGTAGCATATACGGTAAAGGAGCTGCCGCTGGCGCTCAGGCGCACTTTTTCGTGGGGCAGGGGTTGAGTGTTTTCGGGCACAGGCGGTTGTATCTCCCTGTCGGTTAACTCCTTTACAGCGCCTTTTACTACGGTAATTTTAATGCGGTGGGCCGGGCGGTGGTTTACGGGCGGGTTGTAGGTGTATTGGCCCAGTTTGGCGGGGTTG
>CAZLXD010000244.1:0-4797 GCA_964563185.1 uncultured Chitinophaga sp.
GCTCTTCCGATCTCACTTCACCACTGCCTACGCTGCCTGTGCCGTTGTTGGTCCAGTTGCCGGTAAGTTTTAAAGTGCCGCTGTTGTTAATAGCTGCGCCATTAATCACCGCTCCATTAAAGTTAATGGTGGTACCTGCCCCAACGACAATATTTGCGTTGAGGTTGGTTACCGTTTGTGCAGTTGTTACACTTAGCCAGCCGGTTAACAACAAAAGGATCAGGGTTTTTTTGTTATACTTTTCCATAGTGTTTGATTTACTAATCAACTTATACTTCAGGGTATTTGTTTTACTTAATCTTGAATGTTGTACTCCCATACGCAGGTTACAAAATAGTCGTTGTCCTCAACGTAACCTGAAGTACCAGTAAATCTTAAGCCTACTCTAATTCTGTTACCCGCTGAAAATGTCCAGTTGGTGGGGGGATAAAACGTAAATGACCCACCTTCATTGATGGAGTACAAAGTGCTACCAACATAGGTTGGAGTGGGAGTTGAGTAATCGGTCTGATTAACGCTCAAAAAAATGGTAGCATTACTTATCTCGTTACCACCATTCGAACTTGTACCATCAGCAACAACAATAACTTTTACAAGCCTGCCTGCATAAGGAGCTACCGAGGTTTGTGCTCTTCCCAAATCTCCACCTGAATCATCGGTACCCTCTGCGCCTTCAGCAGGAAACACATGAGAAAAATTAGTTCCGCTTCTGTAACTTGGAACATTAAAAGAATGATTAGTGCTATGTCTGAACTTACCAAAAATGCCACCATTATCTCCTTCAAGTCTTAACAACTCTGTTGACGCACTTGCTGAAGTCATTTGCCGGAACGAAAACCCACGAGGTGAGCCTGCACTTACGTTGTTCCAGATGTCTACTTCTCCGGAACCTGCACTACGGTTCCATGAAATAGCACCACCACCGCTGCCGTTGTAAGGAGGAAAAGCGGTAGTATTATTATTACTTAAACTAAAAATTCCTGCACTGGTAATCCTCATTCTTTCGTCTGCTTCCGTTACGTCTGTCCCGCTAGCCGCATTTGAATTCAGGTTGAACGTAATGTCCCCAACGTCATACGAACTGGTTCTTTGAAATCCAATTGCCCCTTTGCTCCATGCCGCATTCTCTGTACCAAGGCCAATTAGAGTAGTGTTGCCATTAGTGGTGTTACTCTGTGAAAATCTGGCAACTACCTGGTCAGAAGCACCAGCAGCCACCACATGCAATTTTACGTTTGGTGTAAAGCCAATCCCCACGTTATCGGTAGATGTAACTAAAGTAACGTTTGGCGAAGTACGTGTCCATGCACCTGAAATGGTAGCCGGAATGTCGCTTGTAGTTAGTGCGGCAACTGTAACGGCACCACCTGCTGAAACTTGCTTAAGCACTTGCCCTGCTCCGCCTGTAGCCGAAAGGTTAGCTGAAGTTCCTCCATTGGCAAGGGGTAAAATGCCGGTAACTTTAGTAGTAAGGTTGATAGTGCTATTGGCTATATCAGCATTAACTATGGTGCCATCCAAAATGTGTGCGTTAGTTACTTTACCCGTTCCGATAGCAGTTGCAAAACTACCTGTTCCGCTTCCGGTTACATCACCGGTAAGGGTAATTGTCTGGTCTCCAGTATTGGTTCCGGTTATAGCATCGAGCTTGGTTTTATCGGCTGCGCTCATGCTGCCGGCTGCGCTTCCGGTAGCTGCTGTAATGCTGATAGCAGGAGTGTTACCACCGCTTGATACAATCGGTGCAGTTCCTGAAACCGATGTTACCGTTCCCCCGCTGTTGGCATCGGTTATTCTGCTTATAAGTTGAAAGTTGGTGCCGTCATACGCTACGGTTACTAATTGGTCTAGTTTAATATCGTTGGCAGCCAAGTCGGTGCCTACATCTTTCTTAATGGTTTTTGCTCCCAGTGCATTTACATTAAGGGTAACCGGCCCGGCTGCATTTGCAGTATGCGCTTTAAAGCGGATTTCCATACCGGTGGTGTAAGTGCCCAGCACCGGAGCAAGAGTAAGAGTATAAGTTGTTGGAGTTCCAGCACTGGCAGCATAAATCAAACTGCCGCTTTGCAGTTTTTCGGCACTCACCGCATCTTGCGGTGCACTTACTTCTTTAATACCCATAATGCGGGCATTGCCGGGGGTGGTGCTGTTTAAATCTATTGGGCGGTCTATCTGAACCTGGCTAAAAGCAGGTAGTGATAAGAAACCAAGAAGGGTGAGCGTGTAAATTTGCTTTTTCATAATAGTTTTATTCTCTACTTCAATTATAATTGTATTTTATCCAACTTGGCAAACCGTTGATAACTATCGCTTTCTTCGAAACAAACGAAGTTTATTTTGCTGCGTTTGTGAGCGAGGGCATTGTTTCCTTGATAAATACTACATAATCACAGGAATGACCACCAAATGAAGCCAAACTTGACGTAGTATTTTCGCTGATAACAAACTTTTGCTCTCCCTTTTCAGACAGCGATAGTTGACCGCAACTGCCAATGGGAGTAAGCACAACAAAATAAGTTGTGCTTCTGTCAGCCGATAACCGGTTTCGCAGACGTTCGTTTAATTGTACGGTAACCTTGCCTTGTACTAGTTCAACTGTGCCTGCCTGAACTGGTTTTACTAACTCAGTCTTCGTTTCTGAAGCTATTGCGTTTTGTGCAGAAGCAGAAAATTCAGTAGCCATAATGAGTATAAGTACGATTGCGAAGTATTGAGTAATTGTTTTAAGAGGTTTCATCTTGTTTTATTAATTTATGCAATTTGTTAAACGAGTTAATTCTGCGTAAACTCCAATCCTCCAATAACATGATAATAACCTGTAGCCCCCCCGTAATTCGACAGGTTACTACAACAATATCGCCATCTGCTAAAGCAACAGGCGAGCCAGGGGTTGCGCTTAACGCATAACTTCTGGCTGCAGTGGGACACGCAACTGTTCCGGTGGCCATAAGCACCCCAGTTGGTACGGTAGCAGAATTTGTAGTGGGAGTATATTTGTAAACACGTACTTCGATAACGTTACCGGAATTTGCTTGCTCTGCATTTCCCCAACCTCTGAACCGGACAAAAGTGCCTGCAGAAGACATGGTATGGTTTGCAATAACAAATAACCCCAGCATAGTAGGAACGGGCGGTGCTGCCGTAAAATAAAAGCCATCATTATAAATGTCATTTAACGATGCCAAATAGTTACTTTGGGTATTGACAAAATATCTACTTGTACTGTTAGTATAAAACCGCTGCCAGTATGGAATCTGAAATTTTGAAGGAACAGTTCCATTGCTTGCAGAGGTAAGGCGACCTTGCGCATCTACCGTAATATTTGCAATAGTGTAAGTGCCAGCGGTAACTGCTGTATTTGCAAGGCTCACAGTCCCGGTTGAAGTTATCGGACCACCTGTTAGACCTGTTCCGGTAGCTACACTGGTTACCGTTCCGCCACTATTGTTATCAGCGGAAAGAACCCATGCTGCCCCATTCCATTTTAGTAACTGGCCGTTGACCGCTCCCATACTGCTCAGGTCGGCTGCTGTAATACTTCCGTTTGCTATTTCCGCAGCACCGACCGCATTCGCAGCTATGTTAGTAGCAAAGCTACTTGTTCCGCTTCCGGTTACATCACCGGTAAGGGTAATAGTCTGGTCACCTGTATTGGTTCCACTTGATGTTCCTGTATGCGTTCCGCTTAAGTTACTGCCGGTTACCGTTCCTGTAGCGGCTACCGAACTTGGAGTGATGGCGCCTAAACCAATAGTTAAAGCCGGAGTTGGCGATGCCATAGACCAGGTTGCGGTTACTCCGTTGTTTGCTGCTGCTGTTGAAACCGATGTTACCGTTCCGCCACTATTATTATCAGTCGGCACCACCCAGGTTCCATCTCCTCTTAAAAAAGTAGTGCCGGTTGCCCCTGCTGGAAGTTTTGCAATGGTAACTGCATTGGCCGCAATTTTACCGCTGGTAACAGCGTTGGCAGCAATAGTATTGGTTCCCGGGTTTCCGGTAACATCACCTGCAAGTGAAGAAGTAGTATAAAAACCATTGGTAACTGTTCCGGCATTACCGGTAATATTGGTCTGGTCACCGGTATTGGTACCGCTGGAATTTCCGGTATGCGTTCCACTTAAGTTACTGCCTGTTACTGTTCCGGTAGCGGCTACCGAACTTGGGGTAATAGCACCTAAACCAATGGTCAAAGCCGGAGTTGGCGATGCCATAGACCAGGTTGCGGTTACTCCGTTGTTTGCTGCTGCTGTTGAAACCGATGTTACCGTTCCACCGCTATTGGCATCCGTTGTTCTGCTAATAAGCTGAAAATTAGTGCCATCATAAGCGACTGTTACCAACTGGTTGATTTGAATATCACTGGCTGCCAAGTCGGTGCCTACATCTTTCTTAATGGTTTTTGCTCCCAGTGCATTTACATTAAGGGTAACCGGCCCGGCTGCATTTGCAGTATGCGCTTTAAAGCGGATTTCCATACCGGTGGTGTAAGTGCCCAGCACCGGAGCAAGAGTAAGAGTATAAGTTGTTGGAGTTCCAGCACTGGCAGCATAAATCAAACTGCCGCTTTGCAGTTTTTCGGCACTCACCGCATCTTGCGGAGCACTTACTTCTTTAATACCCATAATGCGGGCATTGCCGGGGGTGGCGCTGTTTAAATCAATGGAGCGGTCAATTTGTACCTGGCTGAAAGCAAAGAAGCCGGTAAACATTAGCACTAAGGCAGAGAGTAGGTGTTTTTTCTATGACTATCCGTTTGTTTACCTAAACTCATACCAGGCGGCTTCAACCGAA
>CAZLXD010000245.1:0-106 GCA_964563185.1 uncultured Chitinophaga sp.
ACATATTGGGGTCGTACCTCCGCTGATGCTGCCGCCTACGCTCGTAGCATCTACTGTAATGGTGGCACTTGATGAAGCTACTTCGGAACATACTCCGCTCTTTACT
>CAZLXD010000245.1:206-4738 GCA_964563185.1 uncultured Chitinophaga sp.
CCTGGCAGATTGTGCCATTGCTGCTTACCGCCCCTCCCACTGTGGTGGGGTTTACTGTAATGGTGGCACTTGATGAAGCTACTTCGGAACATACTCCGCTCTTTACTACTGCCCGGTATAGCCAGCTTCCCGAGGATGAGGGGGTCTCGCTATAGGTTGCAGAGGTGTTGGCAATGTTGGTCCAACTGGTTCCCCCGTTGCTGCTCTTCTCCCAACGCTGAACTGTGCCCGTATGGCCGCTTAAGGTTAATGTTGCTGTAGGGGAACCCTGGCAGATTGTGCCATTGCTGCTTACCGCCCCTCCCACTGTGGTGGGGTTTACCGTTACTGCCACAGTGTTGCTGGTAATACAACTAACCGGTGATGTAGCCGAAACGGTGTATGTGGTACTAGATGTTGGGTTGGCGGTAACCGATGCTCCGGTTGTTGCACTTAATCCTGTAGCAGGCGACCATGTATAATCCGGAACAATAGGGGCTGTTGAGGCTACCCATGATGGTGTGTTAACAAATGTTCCTGTTATATTATTACCCGATAAATCATGTACTGCTGTACCCGATGACTGATCCATTCTGTAATACAACTGCAAATTTGCCGTGGTGAATGGAGCAGTTAACTTGTTATAACTTGCCGATATCTGAGCCGGTGTTTTTGCAGTGTTCCATACACGCAATTCATCAATAAGCCCCGGGTAATATTGGCCGGTGTATCCGTAACCAATTCTTACCGAATTACCACCGGCTACTGCGGCTGCATAGCTTGCGGCACCGGAGTTGGTAAGGGTTCCGTTAATATACCAGCGCAGTTGCATACTGCTTAAGTCTCTTACAATAGCAACATGGTTCCATTGGTTTAAAGTAAGAGCAGTTCCCGAACCAAAACCCTGATAGGTAAAACCATCTGTTCCGTCAGTACCGTAATAATAGCTCAGTGTTCCGTCTTGCTCAAGTGTAATGGTTCCCTCACCGGCATACGCTTTTCCGTATGGATTAACCCGCTGATTAAAATTGGTAGGATACAACCACATTTCAATGGTTTGGTTGCCCGTAATTTGAAGCGCTGCGGGGTTGCCTAAATTAAGATAGGTATTGGAACCGTTAAAACTTAACGCATTTACTGCCAACGTAGGTACTGATGCAGTAAGCACGGTAGAACTTCCGTTGCATATGGTAGTATTTGGACTAGCCGAAATGCTTGGTGTTGATGGTTTAGGGTTAACCACTACTACAGGGGTAACTGCTTCAGCGTAACATACCCTGTCATTATAGGTGGTAACCGTATAAGTGTAGCTACCGGGATTAGAGTTGGTAACGGTAGGGTTTTGAGCCGAACCATTGCTAAAAACACCTGCCCCTGTCCATTGGTATTTATAAAAAGAAGTGGTGGCATTGCAGGGAGTAGCGGTACTTGAAGCCAAATCAGTTTTAAGGCTAATAGTACCATTTGAGCATACCGAGTTGCTTACCACTGATGCGGTAATACCGGTATTTGTCAATTGTTTAAACTGGTCATAAGTAAAACTGGTACAAAAACGAGCCGAAGGCGACTTGTAAAGATTATCAAAGTAAGCTAATGCCGGATGCCAGGTACTGCCGTTTGAAATGGCTGCCGTTGAAGCTGTGCCGTTTGCGGCTATGGTGGTTATTGACCCGGTGTAGTAAACCGTACCTGAAACAGCCTGACACTCGATAAATGCATTTACGTAAAAATTCTGATTAGCCCTTACCATCAGGTAGTTGCCAACCCGCTCAATAGGCAATGCCGAGTTGTCGGATGTTTTACGGATTTGTATGCGCAATCTGACAGGTAGTGTTACACTTCCATAAGAGGCACAACCCGCATTCGGACATATGTTGTTTAATGTAGTGGTGCCTGTAAAGCACAGGTTGCCACCGCTAAGGCTGGTAAATGTATTATTGGCGTCAAAAGTAACTGCATCGGGGAAAGTGCAGGCACCACCCAAGTTATTACCGTTGGCTACATAAAGCGTTTTAGGCAAGCCCCAGTTAGCGCAGTTGGGCCAGGTAGTGGCGGTAAATGCAAATTGTGCCCCGTTTAACTTGGCTATTTGCCCGGTTGATGAAGAAGCAGGAACACTAATACCCAACGAAGCGCCTGTTGGGGTATTAACTGTATAGGCATTTGAAAACTCCGATGCAAAATTTAAGTCGTAATTGCTCCAGTTCGAAGTCTTTCCGCAACCATCCATGGCATAGAAAGAAATATCATTGTCTGTAAATGCAGGAAAATTACCATTAGGGCGCACGGTAAACGTAACTGTGCGCTGGTTGCCCGAAACGGAAGTAGTAGCGCTAACCAGAGTAATAGTATTAAAGCCGTACCCCAAAGCATAAATACCGGCATAACCACCTCCGGTTGCAGCTACCTGGTCCTTAGTAAAATTATTTGCATTTAACAAAGCCTGGGTAGTGTTCCACTGTATGTATCCTCCGTGTGATCCGGCATGGGCGCCCTGGTAGTTAATTAAGGCCATCATTCCGTATTCAGCGCCCCCTATACCGCTTACCGACTCGCTTGCCTTTAGTGTAATGGTATAAGTGTTATTGTTGTCGGGTATCCAGCAGTTGCTGCTAACAGTAAGTGCATCTTGGGTAGGTGCGGTAACATCTAACGAAGAACTGCCTGTAGCCCAGGCGCTAACATTACCCACATTATCTTTTGACCGAACCCTTACATAAAGCGTAGTGCCGCAACCAAAGTTGCCGCTGTTAGAGGTGCCTCCGGTAAACCAGGCAACCCAGTTGGTATTGTCATAGCTGTACTGCCATTCGTAACCGCTGGCATTTATGCCCGAACGACTATCGGTGGCTGCTCCACACGACCATGACTGGCTGCCCGTGCCCGCTCCAGAGGTGCAGGTTGGGCCCGATGGTACAGTGGGGGCACTGTTGTCTACTTTCATAATTACTCCTAAGGGGGTATATCCTAATCCATTGTTTACATGATCGTAGAGATATGTCCACAAATAATAGTCCCAGTCAGGACAAGTTGATGCTACCGTGGATTGCCAACGTTTGGTCATGCTAGTGCCGTTACAGGCTCCTACGCACGCAGCACTGGTTATATTAATATAGGCATCGTTAGACATCCAGTCCGTAAAGCTAGAGGAAGTGCTGTAAGATTTGATTTCATTTGGTGCCCCCCCGCAACCATTGGGGCCACAATTGTTATTTGTAAAAGTGAAATACTGCTCCCTTACCAAGCAGTTATCGGTATGGCTTATATCTATGCCAAAATTATTGCCGCCCCTTACCCAGTAGGTGGTACCCGAACCGGGGTAATAGGCATAGCCTGTTACATTTGAATAGTTTACATAGACAGGAGGGGTATTGTCAGAGGTAGAATAATGAACCCCTATACCAAAACCAGCCCCTACCACAGATCCGTCTGAATAAAATTGAACAGTTAGTGTTTGTCCTACTGCACCAGTATATGAAAAGTAAGCATTCCCATTGTATGAAGCCAACAACGTGCCTCCGGTTCCTGAGCCTGCATAAATTCTCACGTAATCGCAACAGGTTTCTACTTGACTAAGTGTACCATTTAGTTTAATAATGCCGCAGGAAATATTATTAAGAACAGTGTATCCATTGTAACTATTTCCATAGGTTCCGTTTGAACCTGCTGCATCATATAAAATTGTGTTATTCCCGTAAGCAACGCTGTTATTACCAGTGGATGGAACATTAAGGCTATTTGATGGACAGGTTGAACTATAAGTAGCAGTAATAGCAAAACCAGCTCCCACAACAGAACCATCTGAATAAAAATATACTGTTAGGGTGTGCCCGGCTGCACCTGTTACACTAACTGCAGCATTGCCTGTATACTGAGCTAACAGGGTTCCACCTGTTCCTATACCATCATACACTCTTACATAGTCGCAACATGATTCAACCCCACTTAAGCTACCACTAAGTGAGATTGTAGATGACGCATTGGAGTTATACAAAACAGTATAGCCGGTACAGCCGTTACCATAACCTGCTCCTGCTCCTCCATGGTCATATAAAGTGGTGCTGCATGTTACTGAGTTGTTGCCCGTTGCAGGAACCAATGTCTGAGCTTTCAAATAGAAGGCACAAAGCATGGTCAGTATAAGTAATAAGTAATTTTTCATCGCTTTTTTATCGTATATTCAAGTTATACTTAATCTATGGTTAATTATCTCGGGGTCAAAGTTACATCTATTAGCCCGGGTTGTCAATACAGCGGGGGCTGAAAGAAGTCATTCCGGTTGCGCCCATTAAGCAATCATCATGCCATGTAGGCTTAAAAAGCCATTAAAATAAGGCTTTAGCTCCTATTTACACGGTAAAACTGTATCAAAAATAAGGTTCCTTCGGTTTCCAATAAGCGGGTAGTGCCCAATTTTGTTTACTACCCTGTCTACTGTTACGGAAAAATGATTTTAATGTTTCGAAGGCAGGCTACGAAGCTTCGCCAACCGCCAACGAAGCTTCGCCAACTGCCAACGAAGCTTCGCCAACTGCCAACGAAGCTTCGCCAAC
>CAZLXD010000246.1:0-4702 GCA_964563185.1 uncultured Chitinophaga sp.
GAGGGCAAGCCCCCCTCTCCATTAGGAGAGGGGAGAACCTTTGAGCTAAATCGTTATTAAATGAAAGGAAACCCATTTTGTAAAAGCTATGGGTTAAAGTGAACGAGGCGCACATTATCAATATACACGGTGCCTCCCGTAGTGCCGTACGGGCGAAGGGCTTCAAAGTAAATACGGTACACCGGAGCCTTTACGTAGGCAATAGCCTCGCTCAGTTTTACATACATGTGGTTCCAGGTAGAGCGGGTGTTTACAAACACTACCGCATTTTGTATTACACTGCCGCTGCCTTCGCCATAAAAGCCGGCATAAAAAGGAACCTGGCATTTGTAGTCGAACTCTAACCAAATTTCCTGGCCTTCGGGTAAGTCAATAGCATCAATGGTGGTAGCCATTTTTGCCGAGTCTGTAGTATTAACTGTAAGCGAAGCACAAGTTCCATACTTGCTGTTGGTATCACTTACCAGTGTGAAGCCGTTAAATCCGTTATTGCCATCAAAATCATTTACAAACTCAAACTCGCAGCCCGGCTTATAGCGAAATTGTGGAATACGGGTATAGCTCTCGCCCCTTAGGGCAGTAAGTGTAAAAGTATCTGCGGTGTAAAACGGATAGATAACACGGTAGCCCGACTGGCCGCTTTGTTCAATACCTGCACTAATGGTAAAGCGTACATCTCCCTCGGCCAAAACAGGAAAATTAATGGGGCGCTCATAGGCACCTAAGTTATCGGCATTGGCTTCCACCCAAATATCGCGTATGCGGTGGGTGTTCAGGCCTTCATCGTTTAGAGTGATCAGCTTTACGGAATCCACTGCCAAAAAAAACGGAATGCCATCGTTGGGCATGGGTTTGCACCCGGTAAACAGGGCTAAAGCAAAAAGAAACAGAAAAGCAGAAGGCAGAAAGAATCTCATTTCAATATCGCGAAGCTAAACGTGCTTTAGGCGAAAAGATTGCAAAGAAAACGGAATTTTTGAGTGTTGGGTTTACTTCTTCAGCAACAGCTTCTCGTCAATTTTCTCAAGTATTTGCTGGGCTACCTGCATGGCGTGGTAACCATCGTAAATGCTAACGGGAACCGGAGTGTCGTTTACAATGGATTCGTGGAATAACTCCAGTTCCATTTTAATGGCATTCACCTCTTTCTTTTCAGCTGTTTCAAAGGTGATGTACTTTTTGCCATTATCGGCTAAATCCAATTCGAAGTGCTGGCTATCGGGCACGGTATCTTCAATGCGGAATACATCGCTCTTCTTCTTCAAAAAGTCCATACTGATGTAAGCCCCCGGCTGAAAGATGCGCATTTTACGCATGCTCTTTACCGATATACGGCTGGCGGTAACATTCGCCACACAACCGTTATCGAACTCAATACGGGCATTGGCAATGTCGGGGCTTTTACTCAGTATGGCTACTCCGCTGGCGCTTATCTTTTTCACGTTGCCTTTAACCATGCTTAGTATAATATCAATATCGTGAATCATGAGATCGAGCACTACGCTTACATCGGTGCCGCGGGGGTTAAACTCGGCTAAGCGGTGTACTTCAATAAAAAGCGGGTTCAGGTTCTTTTTATCGAGCGCCAGCAGGGCCGGGTTAAAGCGTTCTACATGGCCTACCATTGCCTTAATACGGGCTTCATCGGTCAGCGAAACCAGTTCGCGGGCTTCTTTTACTGTACTTGCAAGAGGCTTTTCTATAAAAAGGTGCTTACCGTTTTTAATTACTTCTTTGGCTATGGAATGATGAGTAACGGTAGGAGAAACCACATCAATGGCATCGCAGGCTTCTATCAGCTTTTTAGGGGAATCAAAACGGCTGATACCAAACTCCTTTTCGGCTTTCGCTGCATTGGTGTCATCAGGGTCATAGAACCCCACCAATTCATACCCTTCAATTTCCTTGAGCAGTTTAATATGAATCTTCCCTAAATGCCCTACTCCGAAAACACCTATGCGAACTTTGATTGCCATTAGCAGCTAATTTATGACGACAACAATAGCATTAGCGATTAGTTACGGGCAGGATGTGCAACTGGCAGTGTGGATTGGACAGTAGGCAGTTCATGAAATGAAAATGAATCGCTTAGGTAATCAGGCACAAAATTTGACAGAAGTGCAACAAACCATTAACTTACCCGTAAATCGTTCGATGATGAAGAAGTATCTACTCCTGTGCATTCCTGTATTTTTTGCAGCAGCCCTACACGCCCAAAGCAACGTAGGTATAGGCACCAACGACCCCAAAAGTAAACTGGATATAGAAGGGGGGCTATCCCTTCGCGAAGGCAGTGCTCTGGTGCTATCAAACGGGAACAACGACAACATAGCCCTTAGCGGCAACTACAGCTTTTACCGGATAACGGGGCCCACGGCTACGTTTAGCATTTTGGGTATAATACCGAATAGCGGAGCAGACGGTCAGGTGCTTACTTTAGTAAACACCACCAATCAGCCAATGACCATCAAGAATAATTCATCAGCAACGCCTGCATATTCCATTACTACGCTTACAGGCGGAGATTTTGAAAGCGTAGCCGGCAACTCCAGCATTACCTTGCAGTATAATAAAACAGCTCAGCGTTGGTATGTAACTGCCAACCAGAACTACAAAGTATCTGCCGCTAATTTGAGCACAAAAGACATTGTTCCCGGCACCGGATCAGCAGTAACGGTGGTAAACGGAGCCAACCAGGTAATAGGCGGTGGTAATGTGGTGTTGGATGTAACTACCAATGGATTGAATCAGAAAGGGATAGTTCCGGGCCCCACGGGCTTAAATGCGAGCCAGGCGTGGGTAACGGACCCATCCGGTAACCCGGCATGGGCGAAGGTTCCGAATGCGAACCTGCAAAACAGCAGTGTAACGGTGAATACCGGAAGCGGCTTAAGCGGAGGTGGTAATGTGGCGTTAGGCGGCACATTGAACATAGTGAACACCGCCCCCGACCAAACCGTAACGCTAACGGGCGGAGGTATCAACTCGGTAAGCGGCACCTATCCAAACTTTACGGTAACGGGCACTGAGGTGGATGGAAGCGTAACAAATGAAGCACAAACAATATCGGGAAGCGGCACAAGCGACATCAGCCTGACCCAGGCAGGAGGAGCCGGAGGAGGCACAATTACCCTGTAGGGCACAGGGGCGACCAGTGTAACACGCAGCGGAAACACGTTTACAATTAACTCCAGCAACAGCGGAGGCACGGTAACTCAGATTAATACCGGAACAGGATTAACAGGGGGACCAATTACCGGAACAGGAACAATTTCATTAGCCAATGTTGGAACAGCGGGTACTTATACTAAAGTTACAACTAATGCACAGGGACAAGTCATATCAGGAACCACTTTAAGTGCTGGCGATATTCCTGATTTGAGTGCTACATATATTCGTAATCAAAGCAGCCAGCAAGCGGGTGCGACTTTTAATGTTAGCGGTGCAGGTGTTGTAGGCACAACCATGACAGCCGCAACGTACCAGTTTCCGGCACCTGCCGGTGACCCCTCACCGATTATAACGGCTCGTACAGTACCTGCCGGACAAGGTGCTGCCAATGAAAAAACAGAGTTGATTCTTTTTCATAGTAACGACCCTGCAAACGGGTCGGGAAATGACCAAATTACCTTACGTGCTCCCGCTTTGAGTTTTCAAACCTATAACAATGCAGGCGTTGGTGATATTAACAACAGTGCAGGTTATAACGAACGTATGTACATTAACCCTGATGGTAATGTAGGTATTGGGACTACCTCCCCGGCAGCATCACTTCATTTGCAAGGCGACCGTTACTCGTTGTTTGGTCCTAACTCCACTTGGGGTGCCTACCTGCGCGTAGGTGGAAACGGTAACGTAGATAACAATGCCAGTGTGGTGGCGACTAATGGAAACTTACATTTAGATGCGGCTAACGGTGGTTACGGCATGTATTTGAATTATTATAAAGGTACCGATGGGATTTACTTTGGCAACGGAGCCGGTGGTGCTACCGGACGATGGACATCAGCAGGTAGGTTAGGTATAGGTACAACAGGTCCCAGTTCAACGCTTGATGTTCGCGGCAGCCTTTCGGGCCTTACTGATTATGGTATACTTACAGTTGGCGATAACAGTGCCCAACAAAACGGAATATCTTTTGGTTATGACGGCACCAATAACTGGGCATGGATGTATGCACGTACTACCGGCTGCTGCGGCAGAAATATCAACATAAATAACTCCTTATACGTACAGTCGGGGGGTAATGTAGGTGTGGGCACCAACAGCCCCGGTTTTAAGCTGCATGTTCCTTCAGGATACATTGGTACTGATTATATAAATACATCAGACAACGTAGTATCTTCTGGTGTTACTTACTTAATGGCCAAGCAAGGAGACAATTATCACCGCTCAGCTGATGCTAATGCTGTAAAGGCTTTTCTAGGACTTTCTTCAGCAACTACCGGAAGCGGTACAACAAACGTGATTCCCAAATGGACATCGGGCAGCACCTTGGGCAATTCGTTAACTTCTGATGATGGCACCTCGGTTACTACTTCGGGCCAGTTTGATGTTACTGGTGGCACAGGCACATCGTATATCACTGCTCCTATCGAGGTAAGAACAACTGCTACTCCAAGAATATCTTTCCACTGGCCGGGTGTGGTTGCTTCACAGTTAGGTATGGGCTCTGATGGACAAATTAGAACATTTAATAACC
>CAZLXD010000247.1:0-4667 GCA_964563185.1 uncultured Chitinophaga sp.
TGCCTTACCCCCTCGAAAAGCCGCATCTCGGCATCATCTCGCTTGGTGAATTCCCCCCGCCCGCCCCCCGTTCATATTCATCTTCCCGAAATTATAGCTCTAGTAGCTGCTTCCATTCCCGATTCTACATTCCCAATTTTCATGGTTACACTTTCACGTTTGCCTTTTGCTCTTGACCTTTTACAGTCACATCACCTAATAAAAAGGGGCAAGTAGCCGTGTTTTTTGTTCCCGACTAACCACTATTTGTTTGTGGCTGCAGGCCAGGCGACCGGCAGGGACCCAGAGATTACTCTTCTGTTTGTTGCTGCGTGTAATCGTGCCAATAGCCTGCCTTGTATGGGTAGCGCTCTATGTAAGCCTTCTTTACTTTGTTAAACAGCAGTTCGCGCAGTTCGGCTGTGTTGCGGTTTTGTATGGCCGAAACAAAAATGCAGTTGTCGTGCGTGCGTGCCATCCAGCTTTCTTTCAGTTCGGTTAGCAGATTGGTTTTTATTTCGGCAGGCAGGTATTCGTCAAACTTTTTCTGCTCGTACAAATCCATTTTGTTGAAGATAACTATCACAGGTTTGTCTTCGCATTTCAGTTCTTTTAAAATTTCGTTTACCACGCGCATTTGGTCTTCAAAAGCCTCGTGCGAAATATCCACCACATGCAAAAGAATGTCGGCCTCAATGGCTTCGTCCAAGGTAGATTTAAAACTTTCAATTAAGTGAGTAGGCAGTTTTCGGATAAAGCCCACGGTATCGCTCAGCAAGAAAGGCACGGCATTAAAGGTCACCTTGCGCACGGTGGTATCCAGCGTGGCAAACAGTTTGTTTTCAGCAAACACATTTTCCTTGGCCAGCAAATTCATAAGCGTTGATTTGCCCACGTTGGTGTAACCCACCAGCGCCACACGAATCATTTCACCCCGGTTTTTTCTGCGCACCATGTTCTGCTTGTCAATCTCCTTCAGCTTATCTTTTAGTATGGAGATTTTTTTCTCAGCCATCCTGCGGTCGGTTTCAATTTCCTTTTCACCGGCACCGCCCCGCGTTCCGGTTCCTCCGCGCTGGCGCTCTAAGTGGGTCCACATTCCCTTCAGGCGCGGAAGCATGTATTGCAGTTGCGCCAACTCTACCTGTGTGCGGGCCTGCACGGTGCGGGCGCGCTGGGCAAAAATGTCGAGAATGAGCATACTGCGATCCAGCACTTTCTTCTTCAACTCCTTTTCAATGTTGCGTTGCTGTGAAGGCGAAATTTCATCGTCAATAATTATCAGGTCCACCTCGTGGCTTTCCATGTATTGTTTTATCTCGCTCAGCTTTCCTTTGCCTACATAGCTGGCATTATCGGGGTGCGGAAGTTTTTGGGTAAAGCGCTTCAGGGTTTTTACGCCATCGGTAGTGGCCAGAAATTCCAGTTCATCTAAATACTCGTTGGCCTGTTCTTCGCTTTCGCCTTTTTGTATTACCGCCACCAGCACGGCATTTTCCACCTTTACCTTGCTGTGGTCTACCTGAAATTTTACGTCTTTGTGTAAGCTCATTGTTGTATCAAAATAAAAAATCCCACCTGTTACAGCGGGATTTGCAAAAGTATAAGAATATGAATGACTAGCGGATAAGCGTTGCCGAGCCGCGCTCGGTGGCTTTTACTCCGTTAATATAAGTTACATTGTAAAGGAATACATAAGTGCCCATAGCTTGTTCTACACCTCTAAAGGTTCCGTCCCAGCCATCTCCCGGCAGCATATTATCGTTAGTATAAACTTCTTCGCCCCAACGGTTGTAAACGTGCATTTCCAGTTTTTGAACATTGCGCATTACAGCTACTAAGCGGTCGTTTACGTTATCGCCATTAGGTGTAAACGCGGTAGGCACCAAAACCACAAACTTATCCGGCTTGCACGATTCGGGGTCCACCTGCGGGTCGGTAAGAAAAGCCTGTCCGGTACCTTGGCATCCGTTGGCATCGGTTACCGTTACACTGTAGAAACCGCGTTTCAGCTTCTCCACATAAGCAGCCGAACCTCCGGTGCTCCATTGGTAAGTAATCGGGCTTTCGCCACCGTTGGTGCTGGCAGTAACTGCTCCGGTGGAGTCGCCAATACAATTAGGGTTAATTCCTATAACACTTATAGTGAAAGGGTCGGGAGCATTTACGCCAACCGAACCTGTTTCAGTGCAACCATTCGCATCAGTTACTGTTACGTTGTAAGAGCCTGTTCCTACCGTTGGGTTTTGCTGGGTAGAAGTAAATCCGCCCGTTCCGCTCCAGTTGTAACCGTAAGGAGAAGTTCCACCACTCACCACTGTTGTAATAGAACCGTTTCCTGAATCGGCACAAAGCGGTTCATTAGCTGTAAGTTGAATATCAATTTCACCGGGCTCGGTAATAGTTCCTGTAACAATGGTATCGCAACCGTTGGTGTCTTCAATTACTACGGAGAATGTGACGGCATCTAAACCGGTTAAATTGGTAGTAGTGCCAAAGTTGCTCCAGAAATATGTGTAGGGCGAAGTAGCCCCGCTTACGTTTACCGAAGCGGTTCCATCGGTAGCCCCATAACATTGCAAGTTGGTGCTGTTGAGTGTAACACTAAAAGGTGTAGGCTCGGTAAGGGTAGCTCCGGCCGTAGCAGTGCAACCGTTAGCATCGCTCACCGTTACATTGTGCGTTCCGGCAACTACATTATTCAAGTTTTGGGTAGTAGCATTGGTTGGTGCCGACCACTGGTAAGCATAAGGCTGCACACCACCGTTTACCGCAACGTTTACTATTCCATCGCTTCCACCGTTGCAACGTGGGTTAAAGGTGAACGAAGTGGTAGAAGTAAGAAGCGTAGGTTCGGTAATAGTATAAGTATCGCCTGTGGTGCAACCAATGTTATCGGTAATAGTTACGGTGTAACTTCCGGGGCCTAAGTTGGGGTTATCTTCGTTTGAAGTGCTGTTGCTCCAGGCGTAAGTATAAGGTCCCTGACCGCCTGTGGTGTTGATGTAAACACCGCCATTCGCTAAGCCAAAACACTGAACGTTGTTTACACTATCTACAGTAATAACAACGGTAGTAGTGTTAGGAACAGTAGTGTTGGATGTAACGGTGCAACTCTTACTATCGGTAACAGTAACCACATAATTTCCCGCACACAGGAAAGTAGCATTCTGTAATTGTTGAGGAGGAAGAGAATTCCATGCATAAGAATAAGGAGGTGTTCCGCCTTGTGCGGTTACTGTGGCCGAACCATCACAAGCGCCACCGCAGGTTACCGGGTTGCCGGTTGCATTAGCGGTCATTTGTGTAGGCACATTGATTTGTGCTGCAGCCGTTGCCTGACAGCCTTTTGCATCGGTAACAGAAACTGTGTAAGTGCCACCGCTTAAGCCCGATTGAGAGTTGCCGGAGCCGCTGTTGCTCCATGCATAAGTGTAAGGAGGAAGGCCGCCCTGAACGTTTACGGTAATTTGTCCATCGCTGCCGCCAAAACACGAAACATCCTGCACGGCAAGGTTAGCCGAGAATACAAAGTTGGGATTGTCGGTTACCGAAAGGGTGAATGTTCCCTGGTCGCTGGCGGCTTTTCCATCTACTACTAAGTAATAATCGCCCGCCTGGCAAATAGAATAAGCCAAAGTAGATTGGGTTCCGCAGCCATCATCGTTAGCCGTATCGGCTACGGTAGCTCCGCAAGAACTGTATAAATAAAGGTAGCTGTCAAACTGAGCTCCGTTTACCCCGCAAAGTGAAGCAGTAATTCCTATAGGTCCGTTAGCATGAAATTTATACCAAACATCGTTGCCCGGTGAAGCAGCGTGGGTATTTGAATAACACTCGTTGCTGTTGAAATGGGTAAGAGAGCCACCGGTGTTTATAGTTCCTAAATCAATAGCATCGGCACAACTTGTTCCTTTAGTGTAACGCCAGTACGATTCCATGCCCGGTTTAAAATCGTTACCACAGTTGCCTGTAGTGTATCCATGAAAATACCACTGGCAGGGGGGGCCTAAACGGTAATCCATTTGCGTTTTGAATGGGTTGCCATTACAGTTTTTATCATCGCCTTCATTCAACCCAACACACACACCAAAAATTGGTACACCGCAGCATTGCTGAGCGTTATATGTACAAACCTGACCATTAGAACAAAATCCCAATAACTGGTCAGATGGGTTGTCATCTTCATAAGCCTCTACCCGTATATCAAAAAACTGAGGAACCGTGTTAGTTGGATAAGTATAATTGTAAAGTAAATCGTTAATCAGTGGTGTATTACCCGGCAACCCTTGTGGGCCACCCGTGCCCATGTTGTATTGGTGGCAGGTTCCGCCCTGCCAGCCTAATCCGCTTACGTTCTGGTTGTCTCTTGCCCAAACTTTTATTACCGGCTCATCGGGGCCAAAGCCCACCCCCAATACGGAAGCATCGGTTTCATTAAAGCCAACGGAAACATCTTTCAAACGGATTTGAAGTTGAATAGGGCCATCGGTGAGGGTTTGTGCTTTTAGCAGTTCGGTACATGCCAAAAGGCAAAAAATGCTGATTGTAAGAAAGGGGTAAATTTTTCTCATGTGCGTATAATAAAATGACTGTTTTTGTGACAGACTGCTAAAATAGACAAGTTTACTGATCAAACAGTTGTATCGCCAAAATTGGCGGGTGTTTTACTTTTCGAAAACTATTCG
>CAZLXD010000248.1:0-4640 GCA_964563185.1 uncultured Chitinophaga sp.
TTCGCGAGGTGAATGGCGAAAACGTGCAGTTCCGTGCCGAAATTTACGAGCAAACCCACCTTGGTTTGTTCGATGCCTGGGTGCCTATTTACCACAATAAATATCAACTCATGGGCAGTTCGCAAATAATGGTAGCTAAAATACTTTGGGACTGGGCGGTTTACTGGAGTATTCCAGCAATGCTTTTCAGCAACAACGCCCTTACCGACTTATCGGTGCTTAAGCTTTTGTTTGCCAATCAGCAGGGGCTTGGTTCAAAATTCAAGAAACTGCACGAGCAAATGCAAAAGTTGTTTGTGGCCTGGGGCAAATACGATAACAACCAAATTTTCGAACGCAAGTTTATTGACCCGCTCAGCTTAAGCTATCTGCTCGATTTTCAAACCAATGTAAGTACACAGTATGGCGATAAACTGGTGGAGCGGGCTACACACAACATTGAGGTGCTTGAAAAAGTATCTGCCGAAATTTTCCGCAGGGTAAGCCATTTTGCCAAAGGAACCCCGCTTGATATTGCAGTTAACCCTTACACCATGGATTTGGATAATCCCGTACCGGAACACAACGAAGCACTCAACATACCGCGCGATGAACAAATAATGCGCGATATAGACTTGCTTTGGTTTTATGGGAAAGAGCAAACAGCCTAAACAGTAAGGTTTGTTGTTTGATGGCAGGAAAAGCTGATAGCACCGGGGAAATATGGGCCATAGAACAAAATGCTATGGCCTTTAAAAGAACAATTAGTGTGCAGTTTTTAGTTTACCGCGTATCACCAACCAAACCAGTGGAATTACACCGCCCAAAAGAAAAAGGCTACCGCCAATTATACTCAGGCACTAAACACAGGTAGCCGGTTTCAAAAAAAGTAGCATCGCCCCGTAGGGGCGACCTTTATACTTTAGTTTGCTGTAATTGAGGGTAAAAACGGTGTTTCGGAGCGAAACCGAAGCTGCTTTTCTAGACTACGGCATTGCATCGGCACCCTTAAAAGCTAAAACAGCATACTTAAAAGCCTGCTTTCCACCCTCAGATGGTTGCTTTCCAAGCCCAGTTATTCCATTTCGGATCTTAGTGAAATAAGCAGCACCCTCCGTAGCATTATTTCCATGCTCCGTAGCACAATTTCCACCCTTAGAAGCTCCATTTCCAAGCTTAGAAGCTGCTTTGTCGTTGGTTTTCAATGGTTTTTGTTGGCGGCCAGTAAAAAATACACCCCCGGCAGCCGGGGCGGCAAAGGCCGTTACTAATTTGTTAAAATTAGAAGTTGGAGCGGGGGAATAAGATGTGAGATTGGGGGTGGAGGATGTGGGATTTAGGATTTAGTAGGCAGCAGCAGGAGGCAGAAGGCAGGAGTTTGGATTTCGGGTTTCGGGATTCGAATTTCGGATTTCTGCGGCAGGTCTTTATAAGTGCAACCCTACAAATCCAACCCAAACTTTCTGCTTGTTTCCTTCGCTAGTTCGTAACCGGCATCGGCATGGCGTATAACGCCCATTGCGGGGTCGTTATGCAATACGCGCTTTAGCCTGCGTTGGGCATCATCGGTGCCATCGGCCACTATTACCATACCGGCATGTAGCGAATAACCCATACCTACCCCGCCACCATGGTGAAACGACACCCAGCTGGCTCCGCCTGCTGTGTTGATGAGTGCATTTAGAATTGGCCAGTCGGCAATAGCATCGCTGCCATCCATCATGGCTTCGGTTTCGCGGTTGGGCGAGGCCACACTGCCGGTATCTAAGTGGTCGCGGCCAATAACAATGGGGGCTTTTACTTTTCCTTCCTTCACCAAATCATTAAAAGCCAGTCCGGCAATTTCGCGGTCGCCCATGCCCAGCCAGCATATACGGGCGGGTAAACCCTGAAAAGCAATTTTCTCCTTAGCCATTTCCAACCAGCGCAGTAAACCTTTGTTGTTAGGGAAAAGCTCCTTCAGTTTTTCATCGCACACGGCAATATCGTTCGGGTGGCCACTCAATGCCACAAAGCGGAAAGGCCCTTTGCCCTCGCAAAACAGCGGGCGAATGTAAGCGGGAACAAAGCCGGGAAAATCGAAAGCATTCAATACTCCGCGCTTATCCTTTGCCTGCCCGCGCAGGTTGTTTCCGTAGTCGAAAGTAATGGCCCCGCGCTTTTGCAGTTCGAGCATTTGGCGAACATGTTTTGCCATAGTATCGAGCGAGCGGTTGCAGTATTCATCGGGGTTTTCTTCGCGTAAAACTTTTGCTTCTTCAACACTTAAGCCTTCGGGGAAATAACCGATGAGTTCATCGTGTGCCGAAGTTTGGTCGGTAAGGGTATCGGGAGTAATGTTGCGGTCAATAAGCCTTTGCAACAGGTCAACCACGTTACAACAAACACCAATGGAAACCGCTTCGCCTTTTGCTTTGGCATCTAAACTCCAGTCAATGGCTTCGTCAATTTTGTGGGTGTACTTATCTAAGTAGCGGGTTTCTATTCGCTTTTGAATGCGCCACTCTTCCATTTCGGCAGCCAGGCACACGCCCTCGTTCATGGTAATAGAAAGCGGCTGCGCCCCCCCCATGCCGCCAAGGCCTGCAGTTACATTCAGTTTGCCTTTCAGTGTTCCGCCAAAGTGTTGTTCGGCCAGCGAAAGAAAAGTTTCGTAAGTGCCCTGCACAATTCCCTGCGAACCGATGTAAATCCAACTGCCGGCAGTCATTTGCCCGTACATTATCAGCCCTTTCTTTTCCAACTCGCGAAAGTGTTCCCAGGTGGCCCACTTGCCTACTAAGTTAGAGTTGGCCAGCAGCACGCGCGGGGCATCTTTATGCGAGCGCAACACCCCCACCGGCTTGCCGCTTTGTATCAGCAGCGTTTCGTCTTCTTCCAAATCCTTCAGGCATTCAACAATTTTATCAAAGGCTTCCCAATTGCGGGCGGCTTTGCCCAGTCCGCCATATACAATTAGGTCTTCGGGGCGCTCGGCCACTTCGGGGTCAAGGTTGTTCATCAGCATTCGCAGGGCGGCTTCCTGCACCCAGCCTTTGCAGTTGAGTGGTGTGCCGTGTGAGGCTTTTATCACTTTTGTAGTACTCATTATGTAGCAATTAGGCGGCAAATTTATCAGAATGGGGGGAAGAGGCCTCATCATCATTTTTCGTTTTTTTTTAAAGAAGTTTTACCTTGCGGTTAACCAAAACCAAACTCACCATGAAAATTTTTAAAATAATAGGAGGAATAATTGCCCTGTTACTGCTAGTACTGGTAGTAATAGGATTAGTAGCCCCTAAAAGCTACGAAGTAAAGCGCGACATTGTAGTTAATGCCTCCGCAGCAACTGTTTTTAAAACCGTAAGCCACTTTGCCGAGTTCCCTAAGTGGAGCCCCTGGCAGGAACTGGACCCCAACATGAAAACAAACTTAGATGGCACCGATGGAACAGTGGGGGCTAAGTATAGTTGGGAAGGAAATGGTAATGCCGGTGCAGGCTCCATGACCATTACTAAACTGGAGGAAGAAAAATATCTGGAGCAATCGCTGGAGTTTTTAAAACCGTTTCCCAGCCAGGCCACTACCTACTTTAGTTTAGTAGCAGCCGAAGGCAGCACCCAAATTACCTGGGGCATGAAGGGCGAGAATGATTTTATATCGCGCATTATCCTTACGCTAATGGGCGGTATGGATGCAGCTGTAGGAAAAGATTATGAAAAAGGTTTGGCAAAACTGAAAACCCTTTGCGAAGCATCACCCGCATCCTCTTCTGCTTATGAAGTAAAGGAAATTGATTGGAAGGGGAAGGATTATGCCATTGTGCGCAGCACCGTTAAGTTTCCCGATATACCCGCATTCTTTCAAAAAAACCTGCCTGTGCTTTTTGAAGCGGTAACTAAAGCCAAAGGTAACCCCGGTATACCGGTAGGCATTTTCTATAAGTACGATGAAAAAGCCGGAGAAACCGATATGGCAGCCGGTGTGCCTTACGAGGGGAAAATAGATTTAGGGAAAACAGCTGTAACCCATGCTGCCGCGGGTAAAGCTTATTTAATTGAATACTATGGCGCTTACGAAAACATGCAGGCACCTTACGAGGCTATGGAAGATTACCTGAAAGAAAAATTTAACCGCGAAAACCCAGATATGGTTATTGAAGAATACGTTTCGGACCCCGGAGTAGAAAAGGATACCTCAGAGTGGTTAACCCGTATTTTCTTTTTTGTAAGCGAAGAAAAGAGTAACTGATAACGGCTTATTATTAAACAAAAAAGGAGGCCGGCAGCCTCCTTTTTTTATTCCTTCTCCATTACTGCACTTTGGTGCCGTATACTTTCATTGTGTATTTGCTGAAACAGTTTCAAGATAAACTCTTCGGTAAGGCCGCCTGTTTTTCCTTTCTCTAAAGCACGCTTTACAATTTGTGCCCAGCGCTCGGCCTGGTGTATGGCTAACTGGTTTTCCTTTTTTACTTCCCCTATTTTTTTCGATATGCCCATCCGCTCTCCCAGCAATTCAATAATGTAGTCATCAATACGGTCAATGCGCAGGCGCAGGTCGTTCAGCGTGTGAGCTTCATCGGTGGATATTTTCGGCTGGCGCACTACTAAAGCATTCAGTATTTCACCCAGCCTTTCGGGGGTAACCTGTTGTTTGGCATCGCTCCATGCTTTATCGGG
>CAZLXD010000249.1:0-4636 GCA_964563185.1 uncultured Chitinophaga sp.
CCCTCGTTATCGGCATCATAACCTATGGCATGTGGTAACTGTTTCAGAATAATAATAATTCCAATAGCAGCCAGCATGCCTTCAATAACATTGGAAGGTATGTAGTTACTTAATGTGCCGGCTTTGGCAAAGCCGAGTAATATTTGAATGCCCCCTGCAATAGCAACCGACAGCAAGAACGTTTCGAACGAACTCATACTGCTTATTGCCGCCAAAACAATGGCTGTTAAGCCGGCAGCCGGCCCCGTTACGCTTAACTGAGAATTGCTAAAAAAACCAACAACTATGCCCCCTATAACACCGGAAATAATGCCTGCAAACAAAGGGGCGCCACTGGCTAATGCAATACCAAGGCACAATGGCAGCGCCACCAAAAACACCACCATACCTGATAATAAATCGGATTTGAAATACTGCGAATAATGCTTCATTTTTTACTCTTTAACCACATGTAAACAGAATACCTTAATTGTGCATGCACACAGGTAATGCAACTAGTATGAACTGGTAGTTCAAAAGGATACTAAACGGTAAGGTCGGGAGGAGGTGTAGTGTGTTCGGTAATGAACTGATGAATGACCTTTTCGTGGTGGTGGGTGTGCTGATAAACTACTTTGCTTTGAACGCAAGGAAGGTATTCTGTTCTATTGCGATACTTAAACTTCGGGTCGGCATCATCATCGCTGTTACAGTCCTTTTCCTTTTTAGTTTCTTCTTCCGCCATGGCCAACATGCGTACGAAGGAGGATTTATCGCTGGCATAGGCCGATATAAGTTGAGTAGCCCCTACACAGTGGAGCGTTAGCAGTAATGCAAAAAGCCAGGATAAGGGGCTGATTTTCATTCTTTTCAGGCGGCTAAGTTAAAATACCTTTTTTAAGCTATCCTTAAAAAAAGTAAAAAGAGCGGGTAAAGCCATATCGGTAAGCAACATAATTATTTAGGAGTGCTGCAGATACTGTTTTGCCAACTCTTCCTCCCACTCCTGAGAATCGAAGCCGGGGGAAACGGTGCAGCCTACTAAAGCAAAGCTATTCTCCGTTGCAGGTTTTGAAGCAAACCAGCAACCCGCCTTTACCACTGCCTAAAACTCCTCTCCTGCTTCGGGGTTGTTCCCAAGTTTTATGAGGTGCAGTTGGTCCTCTTTATTTATTACATACACATGTAGCGGGCCTCCGTAATAAAAGTGCCACATTTCATCGCTTTTAATGCGGTGAAAGGCCGAGAACTGTTTGCCTTCCAACAGAAAATAAATAGCGGTGCTGAAATGGCGGGCATGGCCAAAGCGGTTGGGCAGGTGTTCGCCTAACTCTACTTCTTCGCTGCGGTAGGTTTCTTTAAACCAGCCGCCCTCGGGGTGTAACTGCATTTTCAGTTTCTCTACAAAATAAGCTGCGGTGTGGTTCATAGGGCTAAAGTAGCCGAAAACTGTTACCGGCTGTAAGGGCACCGCCCTGTGCGGTATGGAGAAGTAGTGAGCATTAACTTCCGAAGTTTTAAAAGCCGAAACTCTAAATCCCAAATCCTCCATTCTCCATCCTAATTCCTGCCTCCTGCCGCTGCCTACTAACTCCTAAATCCTCCATCTTATTCCCCCGCCCCAACTTCTAACTTTAACAAATTAGTAACGGCCTTTGCCGCCCCGGCTACCGGGGGTGCCCAAAAAGCTGCACAGCGGCTGAAACCCTCATCAAACCTCGACAAAGCACCTTCTAAGCGTGCGGACGGAGCTTCTGAGCGTGCATCTTATTCAACGGAGGGCTACAAAGGAGTATCTTACTATAACAAACAAGCTTCTGTGCCTGCTTTTTAACCTTCTAAGCATGAAAAGGCATTTACGGAGGGTAACAAAGTACTAACTGAGCCTGCTGCCTGTGCTTCGGTTTCGCTCCGAAACACCGTTTCCACCCTCAATTAAAGCAAACTAAAGCATAGCAGGTGGGGCAGCATTGCCCGTTTTAGCCCCCTGCCGCATATCTTATTCAGCGTAATGCTACATGTAATCAGCGGTATAAAAGTTTTATAAAAATCCGCCTGTCGGACTACCGGCACTCTCCACGCCTTATGCAGAAAAAGATACCGAAGCCCGCCTGACCAGCCGGGCAGGGCGGGGGGCAAGGAGCAAACAAATGCCAGCGTCACTCAATCAAATCGCAGCGTCAGTCGGTAAATCGCCATCATAAGTGTTAAGAAACTCACCCTTCTACAAACAAAAAAAGCGCCCCCTTTCGGGTAGCGCTGCAAAAGCGGTGAGCAATCCTATACTATTATTTCTTAGGCGGCAAAGCTTCTTTCACTACTAAGTTTCTCTGCGAAAACTCAGCTCCGTTCAAAGCGGCTATGGCCGTACGTCCCTGCTCATCATCGGGCATCTCCACAAAACCAAAGCCTCGGCTGCGGTTCGTTTCGCGGTCCTTCAAAATCTTTACAGACGATACTTCGCCATACCTGGCAAACAGTTCCTTTAACTCATCCTCGCTCGCGCGAAAGTTGATGTTGGCAATGTAAATGTTCATTGATAAAAAATAAGGGTTAACAATATCACATTTTCAATAAGCACCCCGGCACCGTTTAAAAATGCTTATAGTAAAGATATAAGAATACTTCAAACACAAAGAATAATGCAAAAGCAGGCATAAAAAAAGCGGAAGCATTTTCTCCTTCCGCTTTTTCAAAGTTTATTGAAATGCTATTAAAAAATGTTCAGCAAATTGCGCATGGCATGCCAGCTTGCGCCATCTACGGCAAAAGCAATAATGGCCCATATCAAGAATATAAACGGCAACAAAATAGTGCGCTTAAACCACGGAGTTTCGTGCCCTACGTGCATAAATATACCCATAATGTAAACCACCTTTACCACGCTCATTACCGCCATAAAAAGATTCAGCCACAATTTTGGGCCACCGCCTTTGGGGTAAACGCTGTCGTAAACCATAGCGCACCCAACTTCCACTACCGTTACTATTGAAAGTATAATAATGGTTTTCATTACAGATTTCTTTCCTTCATTGTATTCACCTTCAGTCCAGTGCAGGTGCCCTTCGGTTGGAGTTTCAAAGCTCATGTCTTATAGTTAAGGTTATTAGTTAATAATTATCGGTTATATACTATCAATTAAAGAAGGTAGAAACAAAGGAATACATAAACCCATACAAGGTCTACAAAGTGCCAGTAAAGGCCAATCTTCTCTACCATTTCATAGTGGCCTGTTTTCTCAAACTTTCCATTAGCGGCTGATACGGCTAACCAAATGTTTAGCACCACACCACCTAACACGTGCATACCGTGGAAACCTGTAATTACAAAAAACAACTGACCGAAGTTGGTAATCTTAGTGGTTAACGAAGCAGTAGTAGGGGTCATACCGTCATGTATCAGGTGAGTCCATTCCAGATACTGGCAGTAAAGAAACCCTATACCGCACAAGATAGTAGGAATCAAAAACTTCACTACACCCCACTTATTCATACGGTAACCTTCCTGCACCGCACGCACCATCGTCCATGAACTCAAAATCAAAAGGAAAGTCATAAACGATACAAACACCAGCGGGGCATTCACTCCGTGGAAAATATCCAATGGAATAGAAGAGAAAACCTCAGCCGGATTAGGCCATACATCAGCTTGTGCAAAACGAAGTGCTGCATAAGCAATCAGAAATGAAGCAAAAGTAAACGTATCAGAGATAAGGAAATACCACATCATTATCTTTCCGTAACTGATTTTGAAGGGCGAGTGTCCACCGCTCCAAAGTTCCTTGTTGCTCAGTGCACCGTGTCCGTGTTCTAAAGTAGCGTCAGCCATTGTTTAGTTTTATTCGTTGGTTATTGATAATTGATAACAAAAAAGAAGTAAAGGTAAACCCAAACAATATCTACAAAATGCCAGTAACTAGCCAGCATCTCCAGGTTCAATTGTCTTTTGGGGTTAATAATATCTCTCAGTTCAAATAAAGGGTCTCTGCGTTCGCGTATGGCAAAAAACAGAAACACTGCCATTACCGCTAGCCCGCCTATAATATGTAATCCGTGTGCTGCGGTAATAAGGTACACAAACGAAGCCGATATGGTACCTGTAAGGGTCATACCCATTTGCTGCAACTGCAACCAACCTATGTATTGCAAAGCCAGAAAAAGGCATCCCACCACAAAAGCAACGCCCATCAACCACCTGAAAGCGGTAAACTTTGCTTTGCGGTAGCACACTAAAGCACTGTGCAGGAAAACACTTACTAAAACCACAGCTACCGCGCTAAACATAAAAACATTCGGCAGGCGAAAACTTTCCCAAGCGCGGAAGTCCCCCTTCTTAACCAACAAAGCACTGGTTAAGGCAGCAAAAAACATAGTCATGGAAGCCATTGCCAGCCACAGCGCAAATTTCTGTGGGTGCACTCCCGTGTACTCGGTTTTTTGTTTCAGAATATCCTGTTCGCTCAAGGTCACTGCTTATACTTTATCTAAAACCAAAGCCAGTTGCATTACCGGCAAATACAAAAACGAACCAAACATCAGCATCTTTGCCGATTTATCATCGCACTTAACGTAATGGTCCCAGGCCATCCATAAAAACACCACACCTGCTCCTGCTATAAAAATGTTTCCCACCAGACCCACCATATTAAAAAAGTAAG
>CAZLXD010000250.1:0-3627 GCA_964563185.1 uncultured Chitinophaga sp.
TGCGCTTCTAACTTCTCTGCAAAGCCCTGCACAATTTCATCGGGCGTACAGTTGGTTACATCTTCTTTTATTTTCGACAGATATACACGGTAATAGCCTCGCTTTAACTGCACTATTTTAGCATACACCGGTATGCAGTTATGTTTAACGGTATACCGGGCTCCTCCGTAAAAAAAGGCAGTATCCTGATGAAGAAACTTTGTCCAGTAAGCATTGTTGGGGTTAGAAGGAGACTGGTCGGTAAAGAAAACATGAAAAGTAACATCCTCGGGCTTTTGTTTAAAATAGGCAGAAGTTTCTTTCATAGAAATGAGGTTCATGCCCAGTTTGCCACGGGTGCTTATAATAAGGTCGTTAAAGTATTTATTCTTAGCCGGGCTGTACACACCATAAATAGTAAACTTTGTGAGGGTGTGTGCTACATAGCCGGCATATTCCCAGCAGTTGCTGTGTGCTATCATCAACACAACATCTCTTTTTTGACTGTATAGTTCATTCAGTAACTCAAGATTTTCCACGGTACATCTTCTTAAGTATTCTTCGGGTTTTATGGTAAGGCACTTAATGTTTTCTACTACACGGTCGGCCAAATGGGTGTAAGACTCTCGTGCTATTTCCTGTATCTCGGCTTCGCTTTTTTCGGGAAACGAGGAGCGCAGATTATTAAGTACCACCTGTTTCCGGTATTTAAATACATCTCGCAGAAAGAAGGTCAGTAAATCGGCCAGTTTATAAAGCACCGTTGAAGGCAGATAAGCAAACAGGTAAAGAAACGGAACAACAAGGTAGTAGGTAAGCATATTTTCTACTTATTCAATAACTCACTTTGGTGAATGACATATTCTCTGCGCTTGCCTCCCGCACGGCCAAATATCTCCATCTTCATTATCCGGTTGCCTTTTTCGCCACTAACTGAAATTTTACCAAAGTTCTTAAGCGGGTAATCGGTTTTATTTATTCGCCATTGGTTATGGTAAGCCCCCAACAACCTGCGTGGCAGGGGGGGGGCAGTAAGGGGCGAGCAGGTAATATCTATCAGTGGGTAGCCGTTCCAGTTGCGCTTACATATTTCGCTGTAGTGCTTATCGCCAGTAAGAAATACTACTCCCTGAATATTATTGGCTGCTATAAAGTCGAACAGTTCGTTGCGCTCGCGCGGGTAATTGGCATACGATTCGTCAAAGTGATTATCGTTTAACACCTGCGAGCCTACACAGATGAACTTGAAAGAGGCATCACTCATCAATAACTTATTCTTTAACCAAATCATTTGCGTTTCTCCTAAAAAGGAACCTGTAGTGTCGCCTTCCTTATCGCGCGCGTAACGGCAGTCCGTCATAAAAAACTCGGCATCGTACTGGCGGAAGTTAAAATAGTTGCCGGGGAAACTGTTTTGGTCGGGGTAAACGTTGGGCCAAAATCCTTTGAAAACTTTCAGTGCCGTATCCTTCAAAGCAAAATTCTTATTGGAATTATTGGGGCCATAGTCATGGTCGTCCCAAATGGCGTAGTTAGGTTGGTTGCCCAACAAATCGCGATACTTCTTATTATAAACCTTACGTACTTTCAGTTGACGTTCAAACATGCCTTCGTAACTGCTGTGATGCCTCTTATATAAATAGTAAACATTATCACCCAACCATACCATGAAGTCGCCATTTTTCTTCCTCATGCGATAAAAAATCCAGTTACTGCCACCCGGGAAAAGACCGCGGGTAACATCCGTATTAAGCAGGGCACATGAGCCAAGCAGAAAGTTGAAATCCTTTATAGTGGTGTCAGCCGGAGTTCGGAAAGAGTATTTGGCATGGGCGCCCCAGCCATCAATAGAAACCAGTATGTTGTAGAGGTGATTGGGTTTAAGTCCGGTGAAGTCGAGTGTCATGGCAACTTCATCTTTTTTATTGCTTATGAAGCTGTAATTGGTTGGGTAGTAGACTTTCTTCTCTGAAGTATCGCCCAGTATCAGGGCATTTTGCCCTTTGCCGCGGTAAGCAATCCAAATGCGGGAGGTAGTGGGGGTAACATTGCCTATAACGGGACCGGCTAACAGTTTAGGTTTTAGTGTTTTTTGTGCTGTGCTGAATAACGCGATAGCTAACACTGAAAGAAGTAACAATGATTTTTTCACAGGCACGAATGTAAGTAAAGTTGTGAGGCGCATAAACAACAGCAGATGCCCCACGCAAAGGTGAACGCCAACTAACCGCAATCAGGGAGTTGTTTGATGTATTTGTATGAGCGAAAGGGAAACTCTGTTCTGGCAGATAAAAAAGGTGACAGGGAAAATGGGAGGTAGAAATGAAAAGGTGAAGTGAAAAGGCGGATTTACATTGAGAAAAGCTAACCCTACAAAGAGAAAAGTTAAAGCGGCAAAGAGAAACACCGGATTTACACGAAGAAATGCAGCATTTACATTAAGAAAAGTTAAAGGTACATCGAGAAATGTTAAAGGTACAGGGAGAAATTGAGCAGGTACAAAGAGATATGTTAATGGTACAAAGAGAAATTGTAAAACTACAGAGAGAAAAGTTAAAAGGGCATAGAGAAATGAAGCGATTACATAGTGCTGAAGGAGAAGAACACGGGCGGAGAAGGCATAGGGATATGAGAATTTGAAGATTTGGGGGTGATGGCACGCGGAGGCGCGGAGAACGCGTAGGAATACAAACGACAAAAAGGGCAAAGGGCAAAGCGCAATAACCAATAAGGGCATTGAGGACACTGGGAGGGGAAGGTTCCCGTAAGCGGAGAACCTCGTATGAATCAATTCCGTGCTACAGAAGACTGATATTTGAACAACATATAAAACACCAACAGGCGAAAGTCCCTTTTCACCTGTTGGTGTTTCTTTTTACTTCTCACTTACCCGTATTACTCCACTTCCGTTGTAGCTGTGATACTCACCGTTATACATAGCATCGGCCATTACGGGGCCCATGATGTAAGTGCCCGGTGAAACTGCCCGGACGGTGTAGTAGTAAGTTTGGGCTGAAAGACCTAAGCCTACAAACAGGTTAATGCGGTCGTCCCGAACATCCATGTGGGTGGGGTAGCTTTCGTTTTTGATCCAGTCCATGCCCGGAATTTCTTTGGTGCGCGGGTTCTCAATTTCAAAACCCGCAGGAAGCATATCGGTAAGCACTATGTTATCAATGTATGTGCTGTAAGAGTTCTCCAGTGTAAGCGCTACCACAATCAAATCATTCTGCCGGAAGTTATTGCCTGTAATGGCGCGGCCGTAGCGGTCGTAAAAACGCTTGCGCACTTTTATGTAGCTGTCTTCTTCCTTCACCGAGCCATCCTTTGAAATGCCTTCGGCCTGCCAGAAGTAATACAACTTGCCGCTGCCCGCAGTGCTTACTTCTACATTGGTGCCGCCAAGTTGTTTCGAGCTTAGTTTAAGAGTTGCTCCCTCGTTGGCGGCTATCTGTTTGCCGTTTACTTTAACGGTAGCCTTTACATCGGCCTTAGCAGCCTGGCGGGCAATTTTACCCAAGGCAAGAAAACTGAAGGCGCGGTCCTGAGTGCTTAGCCAGTAACGGGCTTTTAATTCCGTGCTGATGTGTTTGGCCATTAAACCTACCTGCGGGTTATCGGGTTCTACCTCCAGTATGGCATTCAGGG
>CAZLXD010000250.1:3637-4635 GCA_964563185.1 uncultured Chitinophaga sp.
GGCCTCATCGCGTACATCGCTGCTGAAGGAGCCACCGGTTTCGCGGTTAGCTACCTCGCCACTGAACGAAGAGGGGAGGAGTTCCTTATACTTTCCTTTATCGCCCGAGAGTGCATACGCTACGCTTAGCAGATACTTACTATCCAGCGCCAGCAGTTGCGGGTTTTGTTTGTAGTAGTTCATGCTGCTTACCTGCGGCTTACCGGCCAGCGCCAGCACATACAGCGAGTAGGCTACTTCTTTCGGGGCAATTTTTTTGTTCTGATTGCGGTTGTACCAGTAGCTGATGGTTTCCTTGTTTTTTAAGCGGTTAATAAGGTAGGAGTAGATGCTTTCAGTCAAACTGTTATCTACCTCAAAACCGGCTTTGCGGGCTTCCAGCAGAAAATGGGCGGCATACACTGTAGCCCACCAGCTTTCACTGCCTTCGTTATCCCACAGGGTAAGCGACCCGTTGTAAAGCTGGCGCATTTTTATTCTCCGAATAGCTTCCTGCACATTGTAGTTGGCACTCACTTTTACATTTTTGTTCATATTGAACAACTCGCTTAAATCGCCAAAATACAACTGCGGAAATGCAGCACTGATGGTTTGCTCGGTACAGCCGTAAGGGTATTGCACTAAGCGCTCTATCTGGTCGGCAATTTCCACTACCGGATTTTTGCTAATCACTAACTGGTAGTCGGCACTGCTGGGAATAAAATAGCTCATGTCGAAGTTAATGTTCTGAGTTCCGCCTGCGGTAATGGCACCCGCACCGGTGCGCTTTTGCAGCGAAGCAGCCGGGCGGATAGTGATATCCGTTTCTTCGGTAAACTTCTCGTTCAAGGCATTTACTTCCACGGTTACTTTGGCAACATCAATCTTGGGTTCGGCCACTACTAAGAACTTCACCCGCGCTTCGCTGTTGGCTTTTATGGAAACACTCTGAGCATTCTCGCCTACTATTTTCAGCGGGCCACTCAGTTTTACATTCACCTTAGCGCTGGCAGCGTTTT
>CAZLXD010000251.1:0-4634 GCA_964563185.1 uncultured Chitinophaga sp.
GTTGTCAATATCTTCAAAACTGGCCGTCCAGGTTTGTGCTCCTATGTTTAAGCCATGCACATTAAATGAATCGAGCACATACTGGTTGTTGCCCTGATTGATGAATAACTGATTAATTCTGCGCGGGTCGGTAGAAGAGTTTACCCCTTGGCGGCAGTGCGCTACATACAGGTCAACATCGCCATCGTTGTCAAAGTCAGTCCAGATAGTTCCGTAGTTACCACTGTTATCGGAAGCGGGGTACGTAGCCGGGCTGAAGAAAGCGGTGGTAGAAGGAAAGTTTCCTGCTCCGTCATTCCCCCACATTTTGCTGGTGCCCACATCATTACATCCAAAAATATCTGCCCAGCCATTGTTATCAATATCGGCAAAGTTCATGTTCTGTAAAAAGTAGTTGCTGGAAGGCAGTGTTACTACCGGAAAGGTGGTGAGGTTGCTATCGGGCTTTACATACTTTATACTTCCGTTGTAACCCACCAGCACATCGCGCACCCCATCATTATCGGCATCGCCTACTACCATGGACCAACAGTTATTATTAGTGCCTGTGTTTACCGCATGTATGCCATTGAATGTTTGTCCGGTGCGCTGTAATTCATAATACAGGTCGCGTGCCTGCTCCAGGCGGGCAATATCATCTAAGCCGTCACCATTCATGTCGGCTACAGTAACCGCGTTACCACTATGGAAACCACTGTTGCTCAGCCTGGTGTTGGTGTTGGTAAAGGTGAACGGATTTTGAGCACTTGCAGTATAAGTAGTTGCAGTTAAAACAAGTGCCCCGATGAAAGCGTAAAGTTGCTTCATGTTGTTGGTTAGGTTTTAGAGTTAACCAAACCTAACCGAATTTATGGTATTGCGCAAGCAAATTACATATGGAGCATTGCTTGTATAGATGAGTGTAGAGGTTAGTGCCTTATTACTTTTTTTACCGATACATTTTTACCGCTGTAAATCTTAAGCCAGTAAATGCCGGCCTGCTCCGGTAACTGAATAGTGCAGAAAGATTTAGCAGGAAGATTGATTGTTTTAATCAACCTTCCGGAAGCATCTAAAACCTCAATTTTCTCAAGAGTAGGTTTCCCTGAACTTTGGATATAGACAGTGCCATTGTAAGAAGGCACCGGAAACGCTTTCCACAAACTATTTACCACTGCCACCGCTGATGAAATAATCACTACACTATCCACCTCATCAGAGGCCACCAACACCGGAGAACGGTCGGCATTGTTATACATGTTCTTAAACGAGTCGATGTAATTGCTGTTGTATATAAACATCTCATCGAACCACTTAGGCGGCAGGTTCTGGTAATAAAGCCCGACATTTACTTTAAAGGTGCCGCTGTGGTTGTTTAACGGAATATGATAATGCACTATATCTCTTCCGGTTCCTTCACTTACACCATTCTTATTAAAGTCGGCATCGTTGAGGGCATTGCCGGCAATTTTTATGGTGTCGTAAGCATTGTGTTGTGTGGTAAACCCTACCGGAGGAATACGGTTATCCTTCAAAGTTACAGCGGCACGTTCTAAAACCGTGGTGCGGTCATTGTTTACATCCCCCATTACCATTTCGTAAATCTGCACCTGGTGCTCGTTGCTGATAGTGTTGTAATGCGGTTCCCACTGCGGGTCGTGGCCGCTTACTTCATGGTCAGGTTGCAGTATGCCGCTTTTAAACAAAGTATCGCTGTCACCGGTAACCGCCAACTGCACAAAAGCCCTGCGCGATGGATACCCGCTGGGGAACTTATGCCCTGCCTTGTTGCGGATGGCCACACTTACAAACAGCGTATCAGCCGTTAGGGAATCAACGCTTACCTGCATATCAGCAGTGCGCTGTTGCAACATCAGCATGGTTTCGTTAATGGAACTATCAATGTATGCATCGGGCACTTTAACTCCCAATAGCGTTTTATTCTGCTTAATCAAGCGAAGCATGGTAGAGTTTCCGCCCATAAACTTGTGCAGGTTAAAAGGCGAGCGTGGTGCCAGGTTCTGGTAGCCGTTGGCAATTACCACCGGGTCGTTAATCTGCGGCATGTGGCATCGCTGGCAGGGAACGGTATCGTTGTAAATGCTATTCAGCCATTCGTGGTAAGTGGCCTGTTCTACAAAAGTATTTCCGGTAAGATTGCCGTTAAGGTCGGCAGTTTTGGTAACAAGCGTATGGCACGAAGCACACACGCGGCTTTGGCTCATGTGCTGTCCGTAGGCAGGGGTTAAGCCTACATATAGTTGCATAGGGCCTACATCGGGTGTTAGGTAAGGCCCGTACTCTATGCGGTTGGTATCGTAATGTATATTACCCGAAAACTGTAAACCCGACAGGCTGTCCACTCCAATCTGGTGACAGGCGCTGCAGGCTACTCCGTTCAGTGCCAGAGTATCGGCTATTACATCGCTTAGCGTGTAATGCGAAGCACCTTTAAACATGGCTGTAAAATGTCCCATAGGCGCATGGCACTGCGTACACTTGGTTTGCAGTTCGTTGGCATGCGAAGGATTTACCAGTATTTCATGACTTACCTTTGCCCGCCAAAAAGGGTCAACGGCAGCAAAGGCCATCATGCTGGCTTCCCAATCATCGTAAAGGTTAATGTCGTTTCCGTTCTCGTCAATATTCGCCTGATGCAGGGAATCGAACCCGTGGCAACCGCGGCAGGTAATGCTACCTAGGAAATATTCCCCTGTATCAATAGGAGAACGGGAGCCATCCTGAAAGGCTCTCAACTCTTCTTCGGAATGAAAAACAGCTTCGGTATGGCGGAAAGAAAGACTAAAAACGGCCACTAATGAGGCACCAAATATGCCAGCAAGCCACCATGTTTTTCGGGTACGGTATTGTTTCATAATCAGGTAATCAAACCTAACTAAATGAAAGGAGATTGCAATACCTGCCCTTTGCAAGCTACAATTGGTTTGCTGGCGTTGATAGCAAGGCTGCATATAAAGCCGTTACTGAACACCTTTGCCATACTAAAAACCATCACCCTAACGTTAGTTTAAAAACCGTACCGCATGATATTATTACAAATTGTAGCCGACACTACTGCGGCAGCCGCCACAACCGCCCAGCCTACTATGAGCCTTTTAGACCTGATTATGAAAGGCGGATGGGTGATGATTCCCATTGGTATACTTTCGGTGATTGCTGTTTACCTTACCATTGAGCGCTTTATTACCATCAGCCGCGCATCGAAGGTAGATACCGGCTTTATGGCCAATGTAAAAAGCATGTTGCTGGACGGCAAAACCGATGCTGCTTTAAGTTTATGCCGCAGCAACAACAGCCCCATTGCCCGCCTGTTGGAGAAAGGGATTAAGCGCTTAGGCAAGCCCATTAAGGAAATAGAAAGTGCCGTAGAAAACACCGGTAAACTGGAAATATACAAGTTGGAGAAAAACCTTTCTTACTTAGGGATAATTGCCGGTATTGCCCCCATGTTCGGGTTTATAGGAACTATCAGCGGGGTTATCCGCATTTTCTATAACATATCATTGGCCGATAACATCAGTATCAGTTTGATAGCCGGTGGTTTGTACGAAAAGATGATTACCTCAGCAGCCGGTTTAGCGGTGGGTATTGTAGCCCACATTGCTTTCCATTACTTAAATACCATGATTGACCGCGTTAGCTTTCAGTTAGAAAGTACTACCGTGGAGTTTATTGATTTGATTCAGGAGCCTACTAAATAAGGCCGTATGCAGTTAAGACGTAAAAGCAGAATGACCTCAGAGGTGAGTACCCACTCGCTGAACGACATCATGTTCTTCCTGATGTTGTTCTTTCTGATTATGAGCACCATGGTGGCTCCTTCGGTAATTAAAATAAACCTGCCCAAAACCAATGCGGGCAAAGCAGTAAGCAAGCAGAATATTGTGCTGGCGGTAGACAGCAATATGAACTACTACCTGAACGATGAGAAACTGTTGTTTGAGGAATTAGAGCCTAAACTATCGCAGTATACCACCGGTGATACCGCTAGTGAATCGACCATAGTATTGCAGGCCAGTAAAAAGATAACCGTGCAGGATTTGGTGGATGTAATGAGCGTGGGCAGTAAACTGAAAATGAAAATGGTGTTGGCCACTACCAATAAGTGATGAGTAATGAATAATGATGTTGGGGGTTATGGAAAGAATCCACTTCCGGCATTTAAAGAGAAATAGTAGAGGTAAATATGTTTGCTTCATCGTTTGAACAGGAAGAAAAAGATTTTCGCACCCGCAAAAATTCTATTGCGGGCACAGTTACTATTGTGCTGCATGCAGCTGTTCTGTTGATACTGTTTTATACCCTGCTGAAAACGCCTAACCCACCGTTCGAAGAAATGGGTGGAGGGATGTCGGTTAACTTTGGTTTTGAGGAAGCAGGTAGCGGAGAAACACAGCCTTTCTCCTACAATCCCGGCCCTATGGAAAACAGCGATGCCGCTTCATCGGCTGCCCCTGTTGCCGCCTCGCCCGAAGAACAACTGGCACAGGAAAACGGAGAGGAAGATGTTATTGTACCTAAGCCGGAGGATAAACCCAAGCCCAAGGGGAATAAGGATGCCGTATATAAACCCAATACCAAGCCCAACAACAATACCACTACGGCTACTACGAAAAGCAATACCCAAAACGAAA
>CAZLXD010000252.1:0-4597 GCA_964563185.1 uncultured Chitinophaga sp.
ATCCGATGCCAACGGTTGCACTATCAGCAATTCATTTGTGGTTTCGCAACCGGCTTTGCCGCTTATACTAAACGGAACAGTAACCGGAAGCAACGGTGCTGACGGAGCTATTGACTTAACTACTACAGGCGGAACTTCTCCTTACAGCTACGATTGGAGCAACGGTGCCCAAAGCGAAGATGTAACAGGATTAACTGCCGGAACTTACACCGTAGAAGTAACCGACTACAACGGCTGTGCTACTTCTAACACCTTTACCGTGCCTGATTTAACCGGCATTGTAAACATAGTAGCCGATGGCAAAAACGTTACCCTGTATCCTAATCCATCGAACGATGTATTAACCATTGAGGTTAACGGAGCAGAAATGAGCAGGCTCGAAGTGCTGAACATGCTGGGCCAGTCAGTTTTTGTATCGGAAACCGAACAGTCTAAGGTGAGCATTAATACCACCGATTTACAACAAGGTACTTACATTGTAAAAGTGCTGGTAAACAACTCGTTTGTTACTAAGCAGCTACAGGTAATTCACTAGTCGCGTAGTGTTTTGAAAAGGGCTCCGCTAAGGCGGGGCCCTTCTTTTTATACTATATAGAAATCCTGCCCAATAGGCGGGATTTTCTTTTCTGCGGATTGATGACTATCATACTTAACCAACCAAAAATTATCCGTTATTCGTAGGCATAAACTTTTTCCCTAATCTCTTTTGCATGAAAAACCTCTACACTTTCCTGCTGCTTGCTTTCACTTTTCCGGCAGCCCATGCACAAATTACTGTTGACCAAAACGACTTTGCCGATGCCAACGACACTGCCCGAATGAGCGAGGCGGTGTGGAACCCCTTTCTTGACTTTGCCGCTACCGATACCAATTACACCTGGGATTTTAGCGACCTTGAATGGCAAAGCCAGTATGTGGACACCTTCCGCTCTACGCTGTTTTTAAGCCCGCTTTATTCCATTACCTTTTCCAACCTTCCTATTAACCCATACCGCTCTAACATTGCAGTTAAGGGCGATAATATGTTCACTAACATTCCGCTGGTTTCAGCGCTTGTTACCAACGGCTATAATTTTTATTACAAAACCAATTCGCTGTACCGGCAAAAAGGTATAGGGGTTTCTATTTCGGGCATAGCCACACCCGCCCCTATGGCACATGCCGATACGCTTTTCCGCTTTCCGATGAACTATGGCGATGAAGACAGCGCCCACTCCGATTACATGCTGGAGATTCCCCAGCTGGGCACAGTGGCGCACCGCCAGTTCCGCATAAACAAGGTAGATGGCTGGGGCACTTTAATTACCCCTTTCGGAACCTTTGATGTGCTGCGCCATGTATCCGAAATACGCGGGTCCGATTCTTTGTATCTTGATACCCTTCAGTTTGGTATTAAGTTAGATAACGACATTAAGCGCGAATACAAATGGATTGGCAAAGGCCAGCAAGAACCCCTACTGCAAATTTTTACACAGGCAGGCATACTGGGGCAGTTTCAAACCTTTGAGTTTGTTACCAAAATAGTTTACCGCGATAGCGTGCGCTTTTTGCCTACCGGTGTTTACCATGTGGCTAAAGGCGAAATGGAGTTACGGGTTTTTCCTAATCCTACCAGCGGTTTGTTCTTTGTATCGGTTCCCGATAACTTAACCAATACAATAGTGTCTGTTACAGACATTAACGGAAAGCTGTTGTTACAGCGCCCTATAAGAAGCGCTAATGAAGCTATAGATGCTACAGATTTTGCCAAAGGCATTTACATAGTTACCATACAAAGCAGCGAAGGCCGGGCGCAGAAGAAGTTAGTGGTGGAGTAGTGATGCTTGCTTACTGAACGCGTAAGTGTTGGGCAACATTTATTCCCTGCTTGCCTACTGCTACTGCTTCTCCCTTTCACCTTTCACGTTTCGCCCTTGCTTTTTGCCCTTTAATGTTTGAACTTCATTACCTTCGTTAGCAACTAAACCGGGCGCCCCGCGCTCTGTATTTTAAATAACAACTATGCGAATTTTTCTGGCGGCAGTTCTTCTGTCCATCACCGTTTTCTGCAAAGCACAATCTGAAACCGACAACCGGCTGCTCAACCAGTTTATTGTAATGCTGGCACCCGGCCATACCGTAGGCGAACTAATGGAAACCCACCCCGACATTGCCGGGGTTACTCCCCTTTCAAAGCGCATGAACATTTGGCTGCTGGAACGCAACACCACACAGGGGGCGGAAACCTTTCTGCAAAAACTTAACCTGCACCGCGCGGTTATTATGGCCCAGTTCGACCACACCTTTGAAGAGCGCAGCCTTATACCCAACGATGCTTCTTTCAACCAACAGTGGAACATGCTCAACACCGGGCAAAGCAACGGGCTGGCCGGTGCCGATATTGAAGCTACCGAAGCCTGGAGCATAAACCACAGCAACGTAACCGTATATGGCGATACACTGGTAGTAGCCGTTATTGACGGCAAACCCGACCTTACCCACGAAGAGCTGAACTTTTTTACCAACTACAGCGAAACACCCGGCAACGGTATTGACGATGACGGCAACGGCTACATTGATGATGTAAATGGTTGGAACGTGGTGGACACCAGCGGCAACACCAACGGCTTTAGCACCCATGCCACACACCTGGCAGGTATTGTAGGGGCCATAGGCAACGATAGCTTAGGCGTGGCGGGAGTATGCTGGGGCGTAAAAATTCTCCCCGTTATATACGGCAGCACGGTAGAAAGCCGCGT
Organism: uncultured Chitinophaga sp.; assembly: GCA_964563185.1. Classification (GTDB taxonomy): domain Bacteria; phylum Bacteroidota; class Bacteroidia; order Chitinophagales; family LD1; genus Bog-950. The sequence goes on from CAZLXD010000252.1 coordinate 2,739, forward strand.
GGTAGCCGCTTACGATTACGCCCGCGAAATGCGCATACTGTACGATAACTCCTTTGGCAGCAAGGGAGCTTTTGTGGTGGCCACCAACTCCTCCTTTGGTGTAGATGCTGCCGACCCTGCCAACTACCCCATTTGGTGTGCCATGTACGATAGTATGGGAGTTATAGGCATACTGAGTGCCGGTGCCACCGCCAATAAGGATTGGGATATTGAGGTAAAGAAAGATGTGCCTACCGGCTGCACCAGCCCCTGGCTTGTTTCGGTAACCAACACCACCCGCACCGACCAGCGCAACACCGGTGCCGCTTACGGCAAAACCGCCATTGATTTGGGCGCGCCCGGCACAGGCATTTACTCCACATATCCTTCGCCTATTAGTTACGGCAACAGCACCGGCACCTCTATGGCTACCCCGCATGTGGCAGGTGCCGTAGCTGCTATGTATGCAGCCGCCTGCAAAGGGTTAATAGATTTATATTACGAAAAGCCCGACTCAGTAGCGTTGCTTGTAAAGCAGTACATACTGGATGGTGCCGAGTGGGTTTCTTCCATGAACAACATTACTGTAACAGGAGGAAGGCTGAATTTGTATCGCGCTTTCAAAAACTTAGAGCGCTTTAATTGCGATTCCTGCGCATTTGATATAAGCATTGATAAGGTGGATGTTAGTTGCTACAATGCCGGTGACGGTGCTATGGCGGTTAACATTGGCGGGGGAAATATTGGCGACTTCACTTACCTGTGGTCGAACGGAAAAAATACCATTGAGTGCATTAGCATGGAGCCCGGTTTTTACACCGTGCAGGTAACCGATACCAACGGCTGCCGCAGAACCTGGACCGGAAGTCTGTATAACCCTGACAGTATTGCTATCAATTCAGTAAATGTTATTCCTGCTGTTGGAACCGCCAACGGCAACATTACCATTAATGCCAAAGCCGGAAACGACACCCTTACCTATTCGCTGGATGGCATTAACTACCAAAGCGCTTCCACGTTTAGTATTGATACCAATGGCACCTTTACCGTGTATGTAAAAAATCAGGATGGCTGTGTAGCGCAGAAAACCGTGGTGGTAAGCAGCATGGAAGATGTAGCGGAAGGCAACCTTCAGTTGGCGGTTTATCCCAATCCTGCTAAAGATGAGTTGGTGGTTTACAGCCCGCAGTTAGCAGCTAACAAAAATGCAGTAGAAGTTGGCAGTTGGCAGTTGACAGTCTACCCAAATCCGGCTACGGATGAATTGACAGTTTATGCTCCGCAGTTTACCGTATACAAAAGTCCGGTAGAAGTTTTTGATGTAACCAGCCGTAAGGTTTTTGAAAACATTCCTTCCACCGATAAACTTCTGTTGAATGTAGAGGCATGGCCATCGGGTATGTATGTATTGAAATGCGGAAACAGCATCCGCAAGTTTTCAGTAGCACATTAATCCGCCTGCTGTATGAACCTCCGCTGGAAATTCAAATCGGCACCGCAGGATAAAGTACTGGCGTTGCAAAGCGAGCTCAAAATTCATCCGGCACTTTGCAGCATATTAGTTCAACGCGGCATTGAAACTTTCGAACAGGCAAAAGCCTTCTTCCGTCCGGATTTAGCACAACTGCACGACCCTTTTCTGATGAAGGATATGGATAAGGCCGTCAACCGCATTATCACCGCCATCAGCAACAACGAAAAAATTCTCATTTATGGCGATTATGATGTTGACGGAACCACCGCGGTAGCTACCGTGTATTGCTTCTTTAAGGAAATATATCCCAACATAGACTACTACATACCCCACCGCTACACCGAAGGCTACGGTGTTTCCACCAAAGGTATTGACTATGCAGTTGAGCATAACTTCGCTCTGATTA
>CAZLXD010000253.1:0-4593 GCA_964563185.1 uncultured Chitinophaga sp.
AAAACATTTGTATCAGTTTAGAAGGCTTGCAAAATAACAGCTGCAATCTGAACATTACCGATGCCACCGGGCGATTAGTTTATTCAGCCACCAATCTTTCAAACGGCAGGCAGGCTATCAGTAACATGCGATTAACAGCAGGTTTGTATTTAGCAGCTGTTACCGATGCAACAGGCACGGTAGTGCGCAAGTTTATAGTTCAGTAAAATGAGTCAACTCTCACTTCAACACATTATTAAGCGCTACGGTGACTATACCGCCTCCGATGATGTGAGTTTTGAAATTCCTAAAGGGAAAATATTCGGGTTGCTGGGCCCCAACGGTGCCGGAAAAACTACTCTTATAAGGATGATTACCCGCATTCTTTATCCCGATAGCGGCACTATACTGTTTAACGGAGCAAAACTTTCTGCCGCACATACCGAAAAGACCGGCTACATGCCCGAAGAGCGCGGGCTTTATAAAAAGATGAAAGTGGGCGAGCACCTTATTTACCTGGCACGGTTAAAGGGCTTATCACTTGCTGAATCAAAAAAAGTAGTGAACCACTGGTTAGAAAAATTTGAAATCACCGGTTGGTATAATAAAAGCATTGAAGAACTTTCGAAGGGCATGAGCCAAAAGGTGCAGTTTATTGCTACCATACTCCACAACCCCGAGTTGCTGATATTGGACGAACCTTTCAGTGGCCTTGACCCCATTAACTCTAAACTAATTGAAGACGAGATTTACCAGCTGAGCCAAAAAGGAGTTACCATTATTTTCTCCACCCACCGAATGGAGCAGGTGGAAGAAATTTGCGATGACATTGTGTTGGTTAATAAGGGGAGAAAAATACTGGAAGGCGGAATTAAAGAGTTGAAGCAACGCTTTAAAGAGAACAAGTTCAGGCTTTCGTTTAATGGCGAAATAGAAGCCGGGCTTTTAGCGAAACCGAATGTAATTTCAAACAATGGTGGCGAGTTAGTAGTGAAGTTTGCAGAAGAACATCAGGGAAACAATTTACTGAGATTACTGGTGGAGAATAACGTAGAGGTAACCTCATTTAATGAAGTATTACCGAGTATAAACGAAATTTTCATCCGTCAGGTTCAAGCTAGTTAATGAAGAAGATATTCATCATCATACAGCGCGAATACATCACGCGGGTTCGTCAGAAAAGTTTTCTGATTACAACACTGTTGGCTCCCCTTGGCTTTTTCATTCTGATAGCATCATCGGTGGTTATCAGTACTTTTTCGCAGGGTAATACGCACGTGGCTATTATTGATGAAAGCGGTTTGTTTAAAGAAGTGGCCATTCCTGATGCCGATGACCAAACGGTTTACTTCCACAAAGTTTCCGACAATTACGATGTTCTGGAAACAACGCTGAAGGAACAAAAAGAAGAGGAGGGAAAATACGAAGCCGTAATTTTCATTCCTGCCGATTTTAATATTGAACACCCCAACAACCCGGGCATTGCCTACCGCTACACCAAGCGCCCGGGCATGATTAAACAACAGTTTATCAATCAGCGAATGACAGATGCTGTATTTGCCGTTAAGATGAAACACCGGGGAAGCGCTGAAGATTTAGAGGAGTTGCGCAAAAAAGTGAAACTGAATTTCGAGTCGCTGGATAACAGCAAGGAAAAACAGGGCTACACCGATGCCGCTGCCATGGTAGGAATGATAATGGGCTTTGCCATTTACATTTCGCTTTTCTTTTACGGCACTATGATTATGAAAGGGGTAATGGAAGAAAAGACCAATCGCATTGTAGAGGTGCTTACTTCATCCGTTCGTCCGTTTCAGTTACTGATGGGAAAGATACTGGGCGTTGGCGCTGTGGGTTTAACACAGTTTGTGCTTTGGATAATACTGATGTTTGCTGTAAACATGGTATCGGGAATAATTTTTGGCATTGCCATGAACCCCGGTAATTCCGGTATGGGCGAACTTAAAAACTCGGGCATTGACCCCGATGACATCCTCATCATTACACAAAACATTTCGGCTTTACCCATCACTCAAATTGTCATTCTCTTTCCGTTGTATTTTTTAGGAGGGTTCTTTTTGTATGGTTCTTTGTTTGCAGCGGTGGGTGCTGCCATGGGCGAAGATGGCGACCAGCAATCACTGATGGTGCCTATTACCATTCCCATCATCATCTCCATTTTTATTGCCATCAACGTTATTAATAACCCCGACAGTGCTTTGGGCTTTTGGGGCTCTGTTATTCCGTTTACATCACCCATTGTTATGTGTGCCCTTTTGCCCTTTCGCCCCGAATGGTGGCAAATTGCGCTCTCGCTGGTGTTGCTCATTACCGGGTTTATATTGACTACGTATGTAGCTGCAAAAATTTATCGCACCGGCATTTTAATGTATGGTAAAAAGATAAAACTGAAAGAAATTGCCCGCTGGATTTTCAGCAAGGAATAATAAACTTAACTCTATGAATAAATTAGCCGTATTACTTATTGCATTAGTATTTGTATATAGCGCTAGCGCACAACGCGAAATTTTAGTGGCACAGTCCGTTCAGCTTTGCAGTAAAGGCGAGCATGCATCGTATCAGGTGCTTATTCCCGAAGCTAAACTGAAGGCCGTGGAAAGCGACTGGAAAAAGAAACTCAGAAACAAATCGAAAGGGAAAGTAGAAGAGCAGGGGGGCGAGTTGATTATATACGGAGCAGTAGACAAGAATGTAGCTCCCGAAGGCTTTAATGTTTTCAGTAAACTGCTCGAAACTACCGAAGGAGTTTTGCTCACCGCCTGGTTTATGCGCAGCGATTCTTCTTTCATTTCGCGCGAAACCGCTACCGATAAAACACTGGCAGCAGAAAAGTATGTCCGCGATTTTGCTGTGGAAGAATACAAAGAAGTGGTAAAAGCAGAACTGAATAGCGAACAGAAGAAACTCTCAGACCTTGAAGGAGACTTAAAGCAGTTAGTTAATGAAGAGGAGAAAGCCAATAAGAAGATAAATGAGGACGAGCGTTCCATAAGCCGCACTAAAACGGAAATTCGCACCAATGAAGCTGACCAAAAACTGAAGAGCGACCAAATAGCAAAACAAAAAGCCACCGTTGAGTCGTTGAAAAACACTCCGGGCGATGCCTATAAGGAAGCAGAGAAAACACTAAAGGGAATGGAGAATGAACTCAAAAAGTTGGTGAACGAAAATGAGAAGTTACATAAGCAGATTGATAAATGGGAAGCTGATATACGCGAACAACAACGCGCCATTCATAAAAGCACTCAGGACCAGTATCAGAAACGTGCCGATATTGATAAACAGAAGTCGGTAGTAAAAGCGGTAGAAGACAAACTGGGAAACATTAAATAAAGCAACATATCAGAAAACTCAGGGCGCGGAACCATAAATAGTTCCGCGCTTTGTTTTATATGCCCTCGAAATTATTTTCTTTGTTAACAGAACAACCAAAAATGAAAGGAATAATACTGGCGGGAGGAAGCGGCACGAGGCTATACCCCATCACCTATGCCATCAGCAAGCAAATCATGCCCATTTACGATAAGCCGATGATTTATTATCCGCTATCGGTTTTAATGAAGGCGGGCATCAACGAAATACTGATTATTTCCACCCCAACCGACCTACCTAACTTTGAGAGGTTGTTGGGTGACGGAAAAAAATACGGTTGCTCTTTCAGTTACAAAATGCAGGAAGTACCCAATGGTTTAGCGCAGGCCTTTGTATTAGGGGCTGAGTTTATTGGTGGTGATAAAGCGGCTTTAATTTTAGGCGACAACATTTTCTATGGCACCGGGCTGGACCAATTACTTAAAGCAAACTCAAACCCCGATGGGGGTGTGGTATATGCTTACCACGTAAGCGACCCTGAACGATATGGTGTGGTAGAGTTTGACAAAACCGGCAAGGCTATTTCTATTGAAGAGAAGCCGGCAAAACCAAAATCGAACTATGCCGTTCCCGGACTTTATTTTTACGATAATAGTGTGGTGGAAATAGCCCGTAGCCTGAAACCGAGTGCCCGTGGCGAGTATGAGATTACCGATGTAAACAAAGTTTATTTAGAGCAAGGCAAGTTACAAGTGGGTATTCTCGATAGGGGAACTGCATGGTTAGATACCGGAACCTTCGATTCGCTGATGCAGGCCTCGCAGTTTGTGCAGGTGATTGAGCAAAGGCAGGGATTAAAAGTGGGCTGTATTGAGGAAGAAGCATGGCGACAGGGCTTCATTTCTTCTGAACAATTGCGCACTTTGGCAGAGCCGCTGATGAAAAGCGGCTATGGAAAATATTTAATGGAACTGATATAAGACTCATGAAATTAGCCATGTTGGATAAGAGAACCATTCTGGTAACAGGTGGTGCAGGCTTTGTAGGTAGCTGCCTGGTAGATAAACTGATTGAGGACGATAACAACTTTGTTGTTGTTGTAGATAACCTTTCTACCGGAAATGTTAAGCGCCTTCCGAAAAACAAAAAGGAAAACTGGAAGTTTATTAAGTGCAACTGCAATGAGTACCGCGATATTTCGGCAGTAATGACTTCTTACAAGTTCGACTATGTGTTTCACTATGCCGCAGTGGTGGGCGTAAAGCGCACCTTAGAGCATCC
>CAZLXD010000254.1:0-3579 GCA_964563185.1 uncultured Chitinophaga sp.
CTAATTAGAACAAGCGAACTCCTAATTAAAACAAAGGCACTCCTTGTTGGAAATCACGAACTCCTAATTAGAACAAGCGAACTTCTTGTTGGAAATCGTGAACTTCTAATTAGAACAAGCGAACTCCTAATTAAAACAAAGGCACTCCTTATTGGAAATCGCGAACTTCTTGTTGGAAATCGGGAACTTCGAATAGGGAAACAGGAAATCGCAAATTGGAATATTGCATATACATTTACGCATGCCCCAAAACCAACTGCAACACCGCAGAACCACCGTGTTACTTTCCACTGTTCTACTTACAGTGTTGTATTGGTTTACCGCGCTGTGGTACACCAACAAAACAGGGCAGTCGAAAGATTTAGTGGTATTCCACTTTCTTTTTCAGCCAATACTTGGCAGCCATCCGCGGGCAGACCTCTACCAATACTTTTACCAGTTTGCGCTTACCGTGTTGCTTTATGTATGCATGCCATGGCTTGTTACCAAATACTATCTGAAAGAAGATTTCGCCTCGCTGGGCTTAGGGTTTACTCCAAACAAAACAGCCTTACTTATCTGCGGAGTGGTGTATCCCATAGTGTTAGCCTCTACCTACTTCTCGGCCCGGCAACCCGATATTTACGGGGAGTATCCGCTTAGTAAACTGATAGGCAGCAGCTGGCTGGTGTTTATTGTTTACCAATCGGCTTACTTGTTTTACTTTATGGCTTACGAAGTTTTCTACCGCGGTTACCTGCAATTCGGGTTAATGAGCAACCAACCTTCGGCCAAAGAAACCGTAGTGATACTGGCCATACAAACAGTCATCACTGTTCTGTTTCACATAGGCAAGCCCGGTTCCGAAATTGCCATGGCGGCTGTGTTTGGCCCCATTATAGGCTATGTGGCTATTCGTTTTAGCTCTATTTGGTACGGCATGGCTATTCATTTTCTTATGAATGTTTTCATGGACTTCTTTATCCTGCAATACCTTCATTTACTTCCCTCCAAATTCTTTTAAGCAATGAATATTCTGGTAACCGGTGCCAATGGTTTTATAGGAAGCAACTTAGTAAAGCAGCTCGCAGCCGAAGGGCACCGCGTAAAAGCAATGGTATTAAAAGGCACCTCTACCGCCAGTTTGCAAAATGTGCCCTGCGAAATAGTTTATGCCGATGTTACACAACCCGAAACCCTCCATACTTCGGATATAGAGTTAGTTTATCATTTAGCAGCATTGCCTTCGCTGGCATGGAGTAACCGGGTTTATGAAGTAAACTATGCCGGAACAAAGAACATACTGAACGAAGCAGTGAGGAGTAAGGTAAAGCGTGTTGTATTTATGAGTTCGCTGGTGGTGCATGGCTTCCGGCATTTTGAAGAAGCGGGTGAAGAAGCCGCTATTAAACAACCCGGGCTATTCACCCATCCTTACATACGCTCCAAAATAGATGCAGAGAAGTTATTGAAAGATTATGGGGCACAAATTGAAACAGTGGTTATCCGACCCGGCTTTTTCATTTTCGGCCCGGGCGATATGCTCACCTCCAAACAACTGCTGGACCGTATTACGCATGGAAAATTTATCGGCTACATGGACGGAGGAAAACACAAACTGGGCTATGTGTTTATTGACAACTTAGTGCATGGCCTGGTATGTGCCGGCACGCATACCAACGCAGCCGGCAACACTTATGTTATTGCCGATTACGAACCTTCGCATACTTCGCTCCATGAACTTTTCGGAATGATGGCTGCAACGGCAGGAAAGAATATCAACCCAATATCTATTCCCTCTTTACCTGTAAAACCCATAGGCTTTGCGTCCGATATGTTCCATCGTCTTTTTCTGCGCAACACCAATCCGGTGCTCAGCACTTACACCATCAATACTTCTATACATCACTTGCATTTCAGTTCCGCTAAGGCACAACAGCAAATAGGCTACAAGCAATTAGTTAGTCTGCAAAAAGGAATTGAAAAAACGGTGGAATGGTATAAAACGAATTTCAGTTAAGCGGTTTGCGCCTATACTTCAATTGTTTTCAGGTTGGGGCTAATAACTAAGTTACCGGCTGTTTTCGCTTTTATCTCCTCAACCGTTACATCAGGGGCAATTTCCATCAGGTGGAAAGCCCCCTCTTTAATTTCATAGAAACCTAAATCAGTCAGCACACGGGTAATACAGTTTTTGCCGGTGAGAGGCAACGTGCATTTTGGCAACAACTTCGATTCGCCCTTCGGATTTGTTTGCATCATGGCCACAATAATATTGTCGGTAGCCGCCACTAAATCCATAGCACCGCCCATTCCCTTTACCATTTTGCCGGGTATCTTCCAGTTGGCTATGTCGCCATTCTGGTCTACTTCCATAGCGCCCAATACCGTTAAATCCACATGGCTGCCGCGTATCATGGCAAAACTATCGGAAGAAGAAAACAACGAAGCACCTTTAAGCATGGTAACCGTTTGCTTTCCCGCATTAATCAAGTCAGGGTCCACATCCTGCTCATAAGGGAAAGGCCCCATACCCAACAAACCGTTTTCGCTTTGCAGTATCACATTCATTCCCTCGGGAATATAATTGGCTACCAGCGTGGGTATGCCAATACCCAGGTTTACATAGTATCCATCGCGTAGTTCTCTGGCTATTCTTTTGGCAATTCCGAATTTATCTAATGGCATGGCGCTTGTTTTTTTGTAGTTTAATGGTATCGGGCACTTAAAGGCACAAACTCTTCTCTTCGTATCAGTTCTTTCAACTCCGTTTTTACCTGTTGAACCGTATGCAGCGTGCTTTCATCCAATGGAAGTTTAATGCCCACTTTACATGCCAGCAGCACATTCTCAATTTCGGTCAGGTGTTCCACCAGGCGGTGCATGCGCTCTGTATTTTCCGCTTTTTCATCACTACAGCGAATGGCATCAAACACATCATTCATTTGTGCTATAGTGGTATAGATATACCCGGCAAAACTTTCCTGATTGTGTTCCATCAGTTTTTCGGTGGTAAGTGCCAGTTTAATTTTAAGCAGCAGTATCCTTTCTGAAAGATTCAACTTCATTGGTTAACCTTTAGTAATGGTTCTTTGCTCAATACGTTTTTCGTAATTGCTTCCCTTGAAAATGCGCTGCACATAAATGCCTGGCGTGTGAATATTGTTTGGGTCCAGTTCACCGGGCTGCACTAACTCTTCTACTTCGGCTATAGTAATCTTTCCGGCAGTAGCCATCATGGGGTTAAAGTTGCGGGCAGTTCCTTTAAAAACAAGGTTGCCCATGGTATCGCCCTTCCATGCCTTCACAATACTGAAATCAGCCTTCAGCCACTGTTCCAATACATACATCTTGCCGTTGAACTCGCGGGTTTCCTTGCCTTCGGCTACCTCGGTGCCATAACCTGTTGGTGTAAAGAAAGCAGGTATACCTGCACCACCGGCACGTATTCTTTCTGCCAGAGTTCCTTGCGGAATTAACTCCACTTCCAACTCGCCCGAAAGCAACTGGCGTTCAAACTCTGCGTTTTCCCCCACATAGCTGCTCATCATTTTTTTTACCTGGCGGGTTTTCAACATCAACCCAATGCCAAAGTCATCC
>CAZLXD010000254.1:3589-4527 GCA_964563185.1 uncultured Chitinophaga sp.
CGGCATTGTTCGAAATGCAGGTTAAACCCTTTACGCCTTTTTTGATTAAAGCAGTAATACAGTTTTCGGGAATACCGCACAATCCAAATCCGCCAAGCATCAGCACGGCATTATCGGGTATATCTTTTACAGCCTCATCGGCATTAGCCACCACTTTGTTCATAGCTGAATAATTACGGGGTAAAGAAATAAGGGAATGGCTATTGAAGAAACGCTACTTACTCACACCTGCTGAACGCTTACTCAACTCAGTGAGTATTTCTTCATACAGTTTATTGAGCCAAACAGGGTGGCTCTCATAAAACTTCATGCTGTTAGTAAACTGTTCGGAAGTAACCTGATGTAACTGATAAATACGCCCGTAATACTCCTGTGTAAGCGCGCCTTCGCTGGCACCGCCCAGTGCCTTTGTTTCCGCCACCGCATCGGCTATGTGCATATCGGCCAGTATCACTTTCATTTTATCAACCGGCAACACCTCCTTAGGAATAGAAGGCATATCGGGCTTACAGGCATATAAGGCAAGAAATAAAAGGGGTACGAAGCGCTTCATTATTTTAGCCAAAAATAGAATTGTTGCGCAATAATGAATTTGCAGAAGTTTGAACAGATACTACAGGAGTTGAAACCATACGGGGCACAACTTATTGCTGTTTCCAAAACAAAACCGGCTACTGATGTAATGAAACTATATCAGGCAGGTCAGCGGCACTTTGGGGAGAACAAGGTGCAGGAAATGGTGGGCAAATACGAAGAACTGCCCAACGATATTCAGTGGCACTTAATAGGCCACCTGCAAACCAACAAGGTAAAATACATTGCTTCTTTTGTGCATCTCATCCATTCGGTAGACAGCCTTAAGTTGCTGACGGAAATAAATAAACAGGCCGAAAAGAACCAACGCACTATTGATTGCCTGTTGCAAATTTACATTGCTA
>CAZLXD010000255.1:0-4467 GCA_964563185.1 uncultured Chitinophaga sp.
GTGTAGGTTCCTATCATTAAGGATACTCTATCCTGTGTGGTAAATCCATCATTCCACAGGTAGCTGTATGGCGGGTAGCCATACTGAACAGTTAAATCAATATGGCCGTTGTTAGCGTTACAGTTGGCGTTATTTATTACCGCAGAAGGAACCATCCCCATCGGCTGAGTAACATTAGCCGAGTCGGATTTGGTGCAGCCTAAAGCATCGGTCACAGTAAAATAATAATTGGCTGCGGTTACGTTTATTCTATCTTCCGAAGTAATGCCATCGGCCCACAAGTAGGTATAACCGGGCGCTCCGCCTGTTATACTCAGGTTTATAGCTCCGTCATTTCCTCCTCCACAGGTAACCGGGGTAATGTTTTTAGAAACGGCTATAGCTGGTCCCTGAGAAATATTGATGCTGAGTGCAGCAGTGTTACCTGAAAAATCGGTAACGGTTACATTGTATGTGCCTGCGGCTATGTTGTTGCGGTCTTCGGTTAATATGCCGTCATTCCAAAGGTACGAGTAGGGAGAGGTCCCGCCAGTGGCGGTGATGTTGATGCTGCCGGATGTTCCTCCAGAGCAAACATTGTTTATGTGCGTTTCACTGACCGAAACCTGCGCATTTAGCTGGGGGAGCGATAAGTAAATTCCAAATAACACTAATACTAAGCGTACTAATTTCTTCATTTCAGTATTCGGTTCAAAACAGGTTCTTCAAGCCTGTTATGTTCCATTTTACGCAGGCTGCTTAAAAAAGGTTGCGGGGCGTACAAAGCGTTATCCACAGGTAGCAAACCGATAAAATTCCTAATATTGCCTTCTCATAGCGGAACTTTCGTTGTTACCGCTTGTTTATTAGTGTATTAACTGTTTTCATGCAATCAGCTTCTTCCCTTTACAGCCTTTACGAGGAAAAATTCAGTAGTGGTAATTTTAACAATAGCCCCGATGGGCTTTATGCTCCGGTGAACCATATTATGGGTATAAAAGGCAAACGTATTCGTCCGTTGCTGCTTTTAATGGCGGCTGATATGTTTGGCGGTGATGTGCCGCAAGCTCTTAATCCGTCTTTTGCGATGGAAGTCTTTCACAACTTCACTTTAGTGCACGATGATATAATGGATAATGCCGATATACGAAGGGGAGTTCCCACAGTACACAAAGTTTTTGGCATTAATGCCGGAATATTAGCAGGTGATGTAATGCTGGCGTATGCGTATAAATATCTCACTGATGTTCCGGCAAACTACATACCTTCTATAATGAATGTTTTTACGAAAACGGCCATCGAAATTTTTGAAGGGCAGCAAATGGATGTAGATTTTGAAAAGCGGATGGATGTAACATTGAACGAGTATTTAAAAATGATTGAATACAAAACCAGCGTGCTATTGGCTTGTTCGCTGCAAATAGGGGCCATACTTGGCAATGCCGATCAACAAAACCAAAAGGACATATATAACTTCGGACTTAATCTTGGTTTATCTTTTCAAATTAAAGATGACCTGTTGGATGCTTTTGGCGAAGGTGACAAGGTAGGAAAACGAATAGGAGGCGATATTTTGATGAATAAGAAAACTTACCTTTTTATCAGCACGCAAAGCATGGCAAATGCTGAACAGAAAAAGGAATTGGCTGTATTAATGAATGAGGCCAGCGAAGAGAAAAAGATTGAAGGCGTTAAACGACTAATGAAGCAAACAGGTGCATATGATGCTACTTTGCAAAAGGCAGAAGCGCTTTATCAGGAAAGTTTAGCTTCTCTGGAAAAGGTGAGCGTTACCGCTGAGCGCAAAAAGAATTTGTTTGAAATGGCAGATAAGATAAATGTCAGAGAATATTGATTGTCAGTTGACTATGTAAAATAAAAAAGGCTCCTTTAGGAGCCTTTTTTCGTACCAAAGGTGGGAATCGAACCCACACGCCCGAGGGCACACGATTTTGAGTCGTGCGCGTCTACCAATTCCGCCACTTTGGCATCGTCTAAAGAACTTTCCCCTACTTTATTGCTAAGCGGGCGACAAAAATAAACGAAAAATGAAGTTTACCAACCGCCCCTCAGTTGTATTTTAGGTATACACATCTATATCTGTTGTGAATAAGTTGACGTTCTGATATAAAGTATAAAGCGGTGGTAATTGAGAACTTAGAAGCTGATTTCAATTCGATGGAAGAAGTTAAGCCCGCAGTAAAAAAGAAAAAGGAAGTGGAAGAAGAAGTGGCCGTAGAGAAACCCGTAAAGGCTTCGCGAGAAAAGAAAGCTGCCAAAAAGGTAAAGGAGCCCGAAGAGCCCGAAACCAAATGGTGGAATGATGGCCGCCTGTCGAAGATAAGCGGTTTGTTACTCATTCTGTTTTCGTTTGTGCTGGTAGTGGCGTTTACTTCGTATTTATTTACTGTTCTTGAAGACCAAAGTGAGCTGATGACCGGTGGCGGAGCGGTTTTAGGGAATACTTCGTTAGAATCAGCCAATGCTTTGGGTCGCCTTGGTGCCTGGTTGGCTCACCGGTTTATCAATACCCTTTTCGGTTTTTCATCGTATCTGTTTGCTCTGGCAGCGTTTGTGGCGGGGTTTAACCTGTTGGTGCAAAAGGAAGTATTTAAAGCGTTACGTGTAGCGCTGTACTCTTTTGTGGGGCTTATTTGGTTTTCATCGGCTTTTGCTTTTGTGAATGCACTGGTTAAGCCGGCTTCTGTTCTTTCGTGGGGCGGTGCTTTTGGCAATTACCTTACCGGGGAAACCGGATATTTAACCGGACTACTCAGCCCGCTGGGAGTAGGCGTATCACTTATTGCCACAGCGCTCATTTTTACCATTGTGGTTTACAACATCAGTTTCGATTTTCTGCTAAATCCATCGGCTGTGTTGAAAAAGGAGGATACTTCTGCCACAGTTATTGCGGCTGAACAATCTTTAGTTCCTGAGTTTAAGGATACCAGCGAGAATATTTTCGGCAAGGATAATTTGGAAGATTTAAAGAAGCCTGTAGTTGCGCCCTTTACCATAGAGCCGGAAGTGATGGAGGAACCTGAGTTGAAAGTGATTGACCTTGATACGGGTAAAGAATTAGGAAACAAATTGCAGGCCGGTAACACCGATGAAGAACTGGAGTTGGAAGTAGAGGAAACGGTGGAAGAAGCGGTGGCCACAGAAAACATTGGCCGGTTAGATACCGAGTTTGACCCAACATTGGATTTATCGAACTATCAGTTTCCATCACTGGATTTATTGGAAGAATACGGCAACGATAAAGTGAAGATTGATGCCGAGGAACTTGAGCGCAACAAGAATCAGATTATTTCTACACTGAACAATTACCAAATTGAGATTTCGAAGATAAAAGCTACGATAGGGCCTACTGTTACCTTGTATGAAATTGTTCCGGCACCGGGCGTTCGTATTTCAAAAATTAAAAACCTGGAAGATGATATTGCTCTCAGTTTGGCGGCTTTGGGTATTCGTATTATTGCGCCTATACCCGGTAAAGGAACAATTGGTATAGAAGTGCCGAACGCGCATAAAGAAGTGGTTTCTATGCGTTCGTTGTTGGCTTCCGAAAAATTTCAAAACACGACTGCCGACCTACCGATCTGTTTAGGAAAATCCATCAGCAACGAAATTTATGTGGCTGATCTTTCTAAAATGCCTCACTTACTAATGGCGGGTGCAACAGGGCAAGGTAAGTCCGTAGGTATCAACTCTATCCTTGTTTCCTTACTATACAAAAAGCATCCTTCGCAACTTAAGTTCATTTTGGTTGACCCTAAGAAAGTGGAGTTGAGTTTGTATGAAGCACTGGAAAAACATTTCCTGGCAAAGCTTCCGGGCGAAGAAGATGCCATTATCACCGATACTAAAAAGGTGGTAACCACCCTCAACGCACTTTGTATTGAAATGGATCAGCGATACGATTTGCTGAAGAAAGCAGGCTGCCGTAACCTGAAGGAGTACAACCATAAGTTTTTGAACCGTCAGTTGAATCCGAACAACGGGCACAAGTTTTTGCCCTACATAGTTTTGGTGATAGACGAGTTTGCCGATTTAATTATGACAGCGGGTAAAGAAGTGGAAATGCCTATTGCCCGATTGGCACAGTTGGCTCGTGCTATTGGTATTCACTTAATACTCGCTACACAGCGTCCATCGGTAAACATTATTACCGGAACCATTAAAGCCAACTTCCCGGCGCGGATTGCCTTTAAAGTGAGCAGTAAAATCGACAGTCGTACCATCCTGGATATTGGGGGTGCTGAACAACTCATTGGGAAGGGAGATATGCTCATCAGTTACAATGGTGAACTTGTACGACTGCAATGCGCTTTTGTAGATACCCCTGAAGTAGATAAAGTGGTTGATTTTATTGCCGCGCAACGAGGTTACACGGCTCCGTTCCTGCTGCCTGAATATGTGGATGAAAAGGAACTGGAATCCCGGGGCGATTTTGATGCCGGTGAAAAAGACCCGCTGTTTGAAGAT
>CAZLXD010000256.1:0-4465 GCA_964563185.1 uncultured Chitinophaga sp.
AAGCTTATAAGACCCGTTCCGCAACTTAGGTTCATGCCTTATAACCTTATAGACCTCGTCCCGCTTTGTCGGGAAGCACCTTATAAGCTTATAAGACCCGTTCCGCAACTTAGGTTCATGCCTTATAACCTTATAGACCCCGTCCCGCTTTGTCGGGAAGGGGTCTATAAGGTGGGTTACAAGCCAAAAAACATTCAAAAACCAATTATTTAACCTAAAAACCAGTATAATGAGTTCGGTGCCAACTCAACCGCTGCCGGTCGCCCTGTAAACTCCGACCGGCAGCCCCACGCTAATAGTGGTTACCGTAAGTGGCGTTTTGTTTACCGTAAGTTGGCGGAAACGGGGAGAAAAGGGGTGGTAGGATTTGGGACGGAGGATTTAGGATTTGGGAGGTAACACTACGAATGTATATTTTTTAACCCTGACACAGTTTATTGAACACTACCGTTTAAAGTCCAATGAAACTGAGTTAACGCAATATCGCAAACCCGTTTCGGTGGGGCCATCATCGAACAGGTGGCCTAAGTGCGAACCACACCTGGCACACATGATTTCAGTTCTTATCATTCCATGGCTGCTATCTACCTGTGTTTTAATCTTTCCTCCGGCAATCTCTTTGTCAAAACTAGGCCAACCGCAGTGGGAATCAAACTTCATGTCGGACTTAAACAGGTCATTGCCACAGCCTGCGCATATATAAGTGCCACTTTCTTTATGTAAATAGAATTTTCCTGTAAATGGGCGCTCAGTACCTTTTTCGCGAAGCACGTAATATTGTTCACCGGTTAGTAGGTTTTTCCATTCCTGTTCGGTGTGTTCCACTTTGGTGGTATCGTTATTGTTTTCCATGGGTTGAGTTGGTTTAGTGTTCGCTGATTGGTTTGGGTTTTTCTGTGTACAGCCCGAAAGGGAGGCGACAGAGAAAGTGAAAAATAAAAGAATGGTTTTGATTGGCATGGTTTAATGCTTTATAGAAGTAACAATTAAAGCCTTACGGAGTTTAGTTTTGTTAATGTTTGAAGGCGCGGCAACTTGCTTGGTACAGGAGTTTTGCAATTGCTGCGGGAGGGACGATATACCTAAACTACAAGAATTTGCCACGGATTACACGGAAAAGCACAGACGGAAACTGCAACAAAAGGCAAGAGAGTGAACGAATATGGGCGGAGAGTAACAGAAAATGGCCCGAGAGTAGAAGGGTATGGCTTGGCGGTAATGGAATATGGTTAGCCTGTAGAGGGATATGGCTTAACGGTAACTGAATATGCTTAGCCTGTAGAGGGATATGGCTTAACGGTAATTGCCTTTAGGCGGGTAGTAGCAGGATATAGGTTGATAATGAGGGAATTGTGGTGGATGGTTGTAGATGGTGAGTTGTAAGTTGTAGGGAGGTGGGGAAGGACAAAGGGTGAATGTGAAAGGAGAAAACAGGGATGGAATGCAGTGTTTGCCACGGATGGCACGGATGAACACGATGGATGAAGGCGCGCGGAGGCGCAAAGAACGCGGAGAGGAATAGGAGAATATGAGGATGTGAGAATGTGAGAATGAGGGGATAGGGCAGATGACGGATGACCGAGGACGGTGGACGGTGCTGAATGAAACCCGGAGCGGGGAGTGTTCAATAAACTGGAGTCTGTTCAACAAACTGTGTCAAAAACTAAATTTGATACAGATGAAAGAAAAAAGCAAAGATGGTTTCGACTACAAGAAGTTCGAAGAAGAAGTTTTTAAAGATATAGAGGAAGGCCGGGGTGGTTGGCATTCCCTTTTCCGTGAACGGGCTTCCAGAACTCTGGAAGTGTGTAAGCTCCGCCCCCAAAAAAAAGTAACGTATTACATCCGGGGCGGACTTAGTAGGGCCGCAAAAAAGCCCCACCCATAAGGGTGAGGCCTGTAAAGGGTAAGCAACATAACTTAGAAAAATGCAGCGGTTTTGTTTATGTTCTTGCTGGCATCCCATTTAAGCACCAGTGTAGCCTCGTGAGTCATCAACCCTTTGGTAGAACGGGTAAGGGCCGAGTTGCCAAAATCGTAGCTGTAGTGAATATTAAAGTATTTGTGTTCGAAACCCAGCTGAACCGAAATAGCATCCTTTTCCTTAAACCAGCTTCCGGCAACAATCTTTCCGGCCTTTTCAATTTTATAGGCCAGAAGGAATCCGGCAGTAAGGTTTTTAAACTGCCCCTGCAGGTTATACATAAATACCGGTGTAAAGTCAACCTTTTTGCCAATTACCTTTACCCCCGCCTGAAAGTTGTAGCGGCTGGGCAGTTTGCTGCTGCCGCCCAAAAAGGTAAGGTTAGGCTGGTTAAGGTGGTAGCCTGAAACTCCGGCAAATGCCTGCACACGGCCTTTCTGCTCGGTAAAGTGCCACAATACCCCAAAGCCCACATCGGCATTCAGTTGGTTACCTGCCGGATTTTCACCGTTGGGGTTATTGCTGTTAAAGCTACCCCAAATGTATTGCTCATCAAAGGTTTGGTTATTCCAGTCAATTTGGTGGTTTACCAAGCCCACGTTTAAGGTAGCAGTTACTAAGTTGGAAGGATTAATGCGCAAACCGTAGCCAATGTTTAAACCGGCATTTACGCGGTTAAAGGCACCGGCTTTATCGTAGTTTACATGCAAACCAAAATCGAGGCGCGAAAGGTTGGTAGTATCTTTCTTTCCCTTCAGAAACAGCGGATACATTACCGAGCCGGCATAACTCTGGTAACCTTTATCAATACTGCCCCACTGGTTGCGGTAGTTTACTATAACACGGAAATCGTTGGTAAGCACCATCATGGCGGGGTTAAGCGCCAGCGGGTTATTAACGGGTTGCGAAAACCGTGCATCCTGTGCATGGGCAAGTGCCAGCAACATTACTGCCATTGCGCTCAGAATAATTTTACCTGTTGTTTTCATTACTGTAGGTTTATTATTTTTTGTAATAGGGTTCATGTTGTTTAGCGTATCAGGTTAACTAATCCTTTCACATCTACTTTCTCTCCGGTTTCCAGCAGGCCGTTCAGTTTATACACATAGGCATCGGCCGGTGCATCATCCGAGGTAAACTGGTTTTTACCATCCCATCCGGTCTTAATATCCTTGCTCAGGAATATCAATTCACCGTAGCGGTTGTAAATACTAAACTGGAAGTTTTCAAAGCCTCCGCCACGCACATACAACACATCGTTGTGTCCGTTGCCATCGGGCGTAAAGGCACTTGGCAGCCAGAAAGGTGTGGCAAAGTCGAACACCGTAATGCGAACAGTATCGGTATTGCTGCAACCAAACAGGTCGGTTACGGTTAACACATAATCGGTAGTGCTGTCGGGTGTAGCGGTAGGGTTAAACAAATTGGCGTTGCTTAAGCCGGCTTCAGGGCTCCAGTGGAACTGAATACCGCCTGTTCCTACCAACTGCACCGTAGCGCCTTGGGTTATGGTATCATCAGCTCCGGCATTAGCCACAGGCAGCGGGTTTACAATTACTGTTACATTATCGGTTACCGCATCGCAGCCGGTAGTATCGGTTACTACCAGGGTGTAAGTAGTGGTGGAAGTTGGTGTGGCAACCGGGTTAGGCAAAGTAGTGCTGCTTAATCCATCGGGTGGCGACCACTGGTAGAATTGTCCTTCCACCAAACCGGCACCAATCTGCACGCTGTCATTAGCACAAATTTCCACATCCACGCCTGCATTAGCAGTTAACGGAGGTAGCATGGTAACTACCACCACATCGCTGTTGGTGCAACCGGTGGCGGTGTTCACTACCGTTACAATGTAGTTGGTTACAGGTGCTACAGGGCTGGCAACCGGATTACTTACAAACGGATTATCGAGTGTAGAAGAAGGGAACCAGGTGTACGTGTTGCCGACAGTGGAGGTGGTTCCTAACTGCACGCTGCGGTTAGCACAAATAGTTGTGTCCTGTCCGGCAAAAGCCGCAGGCAGGGCATTTATAACAATACTTTGAGTATCGGTAGTGGTACAGTTGGCATCTGAAATACTGAAGGTAATCAGCTTGGTTCCGCCTGTGCTGTACAATACCCCGCTCGGGTTTTGTGCATTCGAAGTAGCCGGATTGGCATCCTGCCCTAAATCCCAACTGTAACTCCAGTTGCTGCCGGTACTGCCGGTATTGGTAAAGTTGATGCCTACATTGGCACACTGCGGAGCATTGCTGGTAAATGTTGCTGTTGGCGACTGATGAATGATAATGGTTTGCGAAGAAGTTGCCGAACAAGAAGTAGTTCCGTTGGTAGTAATCAACGTTACTGTTTTAATACCTGAAGTAGAGTAAACCACACCATTAGGGTCCTGAACGGTAGATGCAGCCGGAGAAGCACCGGTACCGAAATCCCAGACCCAGGTTACACCCGTGGTGGTTCCCAAATTAGTAAAGTTAACCGGTAAGCCGGTACACTGTGGCGCTGTTGAAGTAAAGCTGGCGCGTGGTGTTTCCAGTATGGTAA
>CAZLXD010000257.1:0-4459 GCA_964563185.1 uncultured Chitinophaga sp.
TACTTCAAAATCGTTTACATACACTAAGTTCTCATCGAAGTTGCCACCGCGCACGCTGTAGTTAGAGCTTAACTCGTTGCTCTTGGTTACCCCCAACTGGTATACTAAGTATGCCTCAATACCTTCATTCACCGAAGGTAACTGCTGCTGCACTTTTACATCAACTGTGCTGGCTCCGTTTTCCTGAGTGCGCTCGCCTTTAATAACCGCATCCTTTAACTGGTTTACCTTTTCGGTAACAATGGCATTAATGTTTATGCTCTCCCCTGCGCTTAACTCCAGTTCGCCCTTTTGTGTTTCAATATTCAGCGATGAGAAGATGAGTGTAATCTTTTTATCTGCCGGCACTTTCAGTTCAAAGTAACCTTTGGCATCGGAGTAGGTGTTAAACTTAGCGTTCTCCTGCACGGCAATAAACACCCCGTCATACACTCTTCCGCTGGTATCTTTTACCGTGCCCTTAACCGTAGCCACTCCCTGCGCAAAACCAATAAGGGAAACACAAAACAGTGCTGTGAGGAAGAAAAGCTTTTGAAACATCTGCTGGGAAAAACGGTGGTGCATGTAGTTTATTATACCGCAGCGTTTTTAATCTGTTGAATGGTAGCCAGCGGGTCGGCAGAACCGAATACGGCATTGCCTGCTACTAACACATTGGCTCCGGCTTTAATCAGTCCGGCAGCATTGCCGGTGCCTACTCCGCCATCTACTTCAATTACTGCCTTAGAGTCCGAAGAAGTAATCAGCGCTTTAGCCTCTTTCACTTTTTCAATGGAATAGGGAATGAATTTCTGCCCGCCAAAGCCGGGGTTTACACTCATTACCAAAACCAAATCGAGCAAATGAATAACTTCCTTTAAAACCGAAACCGGAGTAGAAGGATTAAGCGCTACACCGGCTTTGGCTCCGGTGTCTTTTATTTGGTGGATGGCAGAATCTAAATGTGTAACGGCCTCGTAGTGGATGGTAATAACATCGGCTCCTGCATCGCGGAACTGCTGAAAGTAACGCTCGGGCTGCACTACCATTAAATGCACATCGCACACTTTGGAGGTATGCTTTCTAATGGCCTGCAGCACCGGAAAACCGAAAGAAATGTTCGGCACATACGAGCCGTCCATAATATCAATGTGAATCCATTCCGCTTCGCTGCGGTTAAGCATCTCTACATCCCTTTGCAGGTTTCCGAAATCGGCACTGAGTACCGAAGGCGCCACTGTTACACTCATGGGGCTAATATACAGTTGGTGGCGGATAATTGGGTAACTGTAACGGTACATGGTCGTTTTCTTGTCAACGTGGCACTGTCAACTGAGTGCCACATTTTCTGCCTGATACTAATCTGACCTGTGCTTGACTTTCCTCATGCCATGCCCCGCATATAAACCTAACTTTGCACAGTTGTAAAAACACCACCCATGCAGTTTATTATTCCGTTTAGTCAACTTACTTTAAACAACCTGGCCGAGGCCGGTGGCAAGAATGCTTCGTTGGGAGAGCTATACAATCACTTAGCTCCGTTGGGCGTGCAGGTGCCCGATGGCTTTGCCGTTACCGCTGCTGCTTACCGTCATTTTTTGCAGTTTAACCAATTGGAAGAAAAGCTGAAGCCCGTTTTGCAGCAGCTGGATAAAACCACCCTAGCTAACCTGCCCGAAACAGGGCAGGCCTGCCGGCAGTTATTGAAAAATGCGGTAATACCGCAGGAACTTGCTAAAGCTATTACCGATGCTTATGCCGCTTTTTCGCAGGGAAGGGAATCTTCTTTTTCCGTAGCGGTGCGCAGCAGTGCCACAGCCGAAGATTTACCTACTGCCAGTTTTGCGGGGCAGCATGAATCGTTCCTGAATATTAGCGGGGCGGAGGCGGTGGTGGAGGCCTGCCACCGTTGCTACATATCGCTGTTTAACGACCGCGCTATTAAATACCGGATTGATAACGGTTTCGACCACCTGCAGGTGGCCCTTTCCTGCGGGGTGCAGCAAATGGTGCGCTCCGACAGCGGCTCGGCAGGCGTTGCTTTTACACTCGACCCTGAAAGCGGTTTCAAGAATGTGATATACCTGACCGGTGCTTGGGGGCTGGGCGAAAATGTGGTGCAGGGCGCTGTTAGCCCCGATGAGTTTCTGGTGTTTAAACCCACCCTGAAGCAGGGCTTAGATGCCCTGATAAAAAAACGAATGGGGGAAAAGGAAAAAACCATGGTGTATGCCAATAACGGTATGGCGGGCACCAGCACCCTGAACTTAGATACCCCTGCCGAAAAAAGAAAGCAGCCGGTGCTGAATGATGCCGAAGTGTTGCAACTGGCTAAGTGGTGCCTGGCTATAGAAGAGCACTACGGTATGCCTATGGATATTGAATGGGGAAAGGATGGCACCAACGGGCATATTTATATTCTGCAGGCGCGGCCCGAAACCGTAAAAAGCCAGGTAAAACTGAACATAGCCCGCACTTTTCAGTTAAAAACAAAAGGCGAATTGCTGTGCAGCGGCAAAGCCGTGGGCAAAAGCATAGTAAGCGGCAGGGCGCGCATTATACACTCGCTGGAACAGGCCGAGGCTTTGCATGCGGGCGAAATAATTGTGGCCGACATTACCAACCCCGATTGGAACGCCCTGTTGAAAAAAGCGGTGAGCATTGTTACCAATAAAGGCGGAAGAACCAGCCATGCCTCTATTGTGGCGCGCGAACTGGGCATACCCGCTGTGGTGGGCTGCAACAATGCCACCGGGGTAATTAAGGACGGGCAAATGATTACCGTAAGCTGTGCCGAAGCCGAAACCGGAAAAGTGTTTAACGGACAACTGGAGTGGGAAGAGAAAACGTGCCCGCTCAATAACATTCCCGAAACGCGAACCGCTCCTATGTTTATTCTGGCTAATCCCGACCGGGCATTTGAACTGTCTTTTTACCCCAATAAAGGGGTGGGGTTGCTGCGCATGGAGTTTATTATCAATAATGCCATTCGCATACACCCCATGGCGCTGGTTAACTATAGCAGCCTGCCGGACGATGACGATAAAAAAGAAATTATCCGCCTAACCGAAGGCTACGAGGATAAGCGTGAATACTTCATTGAAAAACTATCGCGCTCGGTAGCGCAGGTGGCAGCCGCTTTTTACCCCCACGATGTAATAGTGCGCATGAGCGACTTTAAAACCAACGAGTATGCTTCGCTGCTGGGCGGCAGCCACTATGAACCGGCCGAAGAAAACCCTATGCTGGGTTTCAGAGGGGCATCGCGCTATTACAACGAGCGTTACAAAGAAGGTTTCCGGTTAGAGTGCGAAGCCATGCAGGCGGTGCGCAGCCGCATGGGCCTTACCAATGTTAAGCTGATGATTCCTTTTTGCCGCACGGTGGAAGAAGGGAAGAAAGTGGTAGCACTAATGGAAGAATACGGGCTGAAGCGGGGCGACAATGGCCTGCAGATATATGTAATGGTAGAAATACCCAGCAACGTGCTGCTGGCCGAAGAGTTTGCCAAAGTGTTTGACGGATTTTCTATAGGCTCGAACGATTTAACGCAGCTGACTTTAGGTATTGACCGCGACTCCGCCATTGTAAGCGACATATTCAGCGAGCAGAATGAGGCCGCCCAATGGATGTTTGCCACCGCCATTAAAAAGGCAAAAAAGGCCGGTATTAAAATAGGACTGTGCGGGCAGGCCCCCAGCGATTACCCGCAGTTTGCCCGCTTTTTAGTGGAGCAGGGTATTGATAGTATTTCCTTTAACCCCGATGCTTTACTTAAGGGTATTGAAAATATTTACGAAGCAGAAAAAGCCGCTCCGGCATCTTCCGCAGTATGAAAAAACACCTGCACGCTTTCTGGCACAGCTTTAAAAACAGTTTCCGGCTGTTTGTAAAGCACGATACCCTTACCCTGGGCGCGGCACTGGCCTATTACACCGGCTTTTCGCTTATTCCCATTGTTATTATAGTTATATCTATGGCGGGTGCGGTGCTGGGCGAACAGGCCGTGCAGGGAGAAATAAAAAACCAGCTGCAGGAAGCCATTGGGGTGCATGGCGCTGAACAGTTACAGGAAATAATTAAAGCGGTTTACCGCCCGGGCGGCAATACCTTTACCACCCTGGTAGCCACTGTGTTGCTGCTGATAGGCGCTACCAGCGTATTCAGCCAGTTGCATACTTCGCTTAACCTTATATGGAACATTAAGCCCGGGGTAAAGCAGCCCGTACTTCAGTTTTTTATTACCCGCATTTTTTCGTTTGCCATGATTGTTTGCCTGGCCTTTCTGCTGCTGGTTTCCTTTATGGTGAATACGGGTTTGGCGGCTCTTTCAAAATACCTGAATTACCAGCTGGCCGAAACCTCGGTAATGATTACCAATGTATTCGACTTTCTTATTTCGTATGGCTTTACCGCCCTGCTGTTTGCACTGGTGTATAAGTATATGAGCGATGCGCACCCGCGCTGGCGGATGGTGTGG
>CAZLXD010000258.1:0-4418 GCA_964563185.1 uncultured Chitinophaga sp.
CACTATCTGTGGTCAACTGGGCCTTCTACAAAAGACCTTTACAGTGTATGCGGTGGCAACTACTATGTAAGCGTAACTGATGGCAACGGTTGCCAGATTGCTTCGCTTTACATTGTAAATGAGCCTACACCGCTTACGGTAAGCTTAACAGGAACTAACGTGCTTTGTAATGGTGCAGCGACTGGAACAGTAGCCGCTATTCCGGGTGGAGGGGTTCTTCCATACGAATATCTGTGGGATGACTTTACTAATGATTCGGTACGCACAGGTTTAACAGCAGGGCGGTATGGAATACTATTGACAGACTCTAACGGTTGTCAGGTAATAGACAGTATTTATGTTACTGAGCCTACATCTGTTTCTATTACAGGAAATGTTACAAATGTTCAATGTTTTGGCGGAAGTAATGGTGCTATTGATGTAACTGTAAGCGGTGGCACCCCGACCTACACATATGTTTGGTCAAATGCAGCTACTACCGAGGACCTTTCGAATATTCCTCAGGGTACTTATACAATAGGTGTGACTGATGCTAACAGTTGTTTGAAGACACAGACGTTTACTGTTACCCAACCTACACAGGTTTCGTTGCAGTTGCTTACCGATCAACCTTCCTGCTTTGGAAGTAAAAACGGTTCAGTTTCGGTGGTTGCCACGCAGGGGGTAGGGCCTTATACTTATAGTTGGAATACTACGCCTGCGCAAACTACGGCTACCGCCATTACCCTTTTTGCAGGAAATTATGTTGTAACTGTAACGGATGCTTCTAACTGTTCTGTTTCTGTTTCAGCTGTGTTAACCAAACCAACTGAAATTGAAGTAAGCACCGAAGCAACATCTTCTAAGTGCTTCAATACCGCAACCGGACAGGTGATAATTGATGTAACCGGAGGTGACCTGCCATACATTTATGAACTGAATGGCATTGCTCAGGCTACCGATACCTTTACCGGCTTGAGTGCCGGAAACTATGTGGTAATGGTAACGGATGTAAACGGTTGCGAAGGAACAACAACGTTTACGATTTCCAGCCCGGGCGAAATTTCGGTGGATCTTTCTGTTTCACAACAGGTGATTTTAACCGGTATGGAAACTCAATTGATAGCCGTATCCAACTCAACGCTTCCGATTATCAATTATATCTGGACACCGGATTCATTTATGAATTATACTTCTTGTGTTGACCCTGCAATTTGTTCAACTCCTTATGCACATCCGAACTCAACTACCACATTTACAGTTACGGTAATGAATTCAGATTCCTGCTCAGCCAGTGATACTGTAACAGTAATTGTGAATAACGAGATTTCAGCATTCATCCCTACGGTGTTTACACCTAACGGTGACGGATTGAACGATCGTTTTGAGTTTGACATTCTTGGCGCTACCGAAATTGAAGTAAGTGTGTTTGACCGTTGGGGACAGCGCGTTTATTACAACGCATCCCAACAGAATGGCATTACCGGAAGTTATGGTTGGGATGGTAACTTTAATGGTAAGTATGCACCGGAGGACACATACGTATACCAGATTACTATTGTGTATTTTGATGGAACAGTGAAGGATACAACCGGCACAATTACCATCATGCGCTAAATATTAACTGAAGTTTAATTCATAAGACGGCTCATGAAGAGCCGTCTTTTTTGTTTAAAGTCATTCAGAAATGTAAGTGAGTGGTGTATATTTACCCCACACACTAACAAGATACATCAAATTAAGTAACTATGAGAAAAGCCCTATCCTTTTTTATGTTACTGCTTTATGTCTGCTTTAGCCAGGCACAGAGCAGTTTGCAGCAGCCACCAATTCTTTCACTGTTCAACTACCTGAACGTTGATAAGGCAACTATAAAAGATGTTGCGCCTCATTTCCCTTTTAGTTATACTAGTCAAACCGATTTTCAGCAAAAACTGAATGGTTGGTTAGGGCAGTATCCTAAGGAGTGGAGGTCACTTAGCTCACTTCCGGTTTTTACCAAGGGTGGTATTGGATGGATTACTTATGGTATTCCTGAAAAATATATTGAGCAGCCTAAAACGGTGAACAGTTCTTGGTATCAGTGGTATAAGGCAAGTGGAGTAACATCAGAGAAAAAGAAGCTTTTGTTTCCGCACTTTCCAGAGTTGGATAATACTCTCAGTGGTGATGCGCAGGGGGATAACTTTGAAAGAAGAGTAGGATTCTGGCAACGTTTATATCCTAAGGAATACATAGCTTTTTTGAATACACCTGAATTGAAGGCACTCAACCCTTATGCCCCTGAAAGAATAACTATCAATTATATGCCCCGCTTTTTGGGTGCTGAAATATCTAATCAGTTACCGGTAAAGGGAAATGCCAAGGATAAACTACAGGATGATTTTGATTATCAGTTGAAATTACGCAACTGGTATTTTGTTTACAATTCTGCCGAGTTTACGAAGCGATACGGAAAGGATTATGACTTTCCTTCCACATTTAATGCCGATGAATACCGCAAGGAGCAAAAGCTTTTAATTGAGAGAAAGCAGAGTGCTGATTACAACACTTTAAAGCATGGTAAATAATTGGTGTAACGGATAAAGTGAATGCAATGAAAACGAAATACTATTTTTTTAGACTTACTATAGCACTGCTTCTAACTTTTCTGTTTACAGAAAGAGGTAAAGCTCAAACTATAGCAGACGGTGCAATGACCGTGAATTTTTATACCACTTATCACTGGGTGGAAAGTGTGGATGATCCTTTAACAGGCGAGTTAAACGCAAACGAGTATCGCTGGATTTTTTGGGGTGCGGACAATGCTAACCTGGATGGATTAGGATGGCGTGGCGGAAATACAATTGGAGTAAATACCAGCAGCTACGGATGGGTGTGGAGTGGAACAAACCTGCTCTTTTCGCAGAATTACGGAACACCTGGGCCCACAGCACAAAACGTTCCTCAATTTTTACAATTGCGGGGTGAGGGTTGGGAAGATGACTGTTATGATTGCTATCGTTCCACAGGAACGGTTAGCTGGTCTTGTGATCAGTGCAGCAGTTATATTTATGATGGTGGTTGTGGTTGCAGCACAAACGTGCTATGCGGCTGCTCGGCAGAAGACCAACACTGTGGCCCACAGGATATCGACTATGCTATTCCTTTCAGAATTGTTCCGCCATGCAGTCCGATTGCACCGGGAGTTATTACGGGAGGCTCCGGTTACATAGGCGACAGGTTTACTTCAGGTTGTGGCAGTAATGGTGATGTGGGTGCTGAGTTACAGGTTTACTGGACTCCTCCCCGCCCGACAATGACAGCATCTACCACTAATTTATGTGCAGGGGGAGGAAGTGTGACATTAAATCTGGCAGGAGCCGTTCATGGCGGTACTTATGCCATATATGATGAATCCACCTCTTCGTATATCACTACTACGTTTACCGGTACTACGTTTACACTATTTGTGGGTTCAACCAAAACATTGCGTTTGTATACCCGAAATAACGGTTGCCAAAGCCAAAGCTGGTTTCCGTTAACTATTACTGTAGCAGCACCGGTTGTTGCGGGAAGCGTAGGCAGTAATCAGACCGTTTGCTACGGAGGCGATCCGGCTGCATTTACCAACACATCTTCCCCCACCGGAGGTGTGGGAGGCTTCACCTATCAGTGGGAATCGCAAGCCAATTGTACTGGCGGTTTTGGCCCCATTGGTGGAGCAACAAGTTCTACTTATAACGTTCCGGCCGGACTTACACAAACTACCTGTTACCGCAGGGTAGAAACCAATACATGCGGCACGGTTAACTCCAACATCATAACCGTAACAGTCCTTCCGCAGGTAAACTATGGAACTGTAACGGGCGGTGGTGGAACTTTTTGCGGAACAGCAGACCCGGCAGTGATGTCGGTAACACCTTCCGGAGGTACAGGCACATTCAGTTATCAGTGGTATTCTCAAAGCGGGGCTGTTAGTTGTCCCACCGGAACAGCAACTTCCGGATGGTCGCTTATAAGCGGTGCTACTTCATCTACCTACAATCCGCCAGCGGGGGTAATTTCCACTATTACCTATGCTGTTCAGGTGGATCCTACCGGTTCCCCTGATTGTAGCGGAGGAACCTGGGCGGGTAACTGTGTTACCGTTACTATTAACCCGGCTGCAACGGTTAATGCGGGCGGGCCTGATGTCGCTTGTCAGTCCGCTACACCATCGGCTATAACATTAAGTGGTGCGAGCGTTGGTGGTAGCGCCACTACTGGAGCATGGTCTATCCTTTCAGGCGGTGGAAGTTTAAATAATACTTCGCAGACAGCTACCCCTGCTGCGGTTACTTATACCCCTGCTCCGAACTATACAGGAACCGTTACGCTGCAATTGTTGACCAATGACCCCGATGGGGGAGGACCTTGCCCGGCTGTAAGTGCCACTAGAACTATTACTATCAATCAGG
>CAZLXD010000259.1:0-4406 GCA_964563185.1 uncultured Chitinophaga sp.
GTTGTTTTATGCGGGCTGAAGCCCGCTATTTTGTACTGGCAACTTGAGTTAAATAATATTCTTTACTGCCATGCGTTGTCTCGTTTGGCATCCATAACAAATTTTGGTGCCGAAACGAGACAACGCATGGCAGTAAAAGTTGTTTTTGGGTGTTTTTTGCTTCAAAAACCCTAAAAACGAGGGGTATTTTTGGGGTATGCCGTAAAACAGGAGCTTGCCTTTGCCGGCCGCTGAACGGCAAAAGCTGTTGGCCTTAACTTGCGTATGGCCGGGCGGCCAAACGGGGCGGGAAGTGTTCCCGGCTTTATTAGGTTAAGGTTTTGCGGTACAAGTTGAACGCCTGCGCCATTTTAGGCGAAAATGCCCGCGCTATTTTGTGGTTACACTGTTAAGTTATGTAACAATTAATACGCCCTTGCAAAAACCACTCGTTCTTTAGAGGGGTTGCCGGTAAGTATGCAGTTGCCTTCTTCGGCAGGGTTGTTTAAAGGTATGCAGCGGATGGTGGCTTTGGTCAGCTCCTTAATTTTATCTTCGGTTTCGGAGGTGCCATCCCAGTGGGCGCTTACAAAGCCGCTTTTGTTTTCAATAATGTCTTTAAACTCATCCCAAGTATTCGCCTGGTGCATGTTGGCACTGCGAAACTCCTTGGCCTTGTTGTAAATGTTGCTTTGTATATCCTTTAGCAGGTTTTCAATATAAGCGGCAATGCCTTCAAAAGGTTGCGAGCTTTTCTCTTTCGTATCTCTGCGGGCTACTTCCACAGTGCCGTTGTCGTAATCGCGCATACCCATTGCCAGGCGAACAGGCACGCCTTTCAGTTCATACTCGGCAAACTTAAAGCCCGGGCGCTTGGTATCGTCATCGTCAAACTTTACCGAAATACCTTTTGCTTTCAGTTCCTTCATTACGGGTGCGCACTTCTCGTAAATCTTATTCATCTCCTCTGCCCCTTTCGAAATAGGAACAATAACCACTTGCAGCGGAGCCAGTTTAGGAGGCAGCACCAGGCCGTCATCATCGCTGTGTGCCATTATCAGCGCACCAATCAAACGGGTAGAAACACCCCACGAGGTAGCCCACACAAATTCCTGCTTGCCTTCCTTATTTAAAAACTGTACATCGAAAGCCTTGGCAAAATTCTGCCCAAGGAAGTGCGAGGTACCCGCCTGCAAAGCAAGGCCGTCCTGCATCATGGCTTCAATACAATAAGTTTCTACCGCACCGGCAAAGCGCTCATTGGCACTCTTCTTTCCTTTAATAACGGGCAGCGCCATCCAGTTCTCGGCAAAGTCGGCATATACATCCAGCATTCTTTCTGTTTCCTCAATAGCCTCCGTAGGTGTGCTGTGTGCCGTGTGGCCTTCCTGCCACAGAAACTCAGCGGTGCGCAAAAACAAACGCGTGCGCATTTCCCAACGCACCACATTCGCCCACTGGTTTACCAGCAAAGGCAAATCGCGGTAGCTCTGTATCCAGTTCTTGTAGCTGTTCCAAATAATAGTTTCTGAAGTAGGGCGAACAATCAACTCTTCTTCCAACTTAGCTTCGGGGTCCACAATTACACCCTTACCGTTGGGGTCGTTCTTTAAACGGTAGTGGGTTACTACGGCACATTCTTTGGCAAAGCCTTCTACGTGGGCGGCTTCTTTGCTCAAAAAACTTTTGGGTATAAACAAAGGGAAGTACGCATTTACGTGCCCGGTGTCTTTAAACATTTTATCGAGCGCATCGCGCATGTTTTCCCATATAGCGTAGCCATAAGGTTTTATGACCATGCAGCCGCGCACACTGCTGTAATCGGCTAATCCACCCTTTATTACGAGGTCGTTATACCATTGTGAATAATCGTTAACCCTTGGAGTAATTTCTTTAGCCATAACAAATTGTGGTACGGTATTTACATACCTGTTAAA
Organism: uncultured Chitinophaga sp.; assembly: GCA_964563185.1. Lineage (GTDB taxonomy): Bacteria > Bacteroidota > Bacteroidia > Chitinophagales > LD1 > Bog-950. The sequence goes on from CAZLXD010000259.1 coordinate 1,917, forward strand.
AGAGCCGCAAAAATATTAAAATCAGTGAGGCTTAAACTCTTTAAAACTATTTTCGTCATAGCTAAAAACCGAGTGAAAATGAAACGTATTTTTTCTGTTGTTCTTCCGCTTACAGTTCTTTCTTTTTTTGCTGTAGCGCCTTTGTTTGCACAAAACGATGATGTGTATTACGACCCTGCCAAGGACAAGGGTTACCAGAGCAACCAGAATAAATACGAGGAAGACCAGCCCAACCCGCAGAGCAATCCCGACAATTACGATACCCCGCCAACCACCGATAAAACCGATGGTTACGGCAATGCTGCCGATAACTATGATTCGAAAGATGAAAACGGAAACACCTACATTACCAATAACTATTACGATGACGATGATGACTGGGATGATTACAACTACACCAACAGCTTAAGAAGATATTACGGCAACTATTGGGGCACGGGGTATTACAGTTACTGCTACACGCCTTCTTACTACTGGGGTTGGAGCAACTGGAATAGTTCTATTTATGTTTCGTACAGCCCGTGGTATAACGACCCCTGGTGGGGTTGGAATACCTGGCGCCACCGCAGGCCGGTAGTAGTAGTGTACGACCCCTGGTATGACCCTTACTGGAGTTACAACTGGGGTGGAAGTTCCTGCGGCTACTTTAACTCGTGGTATAACCCCTGGTATGGTGGAGGTTTTTGCTCTACTCCGCAAATGAACGGCTGGGGCTGGGGAGGCGGAGGTTACTGGAACGGTTACAACAACGGATACCACAATGGCTATTACAACGGTTATTACAATGGTTACAATGACGGTTACTGGAATGGCTACTACGGAGGTTACAACAATTCTTACGGCTGGGGTAACAACGGCTACTACTGGCATGGCCCCCGCCACAGAGACAGCCAGGCAGACGGAAACAAACCGGTTATACAAACCGGTAACGGAGGCAAACCCGGCATGGGCAACCAAAACCCTACCGAAAACGAAATTCCTAAAGAAGGGATAACCAAACCCTTTGTTCCTTCGTACGACAATAAGAACCCTACCAATCAGAAACCGGATAAAACGTACGAGGAAAAGAATACCGATAAAATGAATACCACTAAACCGGATGTAGAGGTAAAGCCGGGCAAAGAGAACGGTGAATGGCAAAAACCAACCAATCCTTCGGGCAACACTACAAAGGATGTGGAAACCAAACCGTTCAACAACAACACGAATGTGAAGCCGAATACGAATGTTCAGCCCGGCAGCAACGAAACGGAGAAGAAGGCCGACCCGAACAAAAACTACAATGCCCCTAAGCAGAATTATGAGCCTGCCCCAAGAGGGAACGAGCAGCCCAAGCAGCAGTATGAAAGGCCGAAGCAGTACGAGCAGCCCAAGCAGCCGACTTACGAGCAGCCCAAGCAGAACGAACAGCCCAGGCAGCAATACAACCAGCCGAAGCAACCGGTTTACGAACAACCGAAACAGTATGAACAGCCTAAGCAACCTACTTATCAGCAGCCTAAGCAGCAGTACGAACAACCGAAGCAGTACAACCAGCCGCGCGGCAACGAACAGCCTAAGCAACAGTACAATCAGCCAAGGCAGAACGAACAGCCCAAGCAGCCGCAGTATCAGCAACCGAAGCAATACAATCCGCAGCCGAAGCAATACGAACAGCCGAAGCAGTATAACCCGCAGCCAAAGCAATACGAGCAGCGCAACTTTAATCCCGCTCCGTCTTCGCCCAATAAAGGAAATTTTAAAAGAGGGTTTTAATGTATTCTCCTAATTTTAAAAACGGAACCGTTATTAAACACGGTTCCGTTTTTTCTTTTGCAGCCATGAAGAAGGCACTGATTTTATTTTTTGTAACCCTGAACATTGCAGCCTGTGCGCAAACCTATTTTGACGATGCCCTGCTGTATTCCCGCAACAGCCTTTCGGGCACTGCCCGTACTGCCGGTGCCGGTGGTGCCTTTGGTTCGGTAGGCGCTGATGTAGGCAGTATGAGCATTAACCCCGCAGGCATTGGGCTGTTCCGCTCTACTGATTTTGCTGTTACCCCTGCTTTAAAAATAGGTTATAACAATGCCTATTTTGTAGATGCCAACACCAATACATCTACTTCTAATATTTACTTCGGACAGGCGGGCATTGCCTGGCATATTCCTATCCATAAAAATGCAAAGCCCGATGCCATGAGTTTTAATCCCAACAAACTTAAGTCGCTTACACTAGGCATTAACTTTCAGCGCCAAAGCTATAATAGCCGCAGCATGGACTTTGGTGCCCTCAACAGTGCTGCATCAAACGTTTCGGGCTATACCAATTATTTAAATGCCACGCAAAGCCCGGTGGACTTTTACAACTATGACCCCGAACTGATTCTACTGAAAGAGGCCGGTTTGATTTACCGCGATACTTCGGATGGCAACTACTACAGCCGTGTGCAGGCTCCGGTTAACCAGTCGGGCAATATCCGCAGCAAAGGAGCTAAAGACGAAGTAACCC
>CAZLXD010000260.1:0-4375 GCA_964563185.1 uncultured Chitinophaga sp.
AATTTTCTGTTTAAGGCGACTAAAGTCGCCAACAACTAGCAACTTGGGTTAATTAAGCGAATACTCTAAATGCAGGGCATCCAGTTCGCGCAGCAGTTCATTGTTTAACTCAATAGTCTTAGAGGTTGAGGTAAGCCCTATTTTAATTCCCTCTTCAAAGTCGGTAAACTTAATGCGTAACTTGGTTTTGCCCGGATATTTCTGCACCAGTTTGTCAAGGTCGTTGATGAGCGCATCGTTTACTTCAAACGAAGCTAACTCCACCGTAAAGTATTTAGTGAGTTTGTTGCGTATGTCGGGCAGCAGGTCAATTTTCTGAATTTTAAACTCGTATTCCTTGCCGTCCCATCGGGTTTGGTATTTGCCGGTTATGTGCAGCAGGGCATCGGGGGTTTCAATAAACTGTTTAAAGGCCAGGTAATCTTTACCAAACAGCGAGAACTGATAAGTGCCGTCAAAATCTTCGATAGTAAAGCGGCAGTAAGGGTTGCCGTTTTTGGCAAAGCGGGTTTCGGTTGCTGTTACAATGCCTGCAATCTTTAGCTCTTTATCCTTGCGGTTGTTAATGTCGTTAAGAATGCAGTTGGTAAAAGTTTTTATTTCCAGTTTGTAGTCCTCCAGCGGGTGGCCGCTCAGGTAAATACCAATCACTTCTTTTTCCTTCTTCAGCTTTTCCAATAAACTCCATTCTTCGCAGGCGCCTATAGGCGGTTCGGGTACATCCATGTCGTTGCCCCCTCCGCCACCAAAAAGCGAAATACTATTACTCTGTTGACTGGCCTGCAACATACTGCCATACTTTACGGCTTTTTCAATCACGGTTAAACCATCGCGCTTATCGGGGGTAAAAAACTGTGCGCGATGTAAGCCGAAGGAGTCGAAAGCACCTGCAAGTGCCAGTGCTTCGAAAGCTTTCTTGTTTACCGAGCGGGTATTGGCCCTGCGTGCAAAATCGTAAATAGATTTAAAGCTGCCCTTTTTGGTGCGCTCTTCCACAATGGCCAGCACAGCCGCTTCGCCCACTCCCTTTATGGCCGAAAGGGCATAGCGTATTTCGCCTTTGTTGTTTACGGTAAACTGCACATCGCTCTCGTTTACATCGGGCCCCTTTACGGGAATACCGGCCCGCTTACACTCTTCCATAAAGAAGGTAATCTTATCAATGTTGCCCTGGTTGTGGGTAAGCACCGAAGCCATATATTCAGCCGGATAATTGGCCTTTAAGTAAGCAGTTTGGAAGGCCACAAAAGCATAGCAGGTAGAGTGCGACTTGTTGAAAGCATACTGGGCAAAGGCTTCCCAATCGGTCCATATTTTTTCCAGCTTTTTCGGGTCGAGCCCTTTGGCCACCGCGCCATCCATAAACTTGCCCTTCATTTTGTCGAGCGTAGCTTTGTCCTTTTTACCCATGGCTTTACGCAGCACATCGGCATCGCCTTTTCCAAAGCCTCCCAGTTTTTGCGAAAGCAACATCACCTGCTCCTGATAAACGGTAATACCGTAAGTGTCTTTCAGGTATTCTTCCATTTCAGGGAGGTCGTATGTGATGGGCTCCAAGCCATGCTTCCGCTTAATAAAGTTGGGAATGTACGCCAACGGGCCCGGGCGGTAGAGAGCATTCATGGCAATAAGGTCGTCAAACTTGTCGGGCTTAAGTTCCTTCAGGTACTTTTGCATGCCCACACTTTCAAACTGGAAAGTGCCGTTGGTTTCCCCTTTCTGGTACAGTGCAAAGGTTTTGGCATCGTCCAGCGGTATGTTGTCAATGTCAATTTCCACCCCGTGGTTTTGCTTAATCAGCCTCAACGCATCGCGGATGATGGTAAGCGTTTTTAACCCGAGGAAGTCCATCTTAATAACTCCCGCATCCTCAATTACTTTGCCTTCGTATTGGGTAATGTAGAGTTCCGTATCTTTTGAAGTAGCAACCGGAATAATCTCGGTTAAATCTTTAGGGGCAATAATGATACCTGCTGCGTGTATCCCTGTTCCGCGCACCCCGCCTTCCAACTTCTCTGCTTCCTTCAATACCTTCCCCTCCGGTGTGTCGCTTTCGTAAATGGTGCGTAACTTCTTTATGTCTTCAATCTGGTCGCTATCGAGTGCTTCTTTGTCCTTCAAACTCTTTTCGCCATCCAGCGGGGCATGAAAAATACGGTCGAGCGATATGCCGGGCTTTTCGGGCACCATCTTCGTTAGCGCAATGGAGTCGGAGAGAGGCAAATCCAGTACACGTGCCACATCTTTAATACTCACTTTAGCCGCCAGGGTGCTGTAAGTAACAATTTGCGCTACCTGGCTTTTGGTGTATTTGTCTACTACATATTTAATCACCTTGTCGCGGCCTTCGTCATCAAAGTCCGTATCAATATCGGGCATACTCTTACGGTCGGGGTTCAGGAACCTTTCGAAGAGGAGGTTGTAAGCAATAGGGTCAATGTTAGTAATGCCAATACAATAAGCCACCACACTGCCCGCTGCCGAACCACGGCCCGGGCCCACCAGCACGTTCATATTCCTTCCCGCATTAATAAAGTCGGCTACTATAAGAAAGTAACCGGCAAAGCCCATTGTTTTAATAGTAAACAATTCGAAGTTGAGGCGTTCCTCAATGTCGGGGGTAATTTCTTTGTAGCGCTTGCGTGCGCCTTCAAAGGTGAGGTGCTTAAGGTATTCCCATTGGTTTAAAACCTCGGGCTGAAGAATGGTTTTGTCGTCAATCTTTTCGGGAGTGTGGTGTATTTCAAACTCACGCGGTATAACGAAGTTGGGAAGCAGGATGTCCTGTTTTAGTTTAAGGTGGTCGCACTTGTCTACTATCTCCTGCGTGTTATCCAAAGCTTCGGGCACATCGCTGAACAACTTGCCCATTTCATCCTGCGTTTTAAAGTAGAACTGGTCGTTGAAAAAGGCAAAGCGTTTGCCTTTTATGTTCACATCATCGTCCGCAAACTCCTTCATGGTGGGAGTGCTCTGCTTTTCACCGGTATTGATACATAAAAGAATGTCGTGCGCATTAGAGTCAGATTGATCCACATAATGCGAGTCGTTGGTGCAAATAGTTTTTACACCGTATTCCCTGGCAAACTTCAGCAGCACTTCGTTTACCTGATCCTGTTCCTTCATGCCGTGGCGCTGCAATTCTATATAGTAGTCTTTCCCAAACAGGTTATACCACCATTCAAACTCCTTCCGTCCTTCATCTTCGCCTTTGCGCAGTATCGTTTGCGGAACCATAGCCCCTAAGCAACAGGTGGTAGCAATCAGGTTTTCATGGTATTTCTCCACCAACTCCTTGTCAATACGGGGATACTTGCCGTAAAGGCCTTCGATATAACCCAGCGAGCAGAGTTTCACTAAGTTCTTGTAACCCTCGGCATTCTTGGCTAAAAGCAATTGGTGATAGCGCCTGTCCTTTTCTTCCTTGGTAAACTTTTGTTTGTGCCGGTCTTCCACCACATAAAACTCGCAGCCCACAATGGGTTTAATGGGCTGCCCATCGGCAGTTTTGTGTTTTCCGGCTTCGGCCACAAACTGAAACACCCCGAACATATTACCGTGGTCGGTAATGGCAAGCGCCCGCATACCATCCTTCGCGGCCTTCTTATACATGCCCGAAATACTGGCGGCACCATCTAATAATGAATATTGCGTGTGGGAGTGTAAGTGCGAAAACTGTGGCATATAACTACGGGAGTGTAAAATTCTAAATAGGAGCCGAAGATAGGAATTAGGCAGGGCAGCAGCTGTTCAAATTGTTCCAGTAAAAAGCCGGGTGTTGTGGAAAAGTATCGGGAAGTGGACTATACGGGTTACATTTTTATTTTCTGACCTAAAACTGTATTGTTTAATGCAGCAAGTTAAAATTCTACCTACTATGTGAAATCATTTAAATACCAAGAACTTAAATAGTAATGCATTTGTATACAAGACCTAATGAAGCGGCAAATGTTTTACACTTACTTGGCGTAAACAATATACTTATCCTTAAAAAAGTCTTCCTGAAAGTAAGTGCTAATAGCTACTTTCTGATGGCGGTTGGGAGTAGCCTCTGCTATCTCCTCATCCACCTTTCCGCCCTTTAAGCAAATAAGCCCGTTGGGTATCTCATTCAGGTGCTTGGGCAGGTATTTCCCTTTGCTCCATTTCAATAAATCGGCCAACGGAGCCACTGCCCGCGAAACCACAAAATCATATTGAAAATCCATATCCTCGGATCGGGAATGAAAGGTGTATAAATTGGTTAAACCGGTTTCCTCTTTTACCGCCTCAATTACTTTCAGCTTTTTGGCAATAGAATCAACCAAGTGAAAGCGGCAATCGGGAAACATAATGGCCAGCGGCACACCCGGAAAGCCACCGCCTGTACCCAAAT
>CAZLXD010000261.1:0-4326 GCA_964563185.1 uncultured Chitinophaga sp.
TAGAATGCGGGTGTTTACCAGCCCCAGCCTGCGGCATATTTCAGCATTTACCCCGTTCAGCACATTATCCAAATTTGTGTGAATAGCATAGATGGCAATGTTGTTTTTTATGGCTTTAACAATTACCCGCTCCACATAGTTTTTGCCGGTAAACTTTTTTAAACCGCTAAACACAATGGGGTGGTGAGCTATTATCAGTTGGCATTTTTTAGTAACAGCCTCGTCTATTACTTCTTCGGTAGCATCGAGGGTAATAAGTGACTTTTTAACTGTAGCGTTCTTATCTCCTACTATCAGTCCGCTGTTATCGTAGCTTTCCTGATATGGCAGCGGGGCAATGGTTTCCAGATAGTGTGTAATGTCTCTTATTTTCATAACTAATCAACTTACTTCAGCGCACCTCATTAACTGACAAGGCAAACATAATATGCATTCAGGCATTATGCTATTATTCAATGATACATAACTCGGCATGATGTTGGGTGGGGAGAAAAAACCATAGAAAGCAACCACTTCATACAGAACAAGTAAACGGGCGGAGATTCATCCGCCCGTTTTGCTTTAACTCAGGTTTGTTTCGTTGTCGTTATACATTTCTTCTACATGGGGAGCGTAGCGCTCGTAAATAATTTTGCGCTTTACCTTCATGGTAGGAGTCAGTTCTCCCGCCTCTACTGTCCATTCGTTGCTGAGGAGCTTGATTTTTTTTACCTGTTCCCACTTACCAAAGTCGCGGTTAAATTTCTCCACTTCCTCATTAATGAGCTGCTTTATTTTTTCGTTGCTCACTATCTGGTCGTTTGTGTGTGCCTCTATTCCCTGCTGTTTAGCCCATTCTTTCAGGTTTAAAAAGGAAGGAACAATAAGAGCCGATACATACTTTTTATCGTCACCGCCAACTACCATCATTTGCTCAATAAAAGGGCTCTCCTTCATTTTGTTTTCAATGGCCTGCGGGGCAATGTATTTACCGCCTGCGGTTTTAAAGAGTTCCTTTTTGCGGTCGGTAATTTTAAGGAAACGGTTGCCGTGCAGTTCTATCCAAATACCAATGTCTCCCGTGTGGAACCAGCCATCCTTATCAATTACTTCGGCAGTAAGGTCAGGGCGATTGTAGTAGCCTTTCATAATGTTTGGCCCCCGGGCAATAATTTCCCCGTCCTCGGCCAGCTTTACTTCAACGCCCGGTATGGGCATTCCAACCGCGCCTATACAGCGTTCTTTTTCATCCATACGGTTGGCGCAAAGCACTGGCGATGTTTCGGTAAGTCCGTAGCCTTCCAGCACATTTACGCCCGCTGCACTGAACAGCTTAATGAGGCGTGGCTGCATAGCGGCCGCACCGGTAACTATAAATTGTATTTCGCCACCAAGGGCTTCAAGCCACTTGCTGAAAACAAGTTTGCGGGCAATAGATAGCTGGAAATTATACAAGGCTCCGTTTCCGCCTCCCAGTTCATAGCGCGAACCCAAATCAATGCTCCAGAAAAATAACTTGCGTTTAAATCCGGTCAGTTCGTTGCCTTTGGCCATAATTTTCTCGTAAACCTTTTCCAGCAGGCGCGGCACGTTGGTGAAACAATATGGTTTTACTTCCTTCAGGTTTTCGCCAATAGTTTCCAGGTTTTCGGCATAGTGAATATGAATGCCGAATGCCATGTAGCTGAAGAAGACCATGCGTTCGAAGCTGTGACACAACGGCAGGAAACTGAGCGAACGTTTGCGCTCGGCAAAGGGAGTAACTTCCTGCACACTTTTAATGTTGCTTACAATGTTTGTATGAGTAAGCATTACGCCTTTGGGGTTGCCGGTAGTACCGCTGGTGTAAATAATGGTAGCGAGGTCGTTTGCGGTAACCGCGGCCTTGCGGTTCTGAATTTCAGCAACATCTATTTCGCTGGGCAGGGCATCGTACAAATTGGGCACCCCGCCCACTTTGTCGAAAACATAAATTCCTTTAAGGGTAGCCACCCGCCCCATCAGCGGCATTACCCTTTTCAAAATATCAGCATCCCCCACAAAGGCATACTGAACTCCGGCATCGTTGAAAATAAACTCGTAATCTTTTTCAGAAATGGTGGGGTACATAGGCACGTTAATGAGGCCTATTTGCTGTGAACCTAAATCTACCAGATTCCACTCCGTACGGTTGGCACTAATGATGGCTACCTTATCGTCCTTTTTTAACCCCAGATTAATGAGCAGCTGGCTGACGCGGTCAACTTCCAGTTGGGTTTCTTTAAAGGTGTAATGCTTCCATACTTTACCTTCGGCACCCTGCACTTTGCTGGCAAGAAAAGGCGCATCTGGATTCTTTTCAATTTGTTGCGTAAGAAAGTCGAACAGGCGTTTAATTTCCATGACGTGCGTTTTTAGATGGTGGAAATTAGGAAAGTTTTTCTGAGCACAGCGACCTGCCGGACACTTTCTTCAAAACGTGGGAGATGCGCTTGCTGATTGCGCCTATCCGGGTTGGCCTCTTCCCGTAATTAGTGCCAGATTGAATGGATGAAGCTGTGCCCGCATAACGCCATATTTTACACAGGGGTCATTCTGCATAATAACGGTTGCTTCTTCTTCGTTGGCCGCGCGGAATACGGCTATACCAAACATTTCCGGATTGTTTACTTCATAGTTGGTTCTACCTACGGCATCCATCACCCCCTTTTTATGCAAGTCCACCAAATAATTCCAGTGCATTTCAAGAATCCTATTGGATTCTTCGTCCCATCCGTTGGGGTTGGTGTATGGCTCGTTAAGTTTTAAAACATATATAAAGTGCATGGTAGTTGTTTTGAAGGCAAGTTAAACACAACCTACGTTTTTGAAAACTACGGCTGCTATATTCGTTCCATGAATTCGTTCCGCACTATTGTTAGCGCTGCAAGCCCCCGGTTTGGAATTTCGTACCAAACCCGCCTGATGAGCATTGGTTCTTGTTTTTCCGAAAACATTGGCAGGAAGTTTTTAGAGAGTAAATTCAATATAAACATTAATCCCTTCGGGCAGCAGTACAACCCGCTTTCCATTGCCCATGCTATTAACCTGTTGTTAGAGAACAAACCATTTACACAGAACGATTTAGTGTATCACGATGAACTTTGGCACAGTTTTGCCCACCACGGTAGTTTTTCGGGGGACAGTAAAGAAGAAGTGCTAAATAACATCAACACCCGGTTACAAAAGGCAGCTGAAGATTTACGCACTGCCGATGTGTTGTTCCTCACTTTTGGCACCTCGCATATTTTTGAGCTAAAGGAAACCGGAAGGGTGGTTTCCAACTGCCACAAAATGCCCTCGTCAGTATTTAATCAACGTTTAGTTTCCCCTCAGGAGATAGTAGATACACTGGTTAATGTTCTAACACGGCTTAAAACCTACCACCCCAAACTTAAAACTGTATTTACTGTAAGCCCCGTTCGTTATTTCGCTTTTGGGCATTATGAAAATTCTGTAAGTAAAGCGCATTTGTTTACAGCTATACATCAACTGCAAAAGAGTAATCCGGATTTTTACTATTTCCCCGCTTACGAAATGGTAATAGACGATTTGCGCGACTACCGTTTTTATGCCGAAGATATGTTGCACCCGAACAATCAGGCAACGGAGTATGTGTGGCAGCGCCTGTGCGAAACTATGCTGGCAAAAGAAAGCGTGGAGATAATGAAGGAGTTGCAGGAAATTACTCAGGCTGCCGGGCACCGTCCGCGTAATCCCTATACGGAGGCTCACGGAAAGTTTATCGAAAAGTATCTTACAAAAATCAATGAACTAAAGCAGAAATATGGGCTTGACTTTACCGAAGAGGAGCAGGCTTTAAAGAAGTATGCTGCGAATTACTAAGTTCACTTTATGGCAGGAAATAGTTTTGGAGAAATTTTCAGGATAACCACTTTTGGCGAAAGCCACGGCAAAGCCATAGGGGTGGTAATTGACGGCTGCCCCGCAGGGTTGGAGATAGATGAAGCTTTCATTCAGCATGAACTAGATCGCAGAAAACCGGGGCAATCGGCTATAACCACCCAACGCAAGGAGAGTGATATGTTTGAAATTCTTTCGGGTGTGTTTGAAGGAAAAACTACCGGTTCCCCCATTGCAGTTATTATCCGTAACGAAGACCAAAAGCCGGAGGATTATGCACATTTGAAAGATACCTTTCGCCCTTCACATGCCGATTATACCTATGAAATGAAATACGGCCACCGCGATTACAGGGGCGGAGGAAGGGCCAGTGCCCGCGAAACGGCCGCCCGCGTTGTTGCAGGGGCTATTGCCAAACAACTGCTGAACAAAGTTGGAATAAGTATCGCTGCCTATGTTTCGCAG
>CAZLXD010000262.1:0-4259 GCA_964563185.1 uncultured Chitinophaga sp.
TCCACTTTAGATTATCCTTACTATTAACATAGCACATCAATTATGGATTAAGTCGCTAAGGAAGTTAAATGCTGGAGTTATGTCATGCTGAACGTAGTCGAAGCATATCTGTCCAAACCCTTCGACTACGCTCAGGGGGACATACTGCTTTAGTTACCGGTAACCGATAAAAAGGCATTCCTTCTTACAAAACCTCTGCCACTACAAACACACTGCCCGCTACCAGCACCATATCGCTTTTCTTCGACTTTGCTTTGGCAGCGGCAAAAGCTGCTTTAACTGTGGCAAAAGATGTTCCCTTAAGCCCGAACTTTGCTGCCTGCTCCCTTAAAAGTTCCGCATCGAGGGCGCGGGGGACATTGGCTTTGCAGAAATAATATTTCGCGTCCTTAGGTAATATGCTCAGCACCGGTTCAATGTCTTTATCCGCTACCGTTCCATAAACGAAATGGAGCGTTTGCGGTTTGCTCTTTGCTATTTGCTCTTTTATTTCACTTATCCCTGCTTCGTTATGCGCTGAGTCAAAAACAATCAGGGGCTTTTCGTTCATCACCATCCACCGGCCAATAAAGTTGGTGTTCTTTACTACATTCTTAAACCCCTTTTGAAAAGAAGACAGTGATAACTTTATGCAGTACTTATTCAATGTTATAAGGGCACCAACTGCTGTATTTACATTTTTCTTCTGGTAATGCCCCTGCAGGTCGGTTTTAATATTGCCCAATACAGGAAGTATGTCGGCAAAGAAAATAGGTGAACCCTTGGCCTTTGCCACTTTCTTAAACACCGCGCTTGTTTCTTTTTGTGTTTCGCCAATTACCACCGGCACACCGGGCTTGATGATGCCCGCCTTTTCGGCAGCAATTTTTTTAAGGGTGTTTCCCAAAAACTGCTGATGGTCGAAACTGATGTTGGTGATAACCGAAAGAACGGGCGTAATGATATTGGTAGAATCGAGCCGGCCTCCCATACCGGTTTCTATTACGGCAAAGTCCACCTTTTCTTTTTTAAAATACGCAAAGGCCATTGCGGTGGTAATCTCAAAAAACGAAGCATCAATGTCCGCAAATTTCTTCCGGTTCTTTGCTACAAAACCGGTGACGAACTCTTTACTTATAAGCCTGCCGTTTATTTTAATGCGCTCGCGGTAATCTTTATAATGGGGCGACACAAACACACCCACCTTATAGCCCTGTTGCTGCAGCACCGAGGCTATCATGTGGGTAACCGAGCCTTTGCCATTGGTGCCCGCCACATGTATACACTTCAGCTTGTTTTGAGGGTTGCCCAGCAGCGCACACAGTTTAGTGATGTTGGTTAAATCGCTCCGGTAGGCCGCAGCACCAACGCGCTGAAACATGGGTAACTGCTCTAACAGGTAATGAAGGGTTTGGGCGTAAGACAATGCCATGGTGCAAGTATATTACGCAAAAGCGAAAATAAAAAGTGCTTAGGAAGAGGGGAAGTTTCTACCCTTGCACCACCAACTTTTTCGAGAACACTGCGGTTTCCTTGCGTATAGTCAGAAAGTAAATTCCGTTGGAGAGATTGACCATAGACCATTGACTATTGACCATTGACAATACAGCAGCCATCATTTCTCTTCCGGTAATATCATTTACACTAAGCGTGCTTCCGAGCAGTTCTTCGGGAATGTTTACGGTAATACTTGTTGATGCCGGATTGGGGAACAGCAAGAAGTTGGCAGTAGCAGTGGCAGTAGCAGGAATATCTGTATTTATTGCAATGGTGTTTACGGTTGTATTCGTTACCACCGGTGCATTAAAATCGAAATAGATAAAGGCGGTGTTGTGGATAGCTGTGCCTATAGGCCTGTTCGCTTTCAGTTTTACTTTGTATTGCACATAGCCGTGGCTTAGCGGCTCGTTGGTGTTGCTGTCGGGCAGGTTAATGTTAGGGAAGTTAAAGCGCACCGCGTTTTCTTTTAGTTGCACTAAGGGTTGGTGACTGTAAGCGAGGAGTTGGAAAGTGCTCGCGTCTAAATCGGTATCTAAAGTATCGTCAACATGAATATGTATTGCTTCGGCAGTGCCGGTGTTTTGGAAACGGATAGTATAAGTAAGTTCCTTCTGAGCGGTGTCAATGTTACCCGCAGGGTAAGCGGCTTTATCGTTGGGGTCGTATGAGTTGATTATAGTAAAACACTGAGTGAGGATATTATTGAGTTGGTTATTATCTCCAACTGTTGGAGTAACTGAAACAGTAAAACAAACCGGTGCACCCAATTGTGCTGTAGTATCGGTTTGGACTAGAATATTAAAATCAGAAAAGAAATTGGCAGTGCCGAAATTTGCTACACTCCATTCGATGGTATTGCCATTTACATTATTAGGGGAAAGAGCATCTGGTGCAGGAGAGATATATCTAACCGGACCACTAATGGTAACCGTAACTATTCCACTTATTCCGGTAGCACAATGTGCCCCCAAAAAATTAGTGAAGTCACCTGCGCTAATGTCAACTTTACGTGTATCCCCTGGACGGAATCTCCCTTCAATACCCAAGGCAGCCAAATCGAAACCAGGTTTGCATCGCAGTGCAAAATTGTGATTGTCGGAAACTGAATCCAGTGAAGCTACAATTGCAGTATCTAAATTGTTTACGGGGCAGCCAATTTCAAGATTACTGTTAGCAGTCTCGAAAGATAAAGTATAGGTACCTAAGGTATCTATACTAAATCCATACTCTCCAAAACTATATGAAATAGATTTTCCTATAAGTTCCTGTCCGCTCCAAAGATTTATAGCTGCATTTTCTATTGTTGGCTCATTCAAATCAAATAAGCAGTTGTTGTTAGCATCTAGGTAAGTAACTCCTTTAATCTTCCATAATTCCGAAAGGCCGTTGCTGGTTGTGATGGTTACATTTTTACAAACTTGTGCGGAGGTTCCAAAACCATTAGAAGCGGTAAGGCAGACAGTGTAAACTCCAGAATGGGCATACGTATGTAGAGGATTCTTTGCTGCCGAACCGCTACCATCTCCAAAACTCCAAAGCCATGAAGTGGGTAAGTTACTACTTAAATCTTGAAACTGTGCTTTGTAAGAATACTGAGGAAAGCTCCATGTAAAATCTGCCACTGGTATCTGCGCGTAGCTTAAAAAGGTAACAGTACTTACTAAAGTAAAAAACATGAACCTGAACGTGTAGAGTGTTTTCATAGGTTAAGGTTTAATGGTAACTGATTACGAAACTAAGTTAATCGGATACGTAGCGCGAAGGGAGTTTTGCATTAAATTTTACACTTCCATGACAATTCTCAAAAACACCAACGTCATAGCGAGGACGGCTCTGCGGACGAAGCAATCCCTTCAAAAGAAATACGTCATTGCGAGGCTCTGCGAAGCAATCCCCCACATGAAAAGGGGATTGCTTCGTCATCCCGCTGAATTGCGCGGGATTCCTCGCAATGACGTTTACCGGTTTAATACGGTATCAAAAAACTATCGAGCGTAGTCCACGGACCGCCCTCACCGGTAGTGTTTACCCAGCGGGCATAAAACCAAACGGTTTGTCCGCCCTGGCCGGGGGTTATCTGCACCTTTAGCGGGCTGCGGGTAGCCAAATGATACTTATTGCAGTTATCGGGGCTGTTAGGCAAAGAGCCAATAACATACACAAACTCGCAATACGCCACACCTTTTGGTTTGCCGCGCTTAGTGCTGCCCGGCTCGTTTAACTGCTGACGGAAAATAACCTTAAACGTATTGCTGCTGCCCGGCAATACCTCTACCAACGGAATAGCATCGGGCACCGGTACTTTGGTGCGTATACGGTCGCGCGGCCTTAGCCCGCATTGCTCCACCTCGGCATCGTCCATTAACGGATTGCGGTAAATCCATTTTTGAATAAACGGGCGTATCAGCGCCTCGTAATCGGCACGAGCCAGGTCTTTAGCCTTGCGCTGTGCACTGGTGCAGTTTTGTTTGTCTTTGGCAATGAGCCAGGCCGCAGCCCAAAAACCCTGCTGAATGCCCATGGAAGTAATATCTGCCGCGGGAAGCCCCCAGGCTACCTGGTTAGTATTAACTGCTGCATAAAATACCGACTGAAAGGTTTCGAAGTCGGTGTCTTTTTTAGGAATAACATCTATACTTGACATAGTATTAAATTTTAATTGTTTTGAAATAAAAACGAATATTTAACTCAAGTTGCCAATACATAATAGCGGGCTTCAGCCCGGATAAAACAACTATTTTCCGCTTATCTTTTGCTTTGCAGTTGGTTTAAACCAACTG
>CAZLXD010000263.1:0-4221 GCA_964563185.1 uncultured Chitinophaga sp.
AAACCCAGCCACTCTGAAAGCGACAGCAACAACAAGTAAAAAATACTGATGGCTAAGCCAATCAATAGATACTGAACCGGGTGAACACTGATACCCGACTTCAATTCAATTATAAAATAGAAGATAAACGTAAGTGAGATAAACAACACGCAGTAACGAACTGAGCGGTGTGCCTTTTGATATTCATCGGCAGCAATCCACATTTTTACTCCAAAGTCGGAGCCATGCAACTTCTCATTAGAACCATTCCAGTGTTGCACAAAATTCCGGTTTAGCTCTAACACTCTCCATTCTGCCTTAAACCCTGCCTTATCTTCTGCATGGTTAGTAGGAAGGAAGGCGCCATCAAATGAAGGGGAAGGCCAGTTAGATGTTATATTCATTACATTATTCTTCCCTACCGGGGTAAAATACATAGACTGGGAGCCTGCCAATTCTAAATCAAACTCAAAACTTCCTCCGTTGCCATAGTTTACACCGTTCAGCGGAAAACTTACTCCGCTTGAGAGAATTTCCTGCACCACACCCGGCTCGGCCTTAAGCATTGTGCTGTCCCATTTAACATCCACTTTATTTCGAATACCACGTACGTCTGAAATACCCAAAAGCAGCTTTGCCTCAGCCAGGTTGGCATTTGAAGGAAGGGCAGGCATTACATTCATAAAGCCGTTTGCGAAATCGCCTTTTATGTGCAGTTTAGTTTCATAAAGCACGGCCTCGTATATCCCCCGGTGGCGTTTTTGCGAATTCATATTTCCGCTTATTTCCAAATTGTCGGGCAGATAGTAAGCATATGTTCTTACAGAGTAAGCTTTACCACGATCATCTGTGTGAAGTTCTTCAAAAGGGATAGCCAAGATAGGCCCTGTAATAGTTTGATCGCGGCCCCACTTATCACTTATCTCATTTACGGCATTATCGTGGTTGCTCTGCCTTTCATATATAAGGCTTTGAATCATGCTGCCGGGAATAAGTAACACAAGAATTAAAACACCAACAATGAATAGGCGAATGGTTGGCGACTGGCGCACTTTGTTCACCATTTTTTCGGTGAAGGTTGAATTTTCCACTTCCATAGTTTTTAAAATTTTGTTTGGCTTTAAACGCTAAACAGATAGCTAAAGTGCTTTGTATTTCAAAGTTAACATATTTTTAGATTCCAGAACTTAACGGTAATCTTCAACACTTTCTAAGAAAACAGTTTCTCCTCTACCAATTGGCAAATAATATGGCCAAGCATAATGTGGCTCTCCTGTATACGAGGTGTATCGTTACTGGGAACATTAAAAAGATAATCGCAGCAGTCCTTCATTCCTCCGCCACCTTCACCGGTAAAAGAAACAACAATGAGCCCTCTCTGCTGTGCCTCCTGTTGTGCAAGCAAAATATTCCTTGAATTTCCACTGGTAGAAAGGCCTATAAGAACATCGCCCTTTCTTCCGTGTGCCTTTACAGCACGCTCGTATATCTGGTCGTATGAATAATCGTTGGCCACGGCTGTAAGGAAAGAAGTATTTACATGTAACGCCTCGGCCGGTAGTGGTTCTCTATCGGAGTAAAACCGCCCGGTGAACTCAGCAGCTAAATGTTGTGCATCTGCTGCGCTGCCGCCATTACCGCACAAATACAAGCGATGACCTTTTCGGAAAGCCGCAGCAATTAAATCGGCTACCTGCTCAATACGTTCCAGCATAGCAACATCGGAAAGTATTTTATGCTTTACCTCTATTGAAGAGGCGATAATGGACTTTACTTTACTCATGTTGCAAACATAAATAAACTCGGCAGAGGTAAACTATACCGTCCAACTGGTTAAGCCATGCGGAGTAAAGTTGTAGCGCATAACACGCCCGCCTAGTTTATTCAAGGCATCTACCACCTTAAACTTGGCGTTGTAAGGAGCATAAAAGAACATAAACCCGCCACCACCGGCACCCGATATTTTACCCCCTGTAGCACCTGCCTTGATGGCGGTGTTGTATATATTTTCAATTTGTGGATTACTGATTCCTTCAGCCATGGCTTTTTTGTGCTGCCAGCCGTAGTGAAGAATTTCCCCTATTCGGTCAACATCGCCTTTCAATAACGCCTCTTTCATACGAACGGATTGCTCCTTAAGACTATGCATGGCCTCAATACTTTTTTTATTCTTCTGCTTAACATTTTCACTCTGCTTTTTAATAATCTCAGAAGATAAGCGGGATGTTTCCGTATAAAACAGAATGAGGTTATTCTCCAGTTCGTGTATCCAGGTATCGCGCACGCGCAGCGGGTTTACAATCACTTTATCATTGTCGTAAAACTCCATGTAATTTACCCCGCCAAAAGTGGCGGCATATTGGTCCTGCTTTCCTCCATGCATTCCTAAATCTTCCCGTTCAATGCGGTAAGCTAAATGCGCAATGTCGTATTCGCCTAAAGGAAGCTTAAGCCATTCAACAAAAGCACCCAAAATAGCTACTACAAGTGTAGAGGAAGAACCCAGCCCGGATCCTGGAGGCGCATCTACATAAGTAGTCAGTTCGAACGCCAGAGGTTTCTTTGTAAAGTCGCGAACCACACGGTTGTAGACCCCCTTGGCTAAATCCAATTGTCCGTTTATTGCTAACTGCTTTTTTGAATCGAGTATTATCTCTTCCCCTCTATCCATTGCCTTAATACGCACCTTTTTACCGGTTAAAGGCTTAATGGTAGCATAGGCATACATACCGATAGTAATGTTGAGAATAGCGCCCCCGTAAATATCTGAATACGGAGAAACATCGGTTCCACCACCGGCCAAGCCAAGACGCAAAGGAGCTTTACTGCGAATAATCATGCGACAAGTTTAATGTTTACGGTTTACAGTTCACGGCAACTTCAAAACAAAATCAACGCTTCACAGAATTCATCACCTCCCATATCCTGTTCAGCATTTCGCTCCAGGCATATTTCTTTTTCTCCAGTTTAATGTTGTCGCGCATTACAAACTCGCGGTGGTCTTTATAGAAATCAACCAAGGCATCGGCAATGGCTTTGGGTTCGGGTTCTACCACATAACCTACTTTACCGTGCGGAACAATTTCGGGTAAGCCACCTACATTAGTTACCAGCATAGGCCTATCAAAATGATAGCAGATTTGCGTTACTCCGCTTTGGGTAGCATGTTTGTAAGGCTGCACTACCATGTCGGCTGCGCAGAAGTAATACTTCACCTCGTTATCGGGAATAAAGTCGGTTTTTAAAACCAGTTTATCGGCAATGTTCAGTTGGGTAATTAAATCCCAATAAGGTTTGGCATCGGTATAAAATTCCCCCGCTACAATAAGACGTACATTCAGGGCGCGCACCCGCTCATCGGCCATGGCGTGGAGGAGTAAATCCAAACCCTTGTAATCGCGGATGAAGCCGAAGAACAGAAGGTATTCGTTATTAATCTCCAGCCCCAGTTTTTCGTAGGCATCGGCCTTGTTTACCGCTTCACCAAAGTTGTCGAACAATGGATGTGGCGAAAATAGTTTAGGCTTTTGCGTGTCGAACTTCTTTAAATCTTCCAACACCGAATCGCTCATGGCAATAAAGCCATCTACTGAGCTGACGAAATACTTTGCGAGGGCAAAATCGCCTATCCGCTTTTCGTGAGGGATGATGTTATCAATGATGGAGATGACTTTCGTTTTACCGTTCTTCTTTACTCTACGTGCAATGGTTCCTAAGCACGGGCCCATAAACGGCAGCCAGAACTTTACAATCATTAAGTCGGCATTCAGGGCGGCAATTTCCTTTCCTACTTTGAGCCAATTGAGCGGGTTTACCGAATTTACTTTTACATGAATGTATAAGTCATCGGGCGCAGGCGCATCGCTGTATTGCGAGGTGCCGGGAAAAAGAAAACCGGGGTATTGTAAACTGAACGTGTATATCTGCACGCTGTGCCCCTGACGGATAAACTCGCGCGCCAGCCTTTCGTTGTAAGAAGCCAAGCCTCCACGCAAAGGATGTGCGGAACCGAGAATAATCACTTTCATAATACAATGGCACGCGGATAACGCGGATGAACAAGATAACTAAGATGATTTAAAACGGTGTAAATCGTAACAATCTGTGTCATCTGTGTGCTATGTAACATTTATCTTCTTAGCAATATCGTATTGGTTTCTGTCGGCTGCTTTGCGCGAAACTAACTCGCCAAGGAAACCCGCCACAAACAACTGAACTCCCACCACAATAGAAACCAGGGAG
>CAZLXD010000264.1:0-3159 GCA_964563185.1 uncultured Chitinophaga sp.
GATAACTGCGGTAATGCCCACGGCAGTAAGTATTTGTGGAATATCCCATTTTAAAACCAGCAGTGTAATCAACATTACTATCAGCAATGCTCCGGCACTAAACGTATAGCCCATATACATAGCTCCGTACCAAAAGCCGGGTTCCTGTTCGTACTTTAAACCGCACACGGGGCAGTTTTCGTACATGTCGTAAAACTTTAGTTTGTAGAGTGGTGTGCGCCACAGTTTGCCCTCGTGGCAACGAGGGCATTTCATTCCTACTATGCTATACAGTTTATTTCCTTGGCCACACATGTTACAGGTGTAAACTTATGCTGATGAAAAAGATTGCCGGGCTGTTTTTCGTCAGCCCATCCATTAAGAGTGCTGGTCAATAACCTGCTTAAGAAAATCGGCCGGAACCACCCCGCTTTGACGCCACTTTATTTGCCCGTTTTTAAACAGTATAAGTGTAGGTACCCCCTGTATTTGATAGGCCGATGCAGCCTGCGGATTTTTGTCCACGTCAATTTTAATGATTCGGGCAGTGTCGCCAATTTTGCCTGAAAGTTCATGCAGTATCGGGTGCATCATTTTGCAGGGACCGCACCATTCGGCACTAAAATCAACCAGTACGGGTTTGTCGGAGTTTATCAGCTCCTGAAAGGTTTGAGGTTTGTTTGAGGATTCCATAGTTATTTACTTGTTTTTTATTTCTTCAAAATCAATTTGGCTTAAATCGTTTTTAGGTTGGCGCACCGGTGCCGTGTTGCAGTTGCCGGTGTAGCAGCCGCCTGCCGCACAACCAAAATTGAAAATACCCATAGCGGCAAAGTAGCCGCCTAAGGCTATTCCCCAGTATTGTTTCTCCATAATGGCATTGGCTATTACCATAAGGCCGATAAAGGTGTAAAGTATGCGGGGGATGGTCCAACCGTTCAGTATATTTTTCATGGTAGTTAATGTTCTATTGGCTAATGAATCTTTCACTTGTTAAAAACTGCCCCGATGTAATTGACAGAATGTAATTGCCCGGGCTTAAGTTGCTGTTGAAGTAATACTGTTTACCCACGCGCTTCAAATCGGTTAGCAGCACTTTCTCTATTATCTGCCCGTTGATGTTCTGTAAGTAAGCAGTGGCATTGTTTTCTATTTTTCCTATAATGGTAAATGCCAGGTTGCCTTTGCGTACCGGGTTAGGATATACCTGCAGCTTTAAAGACTCTGTTTCAGGAATGGTAATTCCTGTGGGGCTGTTCTTCTGCACCAGATAAACCCTGAAAACCGTATTGCTGGCACTGCTGGGGTTAGTGGCGTTTGAGAAAAAAACATTGGAAGCGGTGCTGGCAATACCTCCGTATATGTAGCCTATAAAAGTGGTGTCGTTGGGTAATTCATTTAAGCGAACCACTTCATTGTTGTATATGGGCAAGTCATCGCTCAGAATTAATTCTGCTGCCGAACCCAACAGGGCAGGCATTTCCTCCTCCATTTTAGTTTCGGTCATGCTGCCGTTGTTATAGCGGGTTACGCGCGCTATGGTGTTTACAAAAGGCACGTTGTTATCCTGCACCTGTAAACCGGTTCCGTCAACGTGATACTGACTGATACCGCCAAAGAAAAAGGAGTGCATTTTATTTTCAGCCGAATCGTATACTCCGAAGTTAGGGCAGTGGTAGTGGTTAAGATACTGGCTGAAGTTATTGTTAGGAGTGTAGTTATTGGCTGTAAAGTCAACACTGTTTAAAAAAGGAAGGTTGGTAGTGGTTTGAAACACACCGGAAAAAATAGTGTAGCCCAAAGTATTGCCGCTGAACACCTGAGGCACCATGTTATAGTCTCTGCGGTGCAATTGCAGCGCATCGGTCATGCTGTCTATGTTGGCTATGGATAAGGAAGTGCCGTTATCGTTAATGGTAAACTTGCGTATGGCGTTGGTGTAGGTTTGGGTATAAGTGGGGTTGCCCATCGGATTGTATCGTCCGTCAAAGCGGTTGCCCACAGCCAGATAGTAAGTGTTGTTCAGCCTTCCTAAATGCCCTCCGGTTACTGCCAGAAACTGATGAGTGGTTTGCCGGAAATTACCGGCAATAGACTGGCCATTAATGATAGCAGCCGTTAAACCGGGCAGGTTAACCGCAGTAAGGTACGGATAGGTAATGTGGTTGTTGGCAGTGGCGCTGTAGCCATAACCGCCTACGATGTATAAAACAGTGTCGGCCTGAATATACTGCATGTTAGTGGACTGTAGTTGCTCCTGCAAACTTTGCGGCAATGCCGTAAGCGCGGCATTCCATACCTGCTGGGTATTCGGATCTACCACATAAATAGTAGTGTTGTTGCCGGCTGCATCAAAAGCTGCAAAAGGCTGCCTTTTGTGAAGCCCGTCAATGCGTCCGCCTATTATTATCCACTTGCCTTCGTGTTTGCCATAGGCATAAGCCTGCAGGCCCGGAAGGTTGCTGATGGTGTACGGTTCAATAATTACGGTAGGATTGCTTTGTGCCGATACCGATAACCACGCAAAAAAGATGATAAAAAGAGTTGGCAGGCGAAGTATCATATCTTGTTTTTTAAACTTACCCAACCGCCACCGTTATAAACCTCTTTAAACCCGTTCGACTTTAATATGCCTTTGGCTGAAGCACTGCGCATACCCGATGCACAACAGGTAATAACCGGCTTGTCTTTTTTCAGTTTTTTCAGGTTGCCTTCCAGTGTTTGCAACGGAATGTTTACCGAGCCTTTAATGTGGCCGTCCTGATATTCGCTTTTGCTGCGCACATCTACAATAACCGCTCCCTGTTTTATCAGTTCGTTGTAGTTTACCGGTGTGCCTGCTCCAAAAAGTTTCTTTATGGTTTCTATCATTGTTTGTGTTGTTTATATGTCTGATTCGGTTAATTGATACTTCGCATCGTAGGCAATGGCTTCGCGCAGTTTACTAAGTGCCACCGGAGCGCTGCTTACTACCAGCACTTCGGAAAAATCGGTGTTGATGGATACAAAGGTTACTCCTTCCACTTTCAGCAAAAGGCTGCTTACGCTTGTCATACAACCGCTACAGGTAATGCCTGTTAAGCTGTATAGCTTTATATATTCAGCCGGTATGTTTTTCTTTTCCATTTCAATAAACAACTCGCTGCCCATACGCGGCTTAACCGAGTTAGTGCAGGTGTC
>CAZLXD010000264.1:3169-4171 GCA_964563185.1 uncultured Chitinophaga sp.
TGTCGAAATGCTTTAATGTATAAAGCGGTTCAAACAGGTTTACGTAATCTTCGCGGTTACCGCCAAAGGGAGGGCCTGCTTTTTCGAAAATAACCTTGAACAGCAGCCCGGCTACCCGCCCGCCTTTATTCAGTAGATGAAATGTTTTAGCCGCATAGCGCTCGCGCAACGATGGGTTAATGGCGCAGAAAAAAGTTTGCTCCAGTATAAGGTCGTAGGTTTCGTGGTGTTCAAAGAAATCGGCATGTAAAATGCGGATGGGTTTGCCCTGAAACTTTTCGCTAAGGCGCTGAACAAGGGTAGAAGAAATATCAATAAGTGTAACGTTGGTAAAGCCCTGCTGCACCAAATACTCCGCTTCGTAGGCATTGCCGCAACCTGGAATAAGAATACGCATGGCCTTATCGGTAAGCGTATCAATAAACGATTTCAGCGGGGGCGATACTCCGTTTAAATCCCAGCCGGTTTCGTTGTTCTGATACTGATTGTCCCAAAAGTTGGCATTCAGGGGCAACCCGCAGGTAGTAACGCAACATGTTGTTTCTTCCTTCTTTTCCATGCTTGTTTTTTAGTTGGCATTTACCTGAAACCAACTTCCTCCGTTGGTGCAGTCAATTCCAAAGTTTTGAAGATAGGCTGCTGCCTGCCCGCTGCGGTTACCGCTGGCGCAGCAAAGTACAAGCGGCTGTGGCAGGTTTTTAATTTCCTCCATCCTTTCCGGAATTTCCTGCAAAGGTATGTTTATGCTTCCGGCTACATGGCCGCCCATAAACTCTCCGGGGGTTCTTACATCTATAACTGTTCTTGTGTTGCTCATAAGTATTGATTTTAATTTTTGTTTTCTGTTTCAAATGAGTGCAGGAATATGCCGCCCATCATAGCACCGTAAAGGGTGCTGTTAACGGGGCTGCTGGTAATAGCGCAGGTTCCGCTGGCGCAGCCTACAAAGTAGTAGTAGGCATAACCGGCTAAGGCACCCATAACCAGCCCTATGACGGTGAA